>NZ_JBNPWS010000010.1:0-162601 GCF_050433705.1 Paenibacillus sp. DS2015 | reverse complement strand
TCCCGAAAAAGATGGAGTCATAGATGCTGATGAAGAACAATTCAAATGACTACATAAATTCTATGGAATCGCGACAACTGTCTTGACAACTACCGATATGAATATATTAAGAAGTCCTTGAGGGGCTGGAAATGGATATCCGGAGGAGGACATTCTGGATCGGGAATATCTTTAAACGAACCAAGTGAAGTCTTGGGTGAGCCCATTACTTATCATTTTTCCAAGGATCTAAGCATTAATGAGATAGGAGGGACTCCATTTTCAATGCTTCATGGGATAACTCTAAATCCGGATATCAAGCGCGTAGTTGTTAAAGATTATAAAAGAGGCATAGAAAGACAAGCTCAGATTATTAACATTCGGGATAAATTTAATTTGTACTTTGTGTTTATTGATTCAAATCAAGGGCAAAAATTTGACATCATAACGTATAACAATTCGGGTCAGAAGATATACATAAAGACTATCAATGAAGAGCTTACAAGTACATCTAATTCGGTGGAATTAGTAGAATAAAAGTATATTCGAAGAGGGCAATAATATCCTATAATAATGCATTGCCACAGCGGTCGCTACGCTACCTTGGTCACTCTCACCCCTAGCTTGTCAGGTGTATAATCATGGAAGAAGATCAGACAACAAATGAGCCAGCCTAAGATTAGAGCTATCTAAGGCTGGCTCATTTCGTGAATACAAGAATGTTATCCGAAACAACTGCATGAGGCATGAAAGTAACTCGAGGAGGAAATATGGATATGAGAACTAAGATATTACTACTTATAAATTTGGTGCTTATATCTTTATTATTCTTCTTTGGAAATTTGATGACAACCACTCCAGGGCGTAGTTCGGGCAATGGTAACCCGGCCATATTGTTATTGATTCCATTGTTGATTTTATTTTTTAATTTTGGTAATCCAATGGAGTTATTACTTTAAGGATAAGAAAATTAATGTTAAAACTGTAACAATCATTTTACCTATAGTTGTTACACATCTTGTAGTTGGCATATATTATCAGATCAGTAGTTACCGTAAATATCGAGACTTTTTGGCACAAGTATAAGAACAGAATTATGGCAGGTTAGTTTAGTTATAATAAATCTTTACCAGCCATGACCTCTTACGGTTTAGTATTATATGTGGTAAAGCATTCTACGTAATATGTATAAGGGAGATAAATAATGAACTCAAATACTCATTCCAATTCGGAAGAACATATTTTCAAGATTGACTGTACGGATATTATTTTAAGAGAATATATAATTGATGATTTAGAAGAGTTTCATTCTCTAACCTGGCAACCTGAGATACATGAGTTTTTGCCCGGGTACAACGTTTCTAAAGAACAAAGGTTAGATTGGCTAATGAATTATGAAACCAAAGAAAATAAAAATTTTCTGAAAGTTGTATCAGAAGGCGGTAACATTGATGAACTCCGTCTTCGTTTGGGGATTATATTGAAAGAATCAGGAGAGTTTATCGGTTGGTGCTGTACGGGAATTAAAGAAGAATTGCCGCCTCCAAACAGAGAGATCATGTATGCAATATCAAAAGATCATAGAGGTAAGGGTTATTCGACGCAAGCAGCTCAAGGGATAATCAAGTACTTATTTGAGAATACGAACGTGGAGGTACTCAATGCTATATCTCTTATACGTAACTTACCCTCGAATAGAGTAATACAAAAGTGTAATTTCGAGTTTGAAAACATTATAGACATTGAAAATGAGAACTATAATGTTTATAAACTCAGCAAGAGCAATTGGCAAATCGAGATCAAATGATGGACAGATGATAACCTATGAAACCATGAGGGATTTTCGGAGACGTGAATTCAGGCGATATATTCAACCTTTTTACCAGACTTGGTGGGATTAAGTTTAGTCTATTACAGCCGGGATAATATATTCCTTAATCAGTGTCCATCGATCACGAGGATTAATGATGAATTCGGATGCAATGGCTACGACTAGGTCTTTTTCTGGAATGCAACAAATGACATTACCGCCATCGCCTAGTGCTGAGTATGCAAAAACGCCGTCCTCTTCACGTAACCACCATAGATAACCGTAATTATTGGAGTTCATCGCTATTGATTCGAGGGTCCATGTCCTGGGAATAATCTGATTATTGTCCAAAATGCCACGGTTCAGATATAGCAAACCAAAACGTGCCATGTCACGAGGAGTTAACGTAAGGCCCCACCCTCCAGTAGAGTTACTGTTGGGATCGTTTACCCATCCTTTCACATTGTTCCCGAATAAATCCTCAAACCCAAATGATGTCATTTCATAATCCGGGATTTCGTTCATACCGATAGGTTTGAATAAGCGTTCGTTAGCAAACTCACGGGCACTTTTTCCTGTGCTACGAGTGATGATAGCTGACAGCAGGTGCGCCCCTGCGGTGGAATACTTAAAAGTACCGACACTTCCTTTTTGCCCCAGAATATCGAGAGTATACTTGATCCAGTCAGGTTGCATACACATCTTGTCTAGCGGTTCTTGCCAGTCTTCAAATGAATAGGGGGCTGTCATCGTGAGAAGATGGCGTATGGAGATTTCCCGTTTCTGCCGATCCTCAACATTGGGAACATATTCGGGGAAGAAATCCAGCACCTTCTGGTCTATATTATTAATATATCTAGCTTCTATAGCAATACCAATGAGGGCAGATATGATGCTTTTCGTTACCGATGCCACATGGTGCGTATCATCCGGGCCGTAGCTATTATAATATCTTTCATAAGCAATAGATCCATTTCTCACAACAACAATACCGTTTATATTGCTGTACTCGGATTTTATCGTAGGTTCAAGCTCTGAAAGCTTTTCAGAGTCCATTCTTAGGGTTGCCGGGTCTACGGTTTGCCATTCTGTAGTTGGCCAGTAGTTTCTTGGCATGGTAGATATCTCCTTTAAAAGACGTTATTTGTTTTGTTTAGCGTGCGTTAGGGGAAAGAATTGTTAGCTCTTTCTACTATTTTTCTTTATAGGAAAATACACCTCGGTAACCATATCCTCAGGCCCGGTGGTCTGATTGGGGGTGGTTACATATACTTCATAGGGTGGTTTTACCAATTCATATCCTTCATTTTCTATCCATTCCCTCAGCTTAGCATATACCGATGTCAATTCTGGATATGACCCCTTTAATACAGACTTCGCACAAAGACCTCCAGGGAAATCTCTCGTTCCTTTTACTATCTCCTCAATCGGGATGGCAAACTCTGTATCATTGCCGGCAGGATTGTATTCAGGGCTGTGATAAATAGTCATTGGCGTACCAAGCAAGGTGAGTTTTTCGATAGCAATCTTATCAAATAACCTGCTAAAATACTGTCCATATCCTGCAACATAGTCATCACTACTCATCATCTGATGAATATAAAGGATATTCATGGGCTGGGTTTCAACAAGTTGTACTTCGATGTTGTCAAGGTATGACATCATGGGTATACCCTTCTCTAAATTTAAAATATCATGACTCATTTCCTTTAGGGTATATTCAAAAGTATTTACTTTTTCCTGTAACTGCCTTCTCTTGCGATGAAGAGCAGAACAAAGCATCTCGTCTGATTGATCCTCTTCTAATTCCAAAAGGGTTTTGATTTCTTCCAGAGAAAAATCATAAGATTTCAAGCGGTTAATAGAGAGCATCTTTTTTAGTTGCCTGATGGAATAATACCTATAACCGTTTTCAGGATTAATTTCATCAGGAGTAATTAATCCAATTTCGTCATAATATCGAAGCGTTTTTGAAGATACTTCGCATATCTTTGAGAATTCTCCAATCGATAGCAAGAGGTCACCTCCATTCTTCTATTTGTATACGAACTAAATGCTTTCATATGGCTTTGTTCAATTCTAGATATACACCTTACCCTAAGGGCAAAGTCAACTGAAAAGAATGTGTGCCTCATTCGTTAATTCGCGCTAAACATAGACGATGGGTAATGCAACTTTTTTTTCGGAACATGTTTACTTAATAAGGAGCACTAGTTGAGTGAGTTAGGCCGTAGCACCGATAAAATAAAACTCTGGTAACTTGGATTTTTGTCTAGTAAACTTAATGAAGAACAAAGACAATAATATGTATGATGACTTTGAAAGGTAGATCAGGGGAGTTAATACTTCCTATAACATAGCATTGAAGGCACCGGTATCTCAATCGGACCTTTGGTCCAGAAGAGGATTTTCGGGAGATTCAGCGAGGTGAAAATGCTAAAAGATAATTAATACTGTTTATGGATCACTTACCAAATGGGAGGTTCGATAATGAAGAATAATGCTATAACAGTAGTTTCTTTATCAATTGTGGCTGTCATTGGCGGTATAGTTCTGAATTTTCAAGAGTTCCTAATGGGAAACACGGCCACCACCAAAAATGTGATTGTCACATTGGCATACATAGCTATTTGGATACTTGTGTTAGTACTCGCTTCCAAAAACAAGAGTCGTATAATAATGATGTATTGTTTGGGGTTTTGGATTGCAACGCTTCTCTTCGCGATGTTAACTATATATATAAATGTAACAGAAGCTACTGTTAATTGGGCTATACCATTTGTCATTGTCCTCTTGGGGCAATGGTATGGCGTTATGTTTCTCGTAGGTGATTTTCTGATTGGATCGATCATAATAGCTTTCATTTCATTTGGAATATCTACGGCGGTTGCACTCTTGCTAAGACGCCTGAAATGAACTGTTCAGCGGCAGCAGATAAAACAGATACAACAGTGACTTAATAGTTGATTCGGAGGTGTAGATATGATCACAGAGCTTAATAAACAAGACTTTTATAAAGTAATGCATATGACTGAGCAGTGTAATAATCTAGAGGTAAGAGCAGTGGTAAGCGGGATTAACCCTGGGTGGGTCTATGTAGATCATCCAATTGAGGTTACAGCAGCTTTAATCTGGATTTGTGGGCAGACGGGTTTTCATGTTATTGGGAATTCAAAAAGTATAAATTTTATAAATGGATTGAACACATACATGTCAAATGTTATTGAACCCAAATTAAAGAAATTGAATATAAACTTCGTTGAAATTAGCGTGGGAAACGAAAGTTGGGCTGAGATGATTCAAACCATATTTAATAAGCACAATATCTCTAATGATATTCAACATGTGTTTAAACTTACGGGGGACATGGAATCCAGTGAAACCCAAGATGATAGTGTCAGTATTCAAAGAATAGATAAAGAGCTATTACAGTCTAGAAGATTTGGTAACAAGAAATACTTAGAAGATAAGATTTCTCGGTTTTGGGAAACCATAGACGACTTTTTAGAACAGGGCTTTGGGTATATTGCAATGCAAAACAATGAGATCGTGAGTTCATGTTTTTCTGCATTTGTTGCTGATGAAACCCATGCCTTAGATATAGAAACCTTAGAAGGATATAGAAGAAAAAATTATGCTACCTTAGTAGCTAGGGCGTTTGTGGAAGAATGTAAAATCAAAGGGATAGTCCCTTACTGGGACTGTTCTCCTGAGAACACGGGTTCGATTAGGTTGGCGGAGAGTGTAGGAATGTCACTTAATTTTAACTATAAGATATTTTGGTATGACTCACCGTCTAAATGATTATCAAAAGAGCCGTATAAATTGCGGCTCTTTTGATAACTTATTGGTGGGTGATGAATGTCGTTATGATTTGAATTCCTGGACCCATGCATTGTTATAATAAGCAATGCCGATATCGGTATAAGTATTACTCATTATATTTGCTTTGTGGCCGGGGCTATTCATCCAATCCTTCATAACCTGGCTAGGGGTGGTTTGCCCTTTGGCGATGTTTTCTCCAGCTGAATTGAATGTGATCCCAAATTCCTTCATCATATCGAAGGGGGATCCATGTGTTGGAGAATTATGATCAAAGTAATTGTTGTTGTACATGTCCTGTGCCTTGACCATAGCCATCTTTGACAATTCCTCACTCATACTCAGGGAACTTAATCCTGCTTTGGACCTTTCTTGATTCACTAGATCGAGAACTTGCTGCCCGAATTGGGATGAATCATTATTATTCGTAGTTTCTTTTTTAGCTTCCTGTGCTTGTCCTGTTGAATTTGTAGGCTCTTTTTGTTCGATATTTCCGGTCGGTGTCTGATTTGCTGGATTTCCAGCCGGTGTTTGAATCAGATCCAACAAATCCGAAGTGATTCCATTTGGTGCTTCTTTTGTTGTAATAGAGGATCTCCCTGCCTCAGACGTAGCTGTTGATGATGCCTGTGTTAGGACAGAGTCTGGTGTAGCAGTATGAGCATGACTTGAAATCCGTGTTTGCTTAGGAGTCACTTGCTTTTGCGTCATATTGTTATTGCCAGAACAGCCAGTCACAATCAGTAACACTGCTAATACGATAAACTTTACCATAAGCCAACCTCCTCGGTCTGTTAATTCATGAAGTTACTGGATTTAGGATTTCCTGTATGCCCTTTACTTATGCCTAATTTAGGATTTCCTTTTAGGAGGTGGAAATAAGATTATTATTGAAATTATAGGGAGTGGATATTATGCCAAGTCAAGATTATGAATCTAAACATGCATTGAAAAGTGCCATTCATATTGGCTATTTGTCTCTAGATATTGAATTTGATGGAATTGATGATGCTCAAAAAGACATACGTATACCAGAGGTAGATCGCACGCCTGCAGAAATTATTGCCTATCAACTTGGCTGGATGAATCTTGTTATGGGATGGGACAGGGATGAAAAAATTGGTGAAAGCGTAATTATGCCTGCTCCGAACTATAAATGGAATCAACTTGGCGGACTGTATCAATCCTCTTATCAGACGTATGCGCACTACTCTTTAAACGAATTGAGATCTTTATTCAAAGAAACAGAAGAACAATGGCAGAATTGGATTGATTCATTGAATGAAGAAGAACTTTTTACACAAGGTGTGCGACAGTGGACAGGTACTAATCCGAGGTGGACGATGGTCAAATGGATTCATATTAATTCAGTTGCGCCGTTCAAGTCATTTCGTTCTAAGATTCGTAAATGGAAGAAATTAAACGGGGTGTAATTAATGGGGAAGATTATTTGTTTCATTTCAAAAGATTTTGCTGATTTTGAGATCACCTTAGCGTTACATAAAATTAAGAATGTTGGGAAAAAGGAGATAGTATCCATAGGATATAATTATGAACCCGTAACTAGCGAATCTGGACTGCATTATAAACCTAATTTGACTGTTTATGAAGCAATGGAACTTGAAGATATTGAAGGACTTATTATCCCTGGCGGACCGATTCGAAGCCAACGGAAAGAATTAACGGAACTCATTATTAAACTTGATCAAGAAGAGAAGATGTTAGCTGCAATATGTAACGGTCCACAATACCTGGGGGTATCTGGTATTTTAAATAGAAGGAATTTCACCACTTCTTGTTCTATTGAAAGAATAAATAAACTAGGAGTAGAGGATCCATTCCCACGTGAGAATTACATGGATAAGCGAGTAGTCAGAGATGAACATGTGATTACTGCTAAAGGACGTGCATTTGTTGATTTTTCTTTTGAAATATTCGATTATTTAGATATTTATAAAGGGGCGGATCAAGAAAAAGAGCAATTATTAAAAGATATCATGGATAGATAAGCGTATTGAAAGTGATTAAGCTTGTTGGTTGGTCATTATTCAGTTAGATATGTTATAAAAAGAATAGAACCACCAATTCCGTTACGGTTTTGTATGATCAGGAGATTGCTAATTATGAGAATAATAGAGTCTAATCGAAGACAAAGCTCTAATCAAAGAAAGTTACTGACAAGTTTGTTCGCATTTTTATTAGCATGTATATACTCCCTAATCTTTGTGACAATAATTAGGACCTATTGTATAACCGTGTATGAAACAACTATGCCAGGACGTGCCGATTTTTACTCTGTAGAAGCGAGCTTATCAATGGAACAGGTACTCACGCTCTTTCTCATTAGCAATGTTTGCATTTTATTGTATTCTTGGAAGCGCTCTAAACTGTTCTCAATAGTCTATATGACAATAATAGGAATAGCCGCTTTATATTCATTGATGTATATAGATACTAACATTATCAATGGAGTTTGATGAAGAGCAATGGATATAGATATCGTGGATCTTCAGAATATTAGCTGAAGTTCCTTCTTTTTAATATAAAAGATAAAAGAGGTTATTCAATGAAAGAGTATTGGAATAATAGATTTATTAGTGAAGGCCTTATCTGGGGAGAACAACCAAGTCAAACCGTGTATGACGCCAAGAGATTCTTTGCTAAGAATAATGTTAAGACCGTTTTAGTACCTGGAGCAGGATATGGTAGAAATACTAAGATACTTTCGGATACTTTTCAAGTCGATGCTATCGAACTCTCAACCGAAGCGGTTTTACTTGCACGACAATGGGATCATAGGAGTTGTTTTATTGAAGGATCTATTTTTGAAATACCACTCAGGGATAAGCAATATAATGCCGTATATTGTTATGACCTTATTCACTTATTCACTAAACTAGATCGAATGAGTCTTGTTCGTACATGTATCGAACTATTGGATGAGGAAGGAATATATTATTTTACGTGCTTTTCTAATGAGGATGCCTCATACGGAAATGGCGTTGAAATAGAAGAGAATACCTTTGAATATAAAAAGGATAAGGTATCACATTTCTTTAATGAAGATGATTTAATAAATCATTTCAAAGATACTGTGATTTTTGAAACTGGAACACTACAAGAAGATTTTGAATACACGAACAATACAATAAGAACCTATAAACTAAGATATATCTTTGGGAAGAAGAAATAATATCTTTGATAATGAAATCAGAAAACAGTAGAATTTAAACATCCATTGGTTTGGGTACATGGAATTTATATGGTACGATTCATAAGGCATTTATTTGTTGACAGTCGTTTGAAGCACGTATACTTTTCCTTCACGTGTTAGAAGATTGTCCCTAATGAGACACAGAGAGCAGGTTTATAGTGAATGGCAAAAAATAGACAACAGAGCTTCCGCTTCAGCGAAGCACCTATTTGGGATTTGCAGCGGACTTATTTTGAAGAGCAAGGAATGAAGGCTTGGAATAATGATCAGGTACCGCAATATATAACGAGTAACCCCATGATTGCCACATCCTACGCGGAAATGATTTTTGGATTTCTTCAAGATCGGGCAGGAAAGGGCGACATATCTGAACCCGTTATGATCCTGGAGCTTGGAGCGGGAGCAGGACGCCTCGCATTTCATGTATTGCATAAGCTGTGTGAGTTGAGAGATTATGCGGGGATTACGCTACCCCCTTTTCGCTATGTGATGACTGATTTGGCGCTAAAAAACGTTGTTGGTTGGAGAAATCATCCCGCTTTGCAATCTTATATTCAGCATGGGATGCTGGATTTCGCACGATTTGATGCCGTGCATGACACGGAGCTGAAATTGGTTGTATCCGATACGACTATCCAGGCAGGTGATCTGAAGCAACCGCTACTGATCGTCGCTAATTATTTTTTTGACAGTATTCCACAAGAACTGATCTATGTGGGTGATGGCAGAATTTATGAATGCGATGTTTTAATTGAGTTTCCGGAGAATTTCGAACTGCTTGATCCGTCTGAAGCACTGGAGAATATGTCACTGAGCTACGAGCATCGCCGGGCATCCGAATACGAAGAAGAAACATACCCATATCGCGATCTGATCGCGCTTTATCAGCAGGAGCTTGAGGATTCACATATCCTGTTTCCAGTGGCTGGATTGAGATGCCTTGAGAGACTGAATAAGCTGTCACAGGCTGGGTTCCTGTTGCTCACCGCGGATAAAGGAGATCACCGGCTGGATAACTGGAAGTTCGCGGAGCCACCCGAGTTAATTCATCACGGTAGCTTCTCTTTAACGGCAAACTATCATGCGATTCAACATGTATTTGAGCAAAAAGGTGCACAGACCCTCTTCACCACGCATCATTATAAAAATATAAATGTTGGCTGTATATTCATGCTACAAATACCGATGAGTTATGCTAACACCAGGTTGGCTTACCGGCGGTTTATCGAACGTTTTGGACCGGATGATTTCTTTAGTATGAAGGAATGGGTTGACCAGCAATCTGACACCATGGGGTTACAGCAAATTTTGGCCTTTTGGCGTTTAGGCGGATATGATGCAGAGTTATTCATCCAGAGCGGGAAACGCATCTCGAGCCTACTATCCGAGGCCAGCGATGAAGAAATATTGGACATCCATAGAGGCATAAACATCATGTGGTCATCCTACTATGAGATGGAACAACGCTATGATTTAGCACTGGACGCCGGACTATTACTGTTCGAGATGGACATGTACGAGGATGCGAAGCTCTTCCTGGAAATATCCGTACACGCAGATGAAGATGAGCCTGTACCAACTGTCTTATACTGTTTGGCTATATGCTGTTACGAGCTGGGGCTGGAAGAAGAGGCTCTGGAATACACACGCGAAGCGCTGGTTGTCGAACCTGAGCATGAAGAGGCTTTGGCACTGCTGAAGTGCTTTGAGTAAAAGATTTCTGATGAAAAGCTAGTGAATGTGAGCTCAAGAGCCCGTCGTTGAAAGTATCATTTATTTATGCAACGGGGCTATCTCCACTATGTTCTTAGATGTATATTAATGGAATAAGCACGGACAACACGCAACCCAACCTAAGATGAGAACTATCTAAGGCTGGGTTGTTTTTTGAATACTCGAACGTTAGCTGAATGGAGAAATACCGTGCAGGACATTCAAAAACATTTTATGGGAAATATTTATCTACGGTTAAGTCTGACATCAGTTATTTCGTGCTTTGATATCAAGGAAAGGTGGGGCTCAGCATGAAGAAATCCTTATTTGTGATATTTTTGCTCTTGTGTATAACAGGTTGTCAAGCTCAAACTGAACCTATAATCTTAAAACAAATCACATTGTCTGAAGCCTATCCCGGGGATATCTTAGAAGTAAATAAAATTGAATTACTAGATGGATCTTCAGGTGAAAGGAAAATCATTAAAAACCAAGCCGAAATTCAAAGCTGGATAAAATTAATCAAAGATATAGAATTAACACCCGATGAAAATCAAGAAGGGCGAACTGGATTTATATTTGGCATAAGTTTAATAAACGGAGATGACAAGATATTTGGATTTGGACCCCATCAAATGAATAAGATATATTACAAGAATAATCCTGAATTTGAAGGACATATAAGAGTTTTTTTTGAAGATCAGTTTGGTAGAGAATTCTAAGGAAAAATGCCATTACATTCTTGTAGCAACTTCACAATTAGTGGAATCGGTGGTATATTTAGGTCGCTAAATCTTACCGTTCAGTATGTTAACGATGGAGAGGTGCTGAGGATGTACACATTAAGTGCTCTGTTACAGGATCGAAGCCACAGTAGTAAAGGAATTCTATTTATTTCTGGTAGGGACAAGGAACAGTTCGTCTCGTATGAAGCTTTATTTGATAACTCTATGAAATTATTAAAAAGACTGCAAGATGCCGGTATAGAACCCGGAGAGGAAGCGGTTTTTCAAATCGAAGACAATCGTAGCTTTATCACGGTCTTTTGGGCCTGTCTACTTGGAGGCATCATTCCTGTTCCTATTTCCGTGGGCGAGTATGATGAGCATAAACTCAAATTCGTAAAAGTTTGGGGAAAGTTGCGGCAACCTTGTCTGATTACGACACAACAAAGATGGGATTTACTTCAAAAATACGCATCTACAGAGATGAAAGCAGGCTCTTTTCAACAAATGAAGGCTCGTACTATTCTCTTGGACGACACGTTAGCGGATAATGAATACGGAACGTTATGTCCTGCTCATGCAGATCAAGTAGCCTTTATTCAGTTTTCTTCAGGATCTACCGGCGAACCCAAAGGAGTAGTTTTAACTCATGCAAACGTTATCACCAATATAAAAGCAATCATTCGATGCTCTCAAATTGATGATCGCGACTCGATTCTAAGCTGGATGCCATTGACACACGACATGGGGCTCATTGGGAATCATCTTGTTCCATTGGTAGCTGATATCCAGCAATTGTTAATGCCAACTTCCTTATTTATTACACGTCCTCTAGTATGGTTTGACAAAGCAAGTGAGCATCAAGCAACCCTTTTATCCTCTCCCAATTTTGGCTATCATTATATACTTCAACATCTGAAAGAGCATAATCTAACCCATTGGAATCTATCCAGCGTGAGGCTAATCTTCAATGGTGCTGAGCCTATTTCTGCTGAATTAATTGAGAAATTCATAGATCAAATGGAGCACTACGGCCTCCGTCGGGACAGCATGTATCCAGTATATGGATTAGCCGAAGCTGGTCTCGCTGTTACGTTCCCCCCCATTCACGAGACGATCGCAACGGTTCATATTGACCGTAAGCAGATGTTAGTGGGCCAACAGATTCAGGAAATGCAGAAACAAGCGTACCCAGAAGTTGCTACCTTTGTGGATGTTGGTTATGCAATCGAACCAGATTCACTTCGCATTTGCTATGAGAATGGTCAGGTTATGGACGAGCTTCATATTGGCTATATCCAGATCAAAGGAAACAATGTTACGTCCTGTTATTATAACGATGCAGAAGCTACCCTGAACGCAATCAATTCTGAAGGCTGGCTTAATACCGGAGATTTAGGTTTTATGCGCAACGGCCGATTGATTGTGACAGGAAGAGCGAAAGACATTATTTTTATGAATGGGATCAATGTATATCCTCATGATATTGAACGTATGGCCGCACAAGTGGCTGGTATGGAACTAGGAAAGCTCGCAGCATGCGGTGTTTACAATAAAGATACGATGACAGAGGATGTATTGTTATTTATCGTCTGGAGAAAAAAGTTGGACGAGCTGGTTCCTCGATCTTCACAATTAAAATCAATGATTAATCGGGGGTTAGGTATTGAGCTGAAAGAAGTGATACCGGTCCGATCGATCCCAAAAACGACAAGCGGAAAACCTCAACGATATGCCCTGAGAGATCGATATGAGAATCGCGAGTTTGAAGATATCATTTCTACATTACAGCAGTTATCCGTGGAGCAGCTTCATAACATCAAGTTAGAACCAGCTAACGAAATTGAAGCAGAGCTCGTTCAGATATGGAATTGTGCACTGAGTAAGGATGCTCGAAGCATGGAGGATCACTTTTTTGAACATGGAGGCAATTCTTTAAAAGCCGCCCTTCTAGTCTCTGAGGTTCAGAGCCGCCTTCATGTACAATTGTTACTGAAGCATGTTTATGAGTACCCTACCATTTCTAGTATGGCAAGCTATATCTCTACATTAGAAGCATTTCATCCTTCCGTTATATCTAGAGCAGAGGAACAGCATTGGTATCCTACCCTTGTGGGACAACAGAAGATTTATGCACATCATCAAATATACCAGGATAAAACGTACAATATTGTAAATGCCTTCAGGGTAAAAGGGAAGATCAATAAAGAAAAGCTTGAAGCTTCATTTCAGAAGCTAATCAAGCGACATGATGTATTCCGAACGGGATTCGAGATGAGAGACGGTCAACCTGTTCAAATGATTAATGACGAAGTGTCATTCCACATCGAAATGATGGAAGATGGGGCGTCTGAACCAGCGATTATCGAACAATTTACAGCCATTTTTGATTTATCTAGACCTCCATTGCTACGAGTTGGATTGTTGGACCTTTCTGATCGTGAAAGTATGCTTATCATCGACGTTCACCATCTCATTGCTGACGGTGTATCCATCCCGAATCTCATGATGGATTGGACTCGGATTTATGATCAACAGGAACTAGCACCTAACGAGCTTCAATTTAAGGATGTAGCCGTATGGCAAACAGAGCAAATGGAGCTAATAGAGCACCATGATAGGAGTCAGCAGTTCTGGACCCGCCAGCTTGTGGGTGGTCATCAAATGCTGGATCTACCTACGAGTTACCCAAGAACAGCGGATGTGGATTACCGTGGTGATACCGTGAAGGTGCCCATCGAGCCGAAGCTCGTCGATCAGTTGAGGCAATTGGCGATTCAGCAGAATACGAGTCTGTATATGATCTGTCTAAGTGTTTTTTACATTTTACTAAACAAGTACACGCAGCAGAACGATGTTGTCATAGGTACCTCGCTGGCAGGTAGATCGAGGTCAGAGATGGAACATTTGATCGGGATGTTCGTGAACACCGTACCATTACGAAGCAGCCCTGTCGGAGATCACACCTTCACCCAATTTCTGCAGGAGGTAAAAGACAACTTTTTAGAAGCATTTGAGTATCAGGATCATCCGATTGAACAATGGATGGACGATTGGCAAAAGAGTGATCGACACCATCAACTTTATAATACGACATTTGTGATGCAAAATATGAAAACGTTTGTACCCCAAACCCATGAGTTTGAACTGACTCCTCTTGAATACCACAACAAAACCTCAAAGTTTGAACTGACGTTGTTTGGATATGAATCGGATGCTGGACTGGATCTGGAGCTTGAATATCGTACATGTCTATTCAAAAAGGACACCATGCGCATCATGCTGCGCCACTATGTGAACTTATTGCATGAAATCATAGCTCATCCCACAATCCGGATCTCGCAATTTCAGATGCTATCGCAGGATGAACGCAACGACATCCTATATACAACAAATCTTACCCATCATGATTACCCCAAAGATAAAACAATCATTCAGCTTTTCGAAGAGCAGGTCGTAAGAACGCCTAATAACGTAGCGATTCGGTATGAAAATAGGCAGGTGACTTACGAGCAGTTCAATCAGCAGGTTAATCATATTGCGCACGTACTAATTCGGAAAGGAGCAAAGCGTAATCGGATAATCGCCTTATTGATGCATCGCTCGATCGATATGATGATTGTATTGTACGGAATTTTAAAATCAGGTGCTGCTTATCTGCCCATCGATCCGGAGTATCCACAGGAACGAATCCAATACATGCTGGAAGACAGCGGAGCAGAATTGCTCATCTCTACACCTGAACTGACACGCGCGATTCATTTCAGTGGTGAGATATCAAATGTAGATGTTGTATTGAACGATAGTCCGGAGGGCAATCAGGATCGTGGTCGGAGTAATCCCAAGCCACGGAATGATCCGGACGACTTGGTCTATGTAATTTATACTTCGGGCTCTACAGGAAAACCCAAAGGTACGATGATTGAGCATCGAGGCCTAGTCAATTACATTTGGTGGGCGAACAAGATGTATGTACAGGGTGAACAGGCTGTATTTCCACTATATTCCTCGATCGCTTTTGATTTAACGGTCACTTCCATATTTACGCCGCTCATTGCAGGCAATCAGGTGGTCATTTACCCAGGATCGCAGAAGGAGCTCGTTATTCACGATGTCATACAGCAAAATGAAGTGACCGTGCTGAAACTCACTCCGTCTCATTTAAAGTTGATTGCGAATATGGATCTACGACATTCGAACATTAAACGCATCATTGTCGGGGGAGAACAGCTGGATACCCAATGGGTTGCTGAGGTTGTTCGCCGCTTTGATCACGAGGTGGATATTTACAACGAATACGGACCGACAGAAACGGTTGTCGGATGTATGATTTACCGTTATTCAGCGGAAAAGGATAGGTCCGCGTATGTACCCATCGGCAAACCTGCGCACAATGTGAAAATTTATATTTTAGATTCAGCTTTGCAGCCTGTTCCCTATCACGTTGTCGGAGATCTATATATTTCCGGAGACGGCGTGGCTCGGGGATACTTGAATCAGCCTGAAATCAGTGCTGATAGGTTTATAATTAATCCCTTTTCTACGACAGAACGAATGTACACTACAGGTGATCAGGCAAAAATGCTTCCAGACGGAAATATGGTGTATGTCGGCCGTAGAGATCAACAAGTGAAGATTCGCGGGTACCGCATTGAGCTGGGTGAAATCGAGTCCTGTCTATCAGCGTTTCCTGGAATTCAGCAATGTATCGTTATCGATACCACCGACCATCAGGGTATACAATCGCTTTGCGCTTACTTTGTGTCGGAAGAAGCTGTTCTGTCGTCAGATATACGTTCCTATCTATTAAAATACTTACCGGAGTATATGCTACCGCAATATTTCATGCAAGTACAAGAATTGTCCTTAACAGCCAATGGAAAAATTGACAGGGCTGCTCTTCCCGCTCCCGTACCCATGAACGTCCAATTGCAGAACACGCAAAGACAGGCTGAGACAGAACTGGAACAGACGATGGTGGAGGTCTGGAGGGAAGTTCTTGGCGTGGAACATATAGGCATCGAGGATGACTTTTATTCTATGGGAGGAGACTCTATTAAAGCAATACAAGTCAGCTCTAGGCTTCAGGAATACGGATACGAAGTGGATATACGAGATCTATTAATCTATCAAACGATCGGTCAGATCAGTGATGTCGTCCATACCACGACTAAACAAAATCAGTATGAGCAAGGACTCGTCAGCGGTGTGAAACAACTATTTCCGATTGAAGAATGGTTCTTTGAACAACAGTTTGCCAATCCACATTACTATCAGCAATCTATTCTTCTACAATTAAAGCAACCCTTTGATGAAGTACTGCTGGAGCAGGCATTTGAAAAGGTTGTCCAGCACCACGACGGCTTGCGAATGAACTATGATCCCGTAGGCCATTGTTTATTTTTTAATGAAAGTCATGCTTTTGCACCTTTCAAGCTGTTGAAATACGATATCTCTTCCTTATCTAAGGAACTGAAGCAGGAAAGCATGCAGCAGATGGGTGCTGAAATAAAGTCGAGCTTCCATATAGAGACGGATTTACTACTGAAAGCGGCCTTGGTGAAATTCAGCGGGACAGAACAGCAACTGTTCATAACGGCACACCATCTCGTTATCGACGGTGTTTCCTGGAGAATTATTTTAGAGGATGTTATTCAAATCTATGAGAGCTTGACCTTGCGACAGGAGCCCGTCTTAAAGAAGAAAACCGCGGCACTTTCAGAGTGGTATGGGGAATTATCGAATTATGCGCAAACGTTTGCTTCAAGTTTTACTTATTGGAGCGACGAAATGATTTTGACGGAAGCATTACCTCTTGATTTCGAGCCTGAACACTGGTTAATGGAGAATGTGGTATACGAACAATATGATTTAGATCCTGAATGGTCGAAAAAGCTAAGGGTTTCCATTCATAAAGCATACAACACGAATATTCTAGATGTGTTATTAACAGCGCTCTTTCAAACACTCCAACAGTGGACGGAGCAAACTTCATTCGTCATTGAACTGGAGGGGCATGGTCGGAATTTGCATAGTATAGATGTTTCGCGGACAGTAGGTTGGTTTACGGCCATGTATCCTGTGAAGCTAGCTGCACCCACTCATGGAATTGCAGAACAAATCAAGCAGATCAAAGAGAAATTGAGAGGGATTCCGCATCAGGGCTTAAGTTACGGGGTGTTAAAGTACACCGGACAGGATAAGCGGTTAGCTTCGAATTCGAATACAAGGGCAGAGGTTCGATTTAACTATTTGGGACAATTTGATCACGAAATCGAGAACGACTGGTTTTCTATATCCGATATAAAAACGGGTCCAGACGTATCCTTGTCAAATTCAGCAATAGCTACCTTGGATGTAATATGCATGTTTGTAAATAACACGCTGAGAGTTCAATTTCACTATAATCAGCTAGCTTATAAAGAGGTGACAATGAACCGGCTTCTGAGCACATATATAGAAAATTTAAAGACGATCATTAAGCATTGCTGTGAAAAGGATGGGGCCGACTTTACCCCTTCAGATTTTGAAACGATACAGATGAATCAAGAGGACCTGGATAGCTTGTTCTTATAATTCTATACGTGTTCATTAAAGATAAAGAAGAAGGTGATGAACAATGGCAAAGATCGATAAAAATAACATTGAAGATATCGTATCCTTAAGTCCGATGCAGGAAGGAATGCTCTTTCATTATTTACACAACCCAGCTAGTAATGCCTATTTTGAACAACTGACTGTGCAATTGCAGGGTGAGGTGAACACGGCGTTATTTCGGGAAGTATGGCAACAGATCACAGATACAAATTCAGCCCTAAGAACGGTGTTTCGCTGGGAACGGTTAGAAAAACCTGTTCAAATGATTAAGAAATCAAATATAGTGGATTTCCGTTACATTGATTTGACTTCGCTACAAGAGAAGGAGAAAGAGTTCGAGTGGGAGCGAATTCAGCAGGAGGATGTTCAGGAATCGCATAGCCTGCTGGAAGTGTCTTTTCGAATTCGATTAGTTTCTTTTCGCACAGATCTGCACGAGATGATGATCAGCTATCATCACATTCTATATGACGGGTGGAGCAATGGTATTCTGCTCAAGGAGTTGTTTCAGTTATACAACAAACGAAACGAAGGGGGTATCGGAGAGCTCCAAAGAAAGACACCGTATAAAGAGTACATCAAATGGCTTCAGAGCGGGGATAAAGCGAAACATCGCCAATATTGGAAGGAACAGCTTGCGGATCTTGAATCCAAGACGGTGCTGCCCGGTATAATGCGTCGACAGGATCGACCTACCGCTGGACAACAACATTCGATAACTCTTTCAGAAACGTTACATGAGCAAATCAACAACTATGTATCGAAACATAAAGTATCGCTAGCCTCCTTCTTCTACAGTATGTGGGCCATTTGCTTACAAGCCTATAATACCGGCGATGATGTCGTATTTGGTACCACCGTCTCAGGACGAGATGTGAAAATTAAACAGATCGAGACGATGGTGGGTTTGTTTATCAATACGGTACCATTGCGGGTGCAGCGATGCGATGAGGATAGCTCGTTAGCGCTTAACTTAAAAGTGGATAGATTACTAAAAGAGCGAGGCGGGTTCGATGCTGCTTCACTTACTGACATTATGCAGTATGGAGAGGTCGGACATCTCCATCCTCTGTTCGATAGTATTGTCGTTATTGAGAATTACCCGCTCGATCTGAAGCTATTCCGGGAAATCAAAGGTTTACAGCCTATAGGTTTTTCGGTCAAGGAGAGAACGAACTACGGCTTGACGCTAGCCGTAGTTCCACATGACCAGATTGAGGTTCACTTTCAATATGATGAGACAATTCTCTCACCCGAGACGATCCGTTATATCGCTGAGCATGTAAGAAATGTTGTGCAGCAAGCCGTTGATACACCTATGAAAAAGATTTGCGAGCTGGATTTGTTATCGCCCCAAGAAAGACAGTGTCTAATCGTTGAATTCAATGCCGCTCGGCAAACGTATCCGAAGCACCAAACGATCTATGGTCTGTTCGAGGAGCAGGCGGAACGTACTCCCGAAAGAACCGCCGTCGTATGCGGAAACAGGCATCTCAGCTATCAGGTACTTAATGAACGAGCAAATCAGTTGGCATATGTGTTGCGTGCTCGGGGTGTGCAGGCGAATACGGTAGTTGGACTCATGACGGAGCGCTCCTTGGAAATGCTCGTAGGTTTGCTGGCCATTGTTAAGGCGGGAGGTGCATATTTACCGATCAATCCGCATGATCCCATTGAACGAATTCAGTTCATGTTGGGCGATAGCCAAGCGTTACTCATCATGACGCAGAGCCACTTGATCGACACTGTGCCATGTGAATGGGAAATGGAAGTGCTTCTTATTGACGATGAAGCATTAGCTCAACAGAGCGGAACGAACCTAGAACCAATAAACGCGGCACAGGATTTGGCCTATATCATCTATACGTCCGGCTCAACGGGACAACCGAAGGGAGTCCTGATCGAGCATGCTCAAGTGATGAATATGGTTGCTGGTTCACAACGCGAAATATTTGCGAACACCACCGAGCAGTTACAGATTGCACTACTGTTCTCTTACGTATTTGATGCTTCCATGGAGCAAATAGGAAACTCTCTATTGTTTGGGCATACGCTTCATATTTTATCAGAGACATGCATAGAAGACCCCGAGATGTTTATGGCGTATATAAGAGATCGCGGAATTGATGCCTGCGGCGGCACGCCAAGCCATCTCGCTTTTCTGACCGCGCAGGAGAGGGCTGGGGCGCAGAATGCCAATGGAGAAGAACCAGCCGCAACAAGTAGGCTTAAACATCTCATTGTAGGTGGAGAGTCCTTGTCCCGCCACATCGTACAAGCTCTATGGCAGGCATTTCCTGAGCCGGACTTAAAGATCTGGAATGCGTACGGACCCACAGAAACCTGCGTGGTTGCGACGTATCACTCGATCAATCGAACGGACTTTCAGCTGGAACAGCGGCAACAGGAAGCAATGATCGACCAAGTAGGCCGTGCAGAGCATGAACGTGAACTTCTGGAATTGTCAATTCCGATTGGTCGTCCGCTACCCCATGTGAATTGTTATATCGTAGGCGCGAATAACCAGCTACAGCCGTTTGGAGTCGCTGGAGAGCTATGTATTGGTGGCGAGGGTTTAGCTCGTGGATACTTGAACCAACCCGAACTGACTGCATTCAAGTTCGTAGCGAATCCGTTTGTTCTCGGTGAACGGATGTACCGTACAGGGGATCTTGCTCGCTGGCTACCTGGGGGAATCCTGATGTACATGGGCCGAATCGATCAGCAAGTGAAAATAAGAGGGTATCGGATCGAAACTGGTGAGATCGAAGCGAAGCTACTTTCGCACCCGCAGGTGAAAGAAAGCGCCGTGATCGCATTTGATGAAGGCAACGGTCAAAAGGCGTTGTGCGCATATGTCGTCTCGCAAGGGCAGGAGCCACTGAACGTTGCGGAGATAAGAACCTATTTGGCTCGATACCTACCAGAGTATATGGTCCCATCCGCGTTCATATCGATGGAGCGCCTTCCGTTGACGCCTAATGGAAAGCTTAACCGTAAGGCGCTACCTACTCCGCAAGAGCGATGGAGCGGTAGCACTACGTTTGTTGCTCCACGAGACAAGCGGGAGGAGGCTCTTGCCCAAATCTGGCAGGACATTCTCCGAGTTGAGCGGATCGGTATTTATGATAACTTCTTTGAGCTTGGTGGCCATTCTTTGAAGGCGATGAGTCTCGCTGCCCGCATTCATAAAGAGCTGAACATAGAGGTCCCACTGCATGATCTGTTTGTACATCCTACGCTGGAAGCGATGGCTGGGCACATGGGACGATTGGAAAGCAGTGCATACAGCCCGATCGAGGTGGTGCGCGAGCAAGCGTATTATCCCGTATCGTCCGCGCAAAAAAGACTGTTCGTGCTGGAACAGCTTGAACAATTGCATACGAGCTATAACATGTCTGGTGTCTTTCGTCTAAGCGGAGTTTGGGACAAGACAAAGTTTACATTGGCTTTTAATCAGTTAATTCAACGTCATGACGCTCTACGCACCTCATTTGTGATTGTGGATGGTGAGCCTGTGCAACTCGTGCTTCCAAGCGTTCCGTTTGAAATTGAGGAAATAGCGATGGATAGCATGGAACTTGAGTTGAATTCCAAGCAAGAGGTTATCGGTCTTAGTGGGGCATCGGGACGTTTCGCCGTAGATAACGATAACGATGGACCGATGATGTCCGCAGCGAAGCGCGAGCGAACTATTCAAGCCTATATCGCGCGGTTTATTCGTCCGTTTGATCTAAGTCAGGCACCGCTAATACGCGTGGGATTGATCTATGACTCCGGAGAAGAAGCAATTCTGCTTGTAGATATGCACCATATCATCTCGGACGGCGTGTCGATGGACTTGTTCGTGCGGGAGTGGGTGAAGCTATACCGCGAAGAAGAACTCCCACCACTGAGTATTCAATATAAGGACTATGCGGCATGGCAACATCAGCAGCTTCAAGGTGAGCGAATGAAGCAGCAGGAGGCCTACTGGCTAAGGCAGTTGGGTGGAGAACTACCGGTACTGAATATGCCGACGGACTATCTTCGTCCAGCGCTGCAAAGTTTCGAAGGAGACCGTGTTCGGTTGGATCTGGGGCAGACGCTGACTGGGGAACTGAAGCAACTTTGCACAAGAGAAGGTGTCACCTTGACCATGGTGCTGCTGGCGGCATATCAGGTACTGCTGTCCAAATACAGTAGCCAGGAAGACGTGATTGTAGGCATCCCGATTGCGGGTAGATCGCATGCTGATCTTGGTGGCGTGATGGGCATGTTCGTCAACACCTTGGCGATACGTAGCAGACCCGATGGGGATAAGACGTTTCTGGCGTTTTTACAGGAAGTGAAGGAGCAGGCGCTGCAGGCATATGAACATCAGGACTATCCGTTTGAGCAAGTGGTCGAACAGCTTCATCTGCCAAGAGACCTTAGTCGAAATCCCGTGTTTGACGTGCTGTTTGTCATGCAAAACACACGAGAAGGGGACATGTTGCAGGAGATCTCTGACCTGAACATTTCCAAGTATCCGTTTCAGAACAGGATGTCCAAATTCGACCTTTCGTTGCAAGCGACGGAGATGGAAAACATAGAGTTAGAGCTGGAGTATGCGACCCAATTATTTGCCCCAGCGACAGCGCAACGGATCATCCAGCACTACAGCCAATTGCTTGAGCAGATCGTGAAATCGCCGAAGCGAAAGCTATTGGAGCTGGAGTTATTGTCATCGAAAGAACGACAGCAATTATTGGTGCAGTTCAATGACACGACGGTGGATTATCCGAGGGAGCAAACGATACACGGATTGTTTGAGGAGCAGGCGGAGAGAACACCGGACCGAGTAGCGGTTGTGCTTGAGGAAGAACGGCTGACGTATAGGGAATTGAACGAAAGAGCGAATAGGCTGGCTAGAATACTACGGTCCAAGGGCGTGGAAGCAGACACGATCGTCGGGATTATGACGGAGCGTTCATTGGGAATGATCCTCGGTATCATAGCGATTTTAAAGGCTGGTGGAGCGTACGTACCTATTGATCCAGAATATCCGCAGGAGCGCATACAATACATGCTAGAGGATACAGGGACAAGGCATCTTGTCACTTCGCTATCTGATCATGAATCTCTTCATTTTGCTGGAGCTATATTTGATCTGAATGCTCCTGAGTTATATGCCGTAGATGAAGCCGATGTGAAGAATGCTCCTCCTTCAAGGCAATCCAACAACCTTGCTTATATTATTTACACATCGGGAACGACAGGGAAACCTAAGGGTGTACTGGTGGAGCATCAAGGTGTGGTGAATGCCTTATGGTGGCGGAAGCAGCAATATGAGCTGAATGAAAAAAATGTGCTTCAGCTATTTTCATACTCGTTTGATGGGTTTGTAACAAGCTTGTTCACACCGCTTATTTCAGGTGCAACAGTCATTTTGTTGAGTGAAGACTCGGCTAAAGATCCTGTTCAAATTAGGAAAGCGATTATCAGCTATCAAATTCATCATTTCATATGTGTGCCGAGCTTGTATGCGGCCGTTCTGGAATGCTTAACCGAAGACGAAGCTCGCTTTATCCAAAAGGTGACACTTGCGGGAGAAAAGGCATCAGCAGAGCTTATCCGTCTAACGAAGCAACTAAATGCGCGGCTTGAACTGATCAACGAATACGGTCCAACTGAAAATAGTGTCGTCACGAGCTTTTTAAGAAATATGAAGGATACCGCAGGGGCAATAATAGGCAAGCCGATCCATAATACACAACTTTATATTATGAACGATAAATTACAGCTTCAGGCTGTTGGCATACCAGGCGAGTTATGTATTAGTGGCGACGGGCTTGCTCGGGGTTATCTGAACAGGCCGGATCTGACTGCGGAGAAGTTCATCAACCATCCGTTTATCGCTGGAGAAAGACTGTACCGTACAGGTGATTTAGCGAGATGGGTAGCTGATGGAAGCGTGGAATATTTGGGGCGCATGGACCATCAAGTGAAGATTCGGGGCTTCCGTATTGAGCTAGGAGAAATCGAATCGAGATTGCTGCAACATGAACATATTCAAAAAGCTGTTGTAATGGCTCAGGAGGAAAAGCTGGGACAACCAGTGCTATGCGCCTACTATGTCGCTATCCAGACGGCCGAGCTATCCATCGCTAAGCTTCGTTCATTTGTATCTGAACAGTTGCCAAATTATATGATCCCGTCCTATTTTATCCCGCTGGAGCAGTTCCCATTAACGTCTAATGGAAAGATTGATCGTCAAGCGCTACCTTTGCCAGACGGCAAGCTGCACACAGGAACAGAATACGTTGCGCCTAGAAACCGGATCGAGGAAACACTCATTAACGTATGGAGTGAAGTGCTTGGTGTGCAAAAACTCGGCATTCGAGACAATTTCTTCGAGCTTAGCGGAGATTCCATCAAGGCCATCCAAGTTGCCACCCGTCTAAGCAGTTATGAGCTTACATTTGAAATGAAGGATTTGTTCAGCAATCCGACCATTGAAATGTTAAGTGATTATGTGAAAACGAAGGATAACAAGCTGGTGGAGCAGGGCCTTGTAAATGGACCCGTTCTGCTAACACCCATTCAGGAATGGTTTTTCCAAGGGTACAAGGAGGAACCGTTTCATTTTAACCAAGCGGTTATGCTGCAACATCCTGAGGGCATCGACCCGGTGAAGTTAAGCCTGGTATTCGAGCGTATTGTCTTGCATCACGACGCGCTAAGGATGCGTTATCGTAGGGTGGAAGGACAAGTGGAGCAAGTCTACTGGAATGAGGGAGAAGGAGAGCTGTATACGCTGGACGTTATTGATCTCAGGGAAGAGTCAGATGTCGAAACGCTTATTTTGCATAACGCGGAACGTCTGCAACGGAGCATACAACTGGAGAAGGGTCCGCTTGTAAAACTAGGCTTATTCCAGACGCAAGCGGGAGATCATCTCCTTATTGTGATCCATCATCTGGTTGTCGACGGCGTCTCATGGCGTATCGTGTTGGAAGACCTGACGAGGGGTTATGAACAGTTGAATCGAGGAGTGCAGATCACCTTCCCTGCTAAAACCGATTCCTTCCAGACTTGGTCGAGCAATCTGAAAGCATACGCAGCAGGCAAGAGCTTAAAGATGGAAGCGAAGTACTGGGAGGAAGCGGATCATTCAATCGCGCCTGCTCTGCCCAAGGATCATCATGTCGAACGCAGGATCCTGTTCGATCAGCGCACTCAGGCCATCACTTGGTCTATCGAGACAACAGATCAGCTGTTGAGAAAATCCCACCGGGCCTTTCATACGGAAATCAACGATTTGCTGCTGACCTCACTAGCCATTGCAATACAGCGGTGGGCAGGGCACTCTCAGATCAGCTTGCATGTAGAGGGTCACGGTCGGGAGGAAGTGCTGGTTGGAGTGGATATCAACCGGACGGTAGGATGGTTTACAAGTCAGTATCCGGTCCACCTCACTGCCAGAGAAAATGAGTCATTGTCCGCCACCATCAAACAGATCAAAGAAACGCTACGCAAGGTACCTAACAAAGGGATCGGCTACGGGATACTCAAATATATAGGGAACTATTTTGAATCAGATAGACAACCTGAAATCTTGTTTAACTACCTGGGGCAAGTGGATCAGGATATCGAGCGGAATATGTTTGCTGCTTCCCCTATACCTGTTGGTGAAACGGTAAGTCCGCTAGCTCCAATGCTCTACGCTTTAGATGTATCGGCAATCGTCACATCAGGACAGTTAACGATGGATCTTAAATATAATGGTCACGAATACGAAGATGCCACGATCCAGAAGCTCTCGAAATATATAGAGCAAAGCTTGCAAGAAGTTGTTATTCATTGTGTGGACAAGGAAATTGCGGAACATACACCGAGTGATTACGGATTGAGGCGAGTCAACATAGTCGAGCTGGAGCATATAGAGAATCTTGTAGGTAGGTTCAACATTCAAGCTATCTATTCACTGACTCCGATGCAGCAAGGAATGCTGTTTCACAGCATCATGGACCCGGATTCAGCAGCTTATTTCCAACAAAATATAGTGAAGCTACGGGGACGTATTGATGAGGTTGTATTGGAACAATCGCTAAATCTACTAATAGATCGATACGATATTCTGCGCACACAGTTTGTGTTTGATCGCATGAAAGAGTTTGTTCAAGTGGTCCGAAAAGAAAACACCCGTCAAATGAAATTAATTGACGTGCGTCGCTTCAATGATCAGGACAAAACGGATCGTATAAAAGCCTTCATCAAAGCGGACTTGGACACAGGCTTTAACGTAGCAGACACCAATCTGCTTAAGATAACGCTCATTCGGACAGAAGACGACGCAAGCCAATTGATCTGGAGCTTCCACCACATGTTGATGGATGGCTGGTGTACTTCAATTTTAATGCGTGAGTTTCTAGCTATTTACCATTCATTAGTCAGTGGTAGTCCGTTGCAACTACAGCCTGTTATTCCATACGGAAACTATATAAATTGGCTGGAAGATCAGGACCGCGATGAGGCCATGTCCTACTGGGATGAATATTTGCAAGAGTACGAGCAGCAGGTGACCCTGCCACGGAAAATATCCAGTAGCGATGCAGATTATATCCAGCAACAAAGCTCTTTTCAATTGGAACAAGCGGTTACAGAACAATTGCAACGTATGGCTGCAAGCAATCAAGTTACCTTGTATACGGTGCTGCAAACGATTTGGGGCATTGTGTTACAGAAATATAACCAGACGAGCGATGTTGTGTTTGGTAGCGTAGTCTCAGGAAGACCTGCGGAGATCAAAGGCATCGAAACGATGGTAGGGTTATTTATTAATACGATTCCAGTACGCATTCAGAGTAGGCCTGACATGACCTTTACGGAGTTGTTAAAAGAAGTGCAGGAGCAAGCTCTGGAATCTGGACGTAATGATTATTATCCTTTAGCAGACATACAGGCACTAACGATGTTGAAGCAGAATTTAATTCATCATATTGTCGCTTACGAAAATTACCCGATTGAAGCGGAATTAATGAAAGCCGTTCCGGGGCGTGACAGTGAGATCTCAGTTGAGGACGTTGAAGTGTTCGAGCAGACGCATTTTGATTTGGTTGTAAAAATAATACCCGGTGAACAACTCGAAATTAGGTTTGAATATAACGCAAATGTGTATGAAGCGGATACGATAAACAGAATAGGCGAACATGTAAAAAACATCATACGTCAAGTATTAGAACAATCATCAGGCACAATCCAAGAGCTACAGCTCATCACTGAAGCTGAAAGGAAGCAACTGTTGCAGTTCAACAGGATGAGACATGTATCTTATCCTAAACAGAAGATCATTCATGAAATCTTCGAAGAACAAGCGACTCGTACTCCGTATCATACCGCAGTTGTGTATGAAGCTGAGCAACTAACCTATAGAGAGCTCAATGAGAAAGCTAATCAACTGGCTCGTGTGCTGCGCGATCAGGGTGTGACTTCTGACAGCATCGTAGGGATTATAGTTGACCGCTCCATGGAAATGATTATTGGCTTGCTGGCTATTTTAAAGGCAGGAGGAGCTTATGCGCCAATCGATACAGAGTACCCGGAAGAGCGGGTTCGATTCATGCTGCAAGACAGCCAGTGTTCAATTCTTCTTACTCAAGGGGAAGACATCAAGTATGCTGCGTTTACAGGAAAAATGATCAATATCAGCGACGCTAGGTTGTATCGAGGGGACGTTTCAAACTTAGCACTTGTGAATAAATCGTCTGATTTAGCCTATGTGATCTATACCTCAGGCTCAACAGGTACACCCAAAGGGGTAATGATCGAGCATCATAATGTGATTCGCTTGTTACACAACGATCAATTTCAATTTGATTTCTCGGGTCGTGACGTATGGACGATGTTCCATTCGTACTGCTTTGATTTCTCCGTATGGGAAATGTACGGTGCCTTGCTATATGGCGGTAAGTTAGTAGTGGTTCCTAAAAGCACAGCGCAAAACCCTTCGGCGTATGTCCGGCTGTTGAAAGAACAACAGGTTACGGTTGTGAATCAAACACCAACTGCCTTTTATCAGCTCATCGGGGCGGATGCGGTGGAAGATCATGATTTGAAGGTGAAATACGTTATTTTTGGTGGAGAAGCGTTAAAGCCAGCTCTTCTGCAGAAGTGGAGAAATAAATATCCTGAAACCAAACTTATTAATATGTATGGCATTACGGAGACGACCGTGCATGTTACTTACAAAGAGATTCGTGAGCAAGAAATTGCATCGAATCAGAGCAACATCGGAAGCCCTATTCCAACACTAGCAGCGTACATTCTGGATGATCAGCAGCATGAAGTTCCGATTGGGGTTGGGGGCGAGCTATACATTAGTGGCAATGGGCTTGCCCGAGGATACTTGAACAGACCGGAACTTACTGCTGAGAAGTTTATCGACGATCCGAATAGCCCTGGAGAAAGAATGTATCGTACAGGTGATTTAGCAAGATGGCTACCTGATGGAAGTATGGAATATTTCGGTCGCATGGATCATCAAGTGAAAATTAGGGGCTTCCGGATCGAGTTAGGGGAGATCGAATCCAGATTACTGCAGCACGATTGCATTCAAGAAGCCATCGTTGTAGCACGAGAGGAGAATCCGGGTCAGCCAGGAGGCCTATACGCCTACTATGTAGCAAGTGATCCAGCAGAGTTGACGATCAGTGGACTTCGTTCCTTTATATCAGAGCAATTGCCTAACTATATGATTCCGTCCTATTTTATCCAACTCGAGCAATTCCCGATAACGTCCAACGGAAAAATAGACCGTAAAGCACTGCCTTTACCTGACGGAAGTTTGCATACCGAAACGGAATATGCTGCACCCACAAATGAGATCGAGGAAGCACTCGTCCACGTATGGAGCGAAGTGCTGGGTGTCCAAAGTATCGGCATTCGCGATAACTTTTTCGAGCTCGGCGGAGATTCTATCAAGGCCATTCAAGTAGCATCTCGTCTAAGTAGCTATGAGTTTACGTTTGAAATGAAGGATTTGTTCAGTAATCCCACCATTGAAACGTTAAGCACCTATGTGAAAGCGAAGGATTACCAACCGGTGGAGCAGGGTCCTGTGACAGGTAATGTACCGCTTACACCGATACAGGATTGGTTTTTCCAAGGGTACAAAGAAGAGCCTTTTCATTATAATCAGGCCGTTATGCTGCATCATCCCGAGGGCATCGATGTGGAGAAGTTAAGTGCGGTATTCGAGCGGATCGTCTTACATCATGACGCGTTAAGGATGCGTTATCGCATGGTGGAAGGACAAGTAGAGCAAGCGTACCGGAATGTGGGAGAAGGACAGCTGTATACGCTGGACATTATTGATCTGAGTGATGAGTCCGAATTCGAAACGCGTATTCTGCATGATGCAGAGCGTATACAAAGGAGCATACATCTGGATAACGGACCGTTGGTAAAGCTAGGCTTATTCCAGACGCAAGGTGGAGATCACCTGCTTGTTGTCATCCACCATCTGGTTGTGGATGGCGTCTCATGGCGCATCGTGTTGGAAGACCTAACGCAAGGTTATGAACAGTTGGGCAGAGGAGAACAGATCACGTTCCCTGCCAAAACGGATTCCTATCGGACTTGGTCAAACAATCTGAGAGCATACGCAGCGGGTAACATGTTAAAGAAGGAAGTGAAGTACTGGGAGGAAGCGATGCAGTCGGCCGCTCCCGTTCTGCCGAAAGATCATTGGATCGAGCGCAGGTTCCTGGCCGATCAGCGCAAGAAATCTGTCACATGGAATGCTGAGCTGACAGATCAGCTGTTGAAAAAATCCCATCGGGCTTATCGGACAGAAATCAATGATTTGCTATTGGCTTCATTAGCCATTGCCATACAGCGATGGACGGGTCTATCTCAGATTAGTTTGCATGTAGAGGGTCATGGTCGCGAAGAAGTGTTAGAACGCGTGGATATTAACCGGACGGTAGGTTGGTTTACAAGCTTGTATCCGGTTAACCTCGTTGCACATGATAATGAGTCACTATCCGTCACTCTTAAACAGGTGAAGGAAACGTTACGCAGGGTACCTAACAAAGGGATCGGTTACGGGATACTCAAATATATAGGGAACCATTTCGGATCGGACAGACAACCGGAAATTCTGTTTAACTACCTGGGGCAAATGGATCAGGATATCGAGCGGAATACGTTTGCTGCTTCCTCAATATCTGTGGGAGAAACCGTAAGTCCGCTAGCTGCAATGTTCTACGCTTTAGATGTGTCGGCAATCGTCGCTTCAGGACAGTTAACAATGGAGTTGAAATATAACAGTTACGAGTACGATGATGCCACGATGCAGAGGCTCGTGGTGTATATGGAGCAAAGCTTGCAGGAAGTGGTCATTCATTGTGTGGGCAAAGAAGATGCGGAACTTACTCCGAGTGACTACGGCATTCAAATGGACTTAGATGAATTGGAGCTTCTGTTGGAAGAATAGACGGGCTTGGAGGAGATAGATAATGAAGAAACAAGACATTCATAAAATATATCCTTTAACCAATATGCAGGAAGGAATGCTCTACTTTTATGTAAAAGGGGACAATGCCGAGGCTTATATAGAGCAGTTTGTGTTCACCTTGCACGGACATGTGGACCTGCAACGGTTTGAAGATAGCGTAAATCTTCTCATCGAACGGTATGAGGTGCTAAGAACAGTTTTTAAGTACAAAAAACTGTCGCGAAACATGCAGGTTGTCCTCAAAGAAAGAAAACTGGCGGTGCCTTTCGAGGACCTATTAAGCTATTCTGAATCAGAAAAGCTTGAGATCGTTCGTGAACGCAAACAAAAGGAACGAACAAAAGGATTCAATTTATCGAAGGATATCTTACTCCGAGTATCGGTATTAAAAACAGAGGCGCAAAGCTATAAAGTGATTTGGACGCATCATCATATTCTGATGGATGGATGGTGCATGTCGATTATCATGAATGATTTTCTGCACATATATCAATCTCTCATTCAAGGGAAAAAGGTTCATTTGCCGGCTGTTAACCCTTTCAGCGATTATGTGAATTGGCTACAAAACCAAGATGACGAAGCGGCGGTGAATTATTGGGCTGGTTATATTGCAGGGTATGAGCAGACGGCGACAATCCCTTATTTCACGGAAAGGCAACCAAACACGGGTGCATCTTATATAAAACAAGAGGTTGCTTTCACCCTGGGTACCAAGGAAACAACGCATCTCCTCCTGCTTGCTCAACAACAACAAGTCACGTTGAATGTGGTGTTTCAAACGATTTGGGGCATCCTGTTGCAAGCCTATAATGGGACGGACGATGTCCTATTCGGTAGCGTTGTTTCGGGGAGACCCATGGAGTTAGCGGGTATCGAAACGATGGTAGGTTTATTTATTAATACGATCCCAGTACGTATCCAAAGTGATCACAATACGACCTTTGCCGCGTTAGTGAAGCAGGTGCAGGAGCAGGCTCTACAATCAGGCACCTATGATTATTACTCTCTGGCTGAAATTCAAGGGATGAGTTTGTTAAAGCAGAATTTGTTCCAGCATATTGTTGTGTTTGAGAACTATCCTGTTGCACAACAAATTGTGGAGGCAGGACAAGCGTCGGGAGATAGATTCACGATGATGGACGCCGAAGTGTTCGAACAAACAAGCTATGACTTCAATGTGTTGGTTGTGCCGGGCGAAGAGCTGGAGGTTAAGCTCGTATTTAATGCTCAGGTATACGATCCATTGAGGATAAGTCGAATTGAGGACCATCTGCGGCAAATAGTCGCTCAAGTTGTAAATATTCCGAACTTACTTATTCATGATATTCAAGTTGTTACACTCGAAGAAAGGCAGGAACAGCTCATCGCATTCAACGCTGCCCGGCAAACGTATTCCAAGCACCAAACGATCCAACACCGATTTGAGGAGCAGGTGGAGCTCACTCCTGAACGCACTGCAGTGGTATGGGATAACAGACAGTTCAACTATCAAGAGCTTAACGAACGAGCAAACCAGCTGGCGCATGTTCTACGCGCCAAGGGCGTGAAGGCGAATATAGTGGTAGGTCTGATGACAGAGCGTTCCTTGGACATGATTGTAGGTTTGCTGGCCATCGTCAAGGCGGGCGGCGCATATTTGCCCATCCATCCGGATGATCCAATCGAGCGAATTCAGTTCATGCTGCACGACAGTCAGGCACTGCTGATCGTAACGCAGAGCCATTTATCCGGGCGCTTATCTTGTGATGGGGAAATGGAAGAGCTCCTTATTGATGATGAAGCATTGTTCCTGCAGAGTTGTTCGAACCCTGAATCGCTTAATGGGGTTCTTGATCTGGCTTATGTCATTTATACCTCCGGCTCGACAGGTGAACCGAAGGGCGTCCTGATTGAGCATGCTCAAGTAATGAATTTGGTTAACGGCTTACAGCGTGAAATATACGGGAATACCTCTGATCATTTGCAGGTAGCGTTGTTGGCCTCCTATGTGTTTGATGCCTCAGTGCAGCAAATTGGAAGCGCCTTGTTGTTCGGGCACACTCTGCATGTTTTACCAGATACATGTAGAAAAGAGCCAGATACATTTATGGCTTATATGAGAGAGCATGGTATTCATGTGTGTGATGGTACACCGAGCCATCTTGCTTTTTTGACCGCACAACAGACCATCAAAGGAGCAGAACCAGCGGGTATAAGTCGGCTCAAGCACCTCCTGATCGGTGGAGAATCCTTATCGCGTCATGTGGTCAACACCCTGTGGGATGTCTTTCCCGAGCCGAATTTGACGATTTGGAATGTGTATGGACCGACTGAAACTTGTGTGGATGCGGTAATATATCCGGTTAATCGAGTGGACTTCCAGCAGGAACAGCAGCAGCGTGAAGCTGTTGTTGCCCAAGCGGATAGTGTAGAGCATGATCGTCAGGAATCGTACATCCCGATAGGTCGTCCACTGCCAAATGTGCAGTGCTACATTGTAGGCAAGTACAACCAGCTTCTACCTATAGGAGCAATTGGAGAGTTATGTATTGGCGGTGATGGATTAACTCGTGGATACATGAATCGATCTGAGTTGACCGCGGCAAAGTTCACAGACAATCCGTTTGTCGTTGGCGAGCGAATGTACCGCACTGGCGATCTTGCTCGCTGGATGCCAGGTGGAAACCTAAGTTATATCGGACGAAACGACCAGCAGGTAAAAATTCGCGGCTATCGGATTGAAACCGGTGAGATTGAAGCGAAGCTGCTCGCACATGGGAAAGTTCAAGAGACTGCCGTCATCGCCTTCGATGAAGGCAACGGTCACAAGGCGCTTTGCGCGTATGTTGCTTGGCAAGGGCAAGATCCGCTGACTTCAGTTGAGCTCCGGACCTATTTAGCTCGAAGCCTACCGGAGTATATGATTCCCTCGACGTTCGTATCGATGGATCGGTTACCGTTAACGCCCAATGGAAAGCTTGATCACAAGGCGCTGCCCAGCCCACAAGGAGGGAGGAATACCGGAGTGACATATGCCGCTCCGCGGGATAAGCGAGAAGAGGCGCTAGTCCACATCTGGCAGGACATTCTCCGTGTAGAGCGGATAGGCATTTATGACAACTTCTTTGAGCTGGGGGGCCATTCCTTGAAAGCGATGAGTCTGGCCGCCCGTATTCATAAAGAGATGAATGTGGATGTTCCACTGCGCGATTTGTTTGCATATTCAACACTCGAGGCAATGGCAGCTCATATAGGCAAGTTGGAAATTAGCGTGTATAGCTCAATAGAAACGTTACCAGAGCAATCACATTATCCGGTATCGTCCGCGCAGAAGCGAGTGTATGTGCTTGAACAACTTGAAGGGCTGTTTACGAGCTACAATATGTCCAGCGCCTTTCATCTGAGTGGAGTTCGGGACAATGCTCGATTTACAGCGGCCTTCGAACGGATGATTCAACGTCATGACGTACTACGCACCTCGTTTGCGCTTGTGAATGGCGAGCCGATACAGCATGTACATCCGAGCGTTCCATTTACGATAGAGGAAATAGATTTGATGTCGGAGCTGGTTGATGAGAAGACAGAGCCAAAGCTGAATCTAGAACCTGATCCAGAGCGTGCATATGGTGAACCGGAGGAAGGTTGGAACGATGTGGATCAAGGAACGGCCACAGAGAGCCGCCAGCAAGACATTCAGTCACATATTAAGCGTTTTATCCGTCCGTTTGACCTAAGTCAAGCGCCACTCATGCGAGTGGGGCTGCTCCATCTTTCTGGAGAAGAAGCGATCCTGCTTGTTGACATGCATCATATTATCTCGGATGGAGTGTCGATGGAGCTGTTTGTGCAGGAGTGGGTGCAGCTATACCGTGGAGAAGAGCTACTGCCGCAACGTATTCAATACAGAGACTATGCGGTATGGCAGCGTGAGCAGCTTCAAGGAGAGCGAATGAAGCAGCAGGAAGCTTACTGGTTGAAGCAACTGTGGGGTGAGCTGCCAGTGCTAAATATGCCAACGGACTATCCGCGTCCGACACTGCAAAGCTTTGAAGGAGGCCGTGTCAGGATCGAGCTGGAGCGGGAGTTGACGGATGAGCTGAGACAGATTTGCGCTAGAGAGGGCGTCACGTTAAGTATGGTGCTGTTGGCGGCATACCAAGTGTTGCTCGCCAAATATAGCGGTCAGGAGGATGTCATCGTCGGCGTTCCCATTGCGGGCAGGCCACATGCGGATCTAAGTGATATGTTAGGTATGTTTGTCAATACTTTGGCGATGCGTAGCAGACCTGAGGGTGACAAAACGTTCATGGATTTTTTGAGGGAAGTGAAGGAGAACGCACTACAAGCTTATGTGCATCAGGACTATCCATTTGAGAAAGTAGTCGAGCAGCTTCAACTGCCACGAGATCTTAGTCGCAACCCTGTGTTTGACGTGCTGTTTGTCATGCAAAACACCGGAGAAGCGGGAAAAATGGAAGACATAACCGAGCTGAATATTTCCCCATATCCGTATGAGAACCAGATGTCCAAGTTAGATCTTACACTTCAGGCAATAGAGAGAGAAACGATACAGTTAGAACTGGAGTATGCGACCCAATTGTTTGCATCGCAGACGGCGGAACGGATCATGCAGCACTACAAATGGTTACTCGAACAAATCGTGCAAACACCGGCGAGCAAGTTGGAGGAAATAGAGTTACTGTCGGGAGAAGAGAGGCAGCAATTGCTCGAACAGTTCAATGACACGATAGCGGATTATTCGAAGGAGAAGACGATACATGGGTTGTTTGAGGAGCAGGTAGAAAGAACACCTGACCGAGTGGCAGTTGTACTGGAGGAAGAGTGGCTGACATACAGACAATTAAATGAAAGAGCGAACCGTCTGGCTAGAATACTGCGGGACAAGGGTGTAGAAGCGGATACAATTGTCGGGATTATGGCTGAGCGTTCACTGGAAATGATCGTCGGGATTATGGCGATATTAAAGGCTGGTGGTGCATACCTACCCATTGATCCGGAGTACCCGCCACAGCGTATCCAGTACATGTTGGAGGATTCTGGAACTGCCTTTGTGTTGAGTCATCTAGAGGAGGTCCAATTGGAAGTAGCAAGAGGAGAAATCATTCGCATCCAAGATGTTGAACTCGCTCAAGGTGTTAGCAGTAATCTGATATCTGCCTCAACCTCTAGCCGTTTAGCGTACGTCATGTATACCTCTGGCTCAACTGGTACACCAAAAGGCGTCATGATTGAGCACCAATCCGTCATTAATCGTATCCAATGGATGCAAAAAAAGTATCCATTACATGCAGCTGATGTCATTTTACAAAAAACGTCATTCAGCTTTGATGTGTCTGTATGGGAGTTGTTTTGGTGGGCGATAGCGGGGGCACAGCTATGTTTGCTTCCACCTCGTAAGGAAAAAGAGCCCCAACAGATCGTGAGAGCAATCGCCAAGCACAAGGTAACCACTTTGCATTTTGTCCCGTCCATGTTGCAGGGATTTGTCGAACATACCGAGTCTCTGCAGGAGGCTCACCAACTCTCCTCCGTAAGGCATGTGTTTTCAAGTGGGGAAGCATTAGGTGTGCAACTTGTTGAGCACTTTCACCATGTATTAACGGCAAGTAATGGGACGAAATTAATTAATTTATATGGGCCGACAGAAGCGACAGTCGATGTCTCATACTTTGATTGCGGAGATCGCAAGTCGAATCACCACAGCATCCCGATAGGCAGACCTATCGATAATATTCAATTATATATCCTGAACAAACATCGGCAATTGGTTCCACTGCAGGTTGCGGGAGAGTTATATATTTCCGGTGCAGGTCTTGCCAGAGGGTACTTGAACCGACCTGAACTGACGCAAGAAAGGTTCGTGCCGAATCCATTTAAACCTGGAGAAATCATGTATCGAACGGGAGACGTCGCAAGATGGTTGCCGGATGGGAATATCGAGTATTTAGGAAGATTGGATCATCAGGTGAAAATACGCGGGTATCGAATTGAGTTGGGAGAAATTGAGTTTCAATTACAGCAGCTTGTCACCATTAAAGAGGCTGTTGTGGTAGCGAGAAATGATGAGGAATCCTATCTATGCGCATATGTAACGGCAAGTAGCGAGATCAATACGGCAGAAATAAGGTTACAACTAGCACATCAGCTGCCTGCTCATATGATACCTAGCTTTATTGTCCTTTTGGAGGAAATGCCATTAAATCTAAGTGGTAAATTGGATCGGGCCGCGCTACCTAGGCCACAGGAACATCTTGAGCTTGAATCGTATTACGCGCCTCGAAATGAGATGGAGGTCCAATTGATCGAGGTTTGGAAGCAAGTTCTGGGCATTGAGCATATGGGAATTACAGATAATTACTTCAATCTTGGTGGAGATTCGATAAAAGCGATTCGGCTAATAGACACGATTCGAAACATGTTTCATGTGGATATCGCCTTAATGGACTTATATGTCGCCCCTAACATTATGTCTTTATCACAAATCATTGCGGATAAGAGAACACAAACGAACAGCATGGAGGATGTTCAACAAATTAATGAGGTGAAAAATAAACTGGATAAGTTCAAACAGGAGCTATTGGAGGGGACTACATGGTTAAAATAGCCGAGCATCAAATCGAAGATATTTATCCAATGAGTGATATTCAACAGGGGATGGCCTTTTATTCATTAAAGCACAGTCATCAATCCATGTATCACGAGCAGTTCGTGTATCAACTAAAGGAACCTGAATTTCAGCTATCCCTTTTTCAAAGGGCACTGGAGCTGTTAGTACAGAAGCATTCCATTTTAAGAACCAGCTTTCATTTCGATCTGAGCGATGTAGGCGTTCAACTCGTTCATCGAACGGTAGACCTTCAGGTTGAGGAGGCAGATCTGAGACAGAGCAGCAAGGAAGAACAGGAAATGCTATTACAAAAGTCTCTAAGCGAGGATCTTAATCATCCTTTCCCCATGGATGCTGCCCCTTTGTGGAGAGCTAAGCTGTATTACCTGGGTCATGAGCATATCGCATTTTGCTGGATATTTCACCATGCCATTCTGGATGGGTGGAGCGCAGCATCGTTTATTACCGAGCTAGTCAACACATATCTCAGGCTAAAAGAAAATGCAGCATATGTACCAGAAACGCTTGAGTGCTCTTATAAAGATTATATTATTGATCAAATGGTACTGAAGGAAAATGTTGCAGTTTCTTCTTATTGGAAACAGGATCTGGAAGACTATAAACGATTGGAACTTCCGATAGACAAGCTTGATCATGAACAGCTGACAACAATCCATTATACGCTTGATAGCTCATTGCAGGATGAGGTTAAACAGCTCGCAAGCAAGCTTCAAATTTCAATCAAAGCGATCTGCTTTACGGCGTATGTTAGCATGGCGAATATGTTGACCTATGAGAGTGATATTCTCGTAGGATTGATTGAAAACAATCGACCGTTAATGAAAGACGGGGACAAAGTGTTAGGCTGTTTTTTAAATACGATTCCTTTTCGTTTTAAGCTGGATAAGTCACTCACATGGGAAACCTTTGTGATGCAAATAGACAAGAAACTGACGGAATTAAAGCTATATGGAAGATTGCCCCTGTTTGACATTGTGAATAGTCTGGAGCACAAAGCATCCGTAGGATTCGATAATCCGCTGTTCGATACCTATTTTAACTTTACTGACTTTCATATATATAACCAAGTTGATCAACAGGCTGATGTACAGCCATTACTAAATGTGAATGGGTACGAAAATACGAATACGTGGCTTGATTTCGCGATATCATCGGCAAATGATCAACTCAGCTGTACGATAAGCTATAAACAGATGAAGGAAGAAACGGTACAACAATTATTGGGTTACTTCATCAGGTCGCTGCAGGAAATGACTGAACACGGCTCGAGTCAAGTGACTAAGACCGTGCTGTTACCCGCTGAAATGACTAATAACCTACAATACGAGTTCAACCAGACTTTTGCCGACTACCCACGGGAGCAAACGATTCATCAGCTCTTCGAGGAGCAGGTTGAACGAACGCCAAATCACGTGGCCGTCATTAGTGGTGGAGAAGAACTTACCTATTGTGAGCTGAACAAACGGGCCAATCGGCTTGCGCGAGCGCTGTGCTCTAAGGGGGTTCAAGCGGATCAGTTGATAGGGATCATGGTTGATCGATCGATTGAGATGGTCATTGGTCTCATGGCTATTCTGAAGTCTGGCGGAGCGTATGTGCCTATTGATCCAGCATATCCTGAGGAACGTATTCAGTATATGCTGGAGGATAGTCAAGCTAAGCTGCTGCTTACGCAAGCCCACTTACTTGACAAGGTAAGGTTTACAGGGGAAGCGATAGATGTTGCGAACAGGGAATCGGAATGGAATGAGGCAGAAGCGACCAACTTGGGTCCATTGAATGGGTCGAAGCATTTGGCCTATGTCATTTATACGTCCGGTTCAACAGGGAACCCGAAAGGTGTGATGATCGAACATCGCTCCGTCATAAACTTTTTACAAGGAATGAAGGAGAGATTAGGGGTTGACTCAGACAACAGCTTTTTATCCTTGACTACGTTATCCTTTGATATATTTGCGCTTGAGTTGTATTTGCCACTTTGCTACGGAATGAAAGTGGTCATCGCTAGCGAACAGGAAGCCCTAGAGCTGCGTTTACAAGATCTTGTAGAAAGAAACAACGTTGATGTTATTCAGACGACCCCTTCACGTTTGCAAATGATCATTCAGAAAGATGATCAGACTTGGCTTGTACAACTGAAGAAAATATTGATTGGTGGGGAAGCAAGCACAAGGGAGCTAATCAAAGACATAAAGAATACAACTGAGGCACAGCTGTATAACATGTATGGACCTACGGAATCCACGATTTGGTCCACGGTGTATGAGTTTCAGAATGAAGAAGTGTATATCGGCTCACCGATAGCGAATACACAGGTGTATATCGTAGATGCTCATGACCAGCTTCAGCCTATCGGAGTAGCAGGTGAGCTATGTATTGCTGGTGATGGACTGGCTCGAGGATACGTAAATCAGCTTGATCTGACCGCAGAAAAGTTCATAGTCAATCCGTTTGTCGTTGGAGAGCGGATGTATCGTACTGGCGATCTCGCTCGCTGGCTACCTAACGGCATGCTGGATTATATCGGCCGAATGGATCAACAGGTGAAAATTCGCGGCCATCGGATTGAAATCGGGGAAATAGAAGCGAAGTTGCTCGCGCACATGAAAGTTCAAGAGTGCGCCGTTATCGCCTACGACGACGGCGATGGTCACAAGGCGTTGTGTGCGTATATTGCATGGCAAGGACAAGATCCGCTGACCCATACGGAGCTTAAGGCATACCTAGCTCAAAGCCTGCCAGAGTACATGATTCCTTCGGCGTTCGTTCCGATTGAGCGGTTACCGTTAACCTCCAATGGAAAGATTGACCGCAAGGCGCTGCCCAGTCCGCAGGAACACTGGAGCACCAATGCTGTATATGCCGCGCCGCGGGACAAGCGAGAGGAAACGCTCGCCAGTATTTGGCAGGATATCCTGGGGGTAGAACGAGTCGGTATTCATGACGACTTCTTTGAGCTAGGGGGTCATTCTTTGAAAGCGATGAGCTTGGCCGCCCGCATTCATAAAGAGTTGAAGGTGGACATTCCATTGCGCGATCTGTTTACTTATTCTACCCTGGAGGCGATGGCTGAGCATATGGGTGGCATGGAACGCAGTGCTTACAGCTCAATTGAGCCGGTACCCCAGCAAGCATACTATCTGGTATCGTCAGCGCAAAAGAGAATATACGTGCTAGAGCAGCTCGAAGGGTTGTTTACGAGCTACAACATGTCAGGCATTTTCAGTTTAAAAGGAAATTGGGATAAGACGCGGCTCGCGACGGCTTTTATCCAGATGACACGACGACATGATGCACTGCGTACTTCATTTGCGATCGTGAAGGGCGAGCCGGTACAGCACGTGCACCCGAGTGTATCTTTTGAAATCGAGGAGATGGAACTTGGTAGTTGGGTATCAGGAGAGGAAAGTCAAGAGACCCAAGGAAACGCTGCAGAGAGTAAAGAGCGTGCTGTTCGGGCGCAAATTTCGAGATTTATTCGTCCGTTTGACCTGAGTCAGGCGCCGCTATTACGTGTAGGGTTAATCGCTATTTCTCATGAAGAAGCCATCCTACTTGTAGATATGCACCATATCATCTCGGACGGCGTGTCGATGGATCTGTTTGTGCGGGAATGGCTACAGTTGTACCGGAGAGAAGAGCTACTGCCGCTACGTATTCAATACAAGGACTATGCGGCATGGCAAGGTCAGCAGCTTCAAGGGGAGCGGATGAAGCAGCAGGAAACGTACTGGTTGCAGCAACTTGGGGGCGAGTTGCCCGTGCTGAATCTGCCGACGGACTATTTGCGTCCGGTACTACAGAGCTTTGAAGGAGATCGCGTCGGGCTTAAGCTGGAGCGGAAATTGACCCAGGAGTTGAAGCAATTCTGCGCCAGAGAAGGAGTCACTTTAAGTATGGCGCTGCTAGCGGCATACCAAGTGCTAATATCCAAATACAGTGGCCAAGAGGATGTGATCGTTGGCGTTCCTATTGCCGGCAGGCCACATGCGGACCTCGGTAGTATGCTGGGTATGTTCGTCAATACTTTGGCGATGCGTAGCAGACCTGAAGGGGAGAAAACGTTCCTCGTATTTTTGCGGGAAGTGAGGGAGGATTCGCTACAGGCGTATGAGCATCAGGAATATCCATTTGAACAATTAGTCGAGCAACTTCATCTGCCACGAGACCTTAGCCGTAATCCGGTGTTTGATGTACTATTTGTTATGCAAAACATCGAACAAGGGGGGAAGTATCAGGCCATCTCTGACCTGAGTATTACGCCTTATCCATATGAGAATCGGATGTCCAAATTTGACCTGACGTTGCAAGTGATAGAGAGTGAAACGATAGAGCTGGAGCTTGAGTATGCAACACAATTGTTTACCCCTGAAACGGCAGAGCGGATCATACATCATTTCAAGCAGTTACTTACGCATATCGTGCAAGCACCCGAGAACAAGTTATCTGAGCTGGAGCTGTTATCAAATGACGAGCGGCAGCAATTGCTTGAGCAGTTCAATGACACAGCTGCGGACTATCAGAGGGAACAAACGATCCACGGATGGTTTGAAGACATGGTGGATAGAATACCGGATCGAGTAGCTGTTAAATTCGAGGAAGAACGATTGACGTACAGGCAATTAAATGAAAGAGCGAACCAGTTGGCTAGAATGCTACGCACCAAAGGTGTAGAAGCAGACACGATGGTTGGGATAATCGTTGAACGATCTCTGGAAATGATCATCGGGGTGATCGCGATCTTAAAAGCTGGCGGAGCTTTTGTGCCTGTAGACCCCTTGTATCCTGATGAACGGATTCAGTTCATGCTTGAAAATTGTGCAACACGGTTCCTTTTGACAACCACAGAGTTAGTTTATAAAGTTCCAGCCCGGTTTCAGGGGGAAGTGATAGAGATGAATACCTCTTTCGTTCTTTCGGGTAACGGTAGCAATATAGAAGCAATAAGCGGTCCGGAGCATTTGTTGTATGTTATTTATACATCGGGGACAACAGGTAAGCCGAAAGGCGTTATGCTTGAACACCGGAATTTGGTCAATCTGATCAATTTCCAAATTGAGAAAGCAAATATCCCATTCCATCAAAAAGTATTGCAAAGCACAAGCATGAGTTTTGATGTATGTTATCAGGAAATATTCTCGACACTGCTTGCGGGTGGTGAGCTACATATTGTCAGTCAAGAGATCAAGATGAGTAAGAGTAGGTTGCTGGAATATATCAACGAACGGCAAATTCAAGTTGTACTATTATCTACATCTTATCTGAAGTTTATATTTGGAGATTCGTCTACACCCTCTCTACCTTCGGTGTCCCACATCATTACCGCAGGAGAACAGCTTATCATCGGAGATGCATTACAAACTTATCTCAAAGAGAGCGGAATAAGGCTGCACAACCATTATGGTCCATCGGAAACTCATGTCATTACAACCCATACTATAGTCCCAGAGCAGACGATAGAGGAGATTCCTCCCATTGGTAAACCGATCCATAATACAAAGGTTTATATTGTGAGTCCAGAGCTTCAATTACTGCCCATCGGTATCGTAGGTGAGTTATGTGTATCTGGTGTTGCCGTAGGCAGAGGCTACCTCCAATTACCAGAGCTAACCGCTGAGAAGTTTATTAGCCATCCATTTATCCTTGGTGAGAGGATGTATAGAACCGGAGATTTAGCGCGATGGCTCCCCGACGGAAGGATTGAATATGTTGGGCGCAGTGATCAACAAGTGAAGGTTCGCGGGCATCGCATCGAGATTGGCGAAATAGAATCGAAGCTTCTTGATCATGATCGAATTCGAGAGGCTGTTATCCTTGCCCACGAAGAAACGTATGGGCAGAAGGTGTTATGTGCATATGTCGTCACCTATAAGAATGAATTGCTCTCACCAACCGAGCTGCGGGCCTATCTGGGTAGAGGCTTGCCTGAGTACATGATCCCAACCTATTTCATGCCATTGGAGAAACTGCCATTAACCTTTAATGGGAAAATTGACCGTCATGCGCTACCTAAACCCGATGGGCAGTTAGTACTGCAAGGTACTACTGTGTACGAGGGTCCAAGAAATGCGGCTGAAGAAACGTTGGTCCAGATATGGCAAGACATTCTCGGTGTGGAGAAGATCGGTGTACATGACCCTTTCTTCGAGCTTGGGGGACATTCTCTCAAGGCGATTCAAGCGGTGGAGCAAGCAAGGCAGAATAATCTTCCACTTTCCTTGAAACATATGATGAAATATAGAACAATCCATGAACTTTCGGAGCATGTCTTAAAGGTCATCCCTTCGCAAGGACAAACAGCAGCAACTACAGAGAGCCTTGATAGCCAGCATAGAAAATACAATAAAGAATTCCTTCGGCCTGAGGAGTATCCGTACTATTATCCATGTTCGATCGGTGCAGTCATGGAAAAGCTTAATTATGAGCAAAACCTACGATTTCCAAAAAGCTTAATTACCAATTCTAGGGGAGATGGGCTACTGTTCTACAAATATTACAATAATCACATCGAGGATCGAATCGTATATCACTCCTCGCAGCCCCATCTCGATGAAATGCTCGAACTTCCGTCCTTTTTTGCTGACCTGAATGTGTCTTTCAGCTCGATTAGTTTTGATGTGGAAGACGAAGCGTTAGAATGGTGCGCTGAGAAGCTGGTCAAGAATGAAGTCGTGATTGTAAACGGAACGACGTATTATTTGCCATATTCGCATGATTACTACACACCCAAGGAGGAATGGCTGGAAATATTGAACCGAAGCGATGAAGATTTAGGAATCGGCAGGTCTCATATTTATGTGCTGGTCGATATGACGGAGCATGAATGTATCGTATACGACAGTTCGTTCAATTATTTCGGAGCTATTAAGAAGGAGGAGTTCAAGAAGTCGTTTGCAGGGATTGGAAAAATGGCATTTATCGATCACCCTGCGCAAAAAACGGTCGTCCCCCATCAGGTGATTGAAATCAACACGGACAAGTTGCAGCAACTTGACATGCTGAAGTATGCAACCGCGCTGTTGAGAAGGAATCTGGATATTTATCTGCACTCTTATAGAACTGAAGTTCAGGAGGAAGAAGAGCAATACACTTTAATTGTAGGGCTGGATGCGATATCGCATTTGATGCAAACGATCAGAGATTTCTCTAATAGAGGCGAGTATGAGCTTGCTCTTGGTCCATTCTTAAGCGAGATGTTTAATGCATGGAAATATAGGCTTTTATTTATTCATGATTTAATTGTTGATCTTCACGAAGGCTATCAAAATGATGATCATTCGATTCTCTTCCTGCAGGATCTTATTCCCACACTGGAGAGAATGTCATCCGATAGCATAATGATCTTAGAGGAACAACAGGCGTCGTATTTAGCTGATATAGAAGTAGAACTAAAGGAAATACACGATGGACTTAGGAAATATTTCACACATGTTCAGTCCCTCTTTCCGGCAGTAACATCTATGGTTGATGAAATTGGAGGTCAATAATTTGAACGGAACACGCTCTTATCGCATTGTACTTATAGCGATTGTTGTTACGATCATGCTGTTAGGAACGCTAAATGTTAACACATTAGAAATGGAAGCAGAAGCGGGGAAAGTTGTTGATCAGACGCAGAGTGATGCCCTAGATTCTAGCTTACTACAGAGCATTGATGCGTTTATAGAACAGGCGTTGGAATCAAGTGATATTCCTGGCTTATCTTTAACGCTTGTAAAGGGGAATGCTGTATATCAGCAAGGATACGGAAATGCTGATGTGGACAAGGGTGAAGCTGTAACGAAACAGACGTTGTTTGAGCTAGCTTCAAACAGCAAGGCATTTACAGGGCTGGCGATTCTAAAGTTGGAAAATGAAGGTTTGCTGAAGCTGGATGATGACATCACACAATATGTGCCCTGGCTGAAAATGAAGGTTAACGGACAAACCGCTCGCGTTACGATTGAGCAAGTAATCCAGCATAAGAGTGGTATACCCTTTAAGTCAATTGCGAACATTCCTCCATCGGACTCTGAGAATGCGCTCTTACAAACGGTTCAAACATTGGTAGGCACGGAACTCGCTTATCGGCCAGGGTTACAATTCGAATATGCAACAATCAATTACGATATTCTAGGTTTAATTGTGCAGACCGTGGCAGGCGTACCCTATGAGGACTATATGCAAGAACAGATTCTATCACCTTTAGGTATGAACAATACCTACTTGTTCCACGAAGAGGCCAAGCGTAATTTAGCCCAAGGCTACAAGAGGGCGTTCTTTAAATCAAGGGTCTATGAGGCTCCGATCTACAGGGGAAATAAACCTGCCGGATATATTATTTCGAACGGCACGGATATGGCGAGTTGGTTACAGTACCAATTAGGGCTCAAGAAGCACGACGAACTGTCTGCGATTATTGAACAGTCCCATCAAAGTAGCGGAGCTTATCGTTTCGGTTGGGGATTTTTCAGGGTAGACGGTGCTCAGCTCATTTCTCATGATGGCAATAATCCTAATTATTCCTCTTCCATCTTGTTAAGTCCAGATGCAGGTATGGGTATTGCAGTATTAGCAAATCTGAATTCAGCTTATACAGGTTCAATCGCCAATGGTATCGCAGCATTAATGAAAGGGGAAGAACCGAAGCTCATACAGTCAGATCAATATACGGAGATGGATTCTCTTGCGTCAATCATCGTGATTGTCTGCATTCTAATTGTGGTCGTATTGCTATATTTCGCTAGTAGAACGATACGACAAATCTATCGAAAAAAACGAAGTAGACTCCAAGTGGGCGCTAAGGCGTTGTTTGTAATCGCTTGTTCCGTCCTTTTTATGGGAGTGTTCTTGTATACCCTTAGTTATATCGTCACAAACACGCTCTTTCAAGGGTTGCCAATTCACTTTATTCAGGTGTGGGCGCCCGCTAGCATCATGGTTGCGATGTATTCGCTGGCCTTAGTTATATTATTGATTTATGGAAATGTACTGTTAATCTGGTTATATCCTAAGCCTAAGGAAATCCCTTATGGGTTTTTACTCGTTCTTAGCATAACGAGTGGTTTAGGAAATGCATCTATTATTTTTCTGATTAACGAAGCTTTGTTTGGTGGGGGTAAGGAACGCATTGGTTTGTATTTTGCACTGAGTATCCTCATATATATCGTTTCTCAAAAAATCATTATGACCAAGCTGATCAAAATTTCTAATCAAATTATTTTTGATAAGAGAATTGATCTCATTCATAATCTTTTGGAGAGTTCATATGAGAATATTGAAGAAATAGATGGCGGCAAAATATTAGCGGGATTAAATAATGATACCGAGCGAATTAATCGTTTCGTAGGGTTGATCCTGGCCGTTGTAACGAACGTGTTAACCGTCTTATTCTGCTTTATTTATCTGGGTTATCTGAGCTGGATTGGATTAATCTTATCTGTCGTAGCTATCCTAATTACAGCAGGATTTTATATGTATATTGGCAAAAAATCGAACCAGCTATGGGAGCGCTCCCGGGACATCCAAAATATATTTTTTAAGTATATTACTGACCTTGTGTATGGATTTAAAGAGCTGACCTTGCACCGCAAAAGACGAAAGCAATTTAAGGATGAGATGGTAGAGAACTGTGATTCGTACCGTCATTATCGTGTTAAGGCGGAAGTGAATTTCACCAATGTAAGTATTATTGGAGAGTTATTGTTCGTCGGTGTGATCGGGATGGTTGTTTTTGTATTTCCGATTGTGGTATCAACTTTGGAGCTTGATACGGTGAGAAGATTTGCGTTTGTATTCCTTTACATGACAGGTCCAATTGTAAGCACGTTGAATGCTATACCTGAGCTTATGCAAATTCGTATTGCCTGGCAGCGTATTCAAGAGTTGAATAAACAATTGGAGACGAGTAAAGAAGCATGTGCGGGAATAGGGGAAGAAGTAGGAGAAGTAGAAAAAATAAAGGTACAACAAATAGAATTGAGAGACGTTACTTATCAATATATTATGGATGAAGGGTTGTGTTTCGCTGTAGGTCCTATAGATTGCCGATTTAGTGCTGGAGAAGTCACATTCATTACGGGTGGTAATGGTAGCGGCAAAACTACACTCATTAAATTGTTATCGGGACTTTATATTCCAGATGGCGGAGAGATTTGGGTTAACAACGAGAAGGTTGAGGCGGGTGCTATTCGAGATATGGTTTCAGTAGTATTTAGCGATGTGTATCTATTCGACAAATTATATGGAATTGATTTCGAGAACAAGGAACAAGAAATAAATGAATTGTTAGCATTGCTGCAATTAAGTGAAAAGGTTAGCGTGAAAGATGGGGTACTAAGCACAGTTAAACTATCAACAGGGCAAAGAAAGCGCTTGGCGCTTATGTTAAGTTATTTGGAGGATCGTCCAATTTGTATCTTGGATGAATGGGCTGCGGATCAGGATCCCGAGTTTAGACACTATTTCTATGATGTTATACTGCCAGATTTGAAGAGAAGAGGAAAGTGTGTCATTGCCATCACACATGATGATCGATACTTTGATAAGGCAGATCAGATACTAAAAATGGAAATGGGTAGCATTGTTAAATGAAATGCGAAATACGAAGGAACTGAAATCTAGTATTTATTGTTCAAATGAAAGTGTTGGAAGCCTTGGGACAGGCACCCTATATAGGGTGCTCTCCTTTTTTTATGTGACAATGGAGGGATATTATGGTATATATCGAATTAAACAAAGTAATCTATTTCTTGAATCAATAAAGATGTGAGTTTGATTTCCGAAGAAGTAAATAAGGGGAAATGATATGGAGATCATATTGATAAGACATGGAAGATCTGAGCGTTCAAATATTCCTAATCAAGATATTCATGATTATACGAATTGGAAGAAGGAATACGATAAATTAGGGGTAGTAGAGTCAGAGTGCAATAAATTTTTAGAAGCAAATAATCACATCCAAAGAGCGGATTATCTGTTTACAAGTACATTATTTAGAGCATACCATTCTTTAACTTTATTAAGAGCAGGAATGAATGAAACTCAAGATGAAATTTTCAATGAAGTGTACTTTAGACCTCCTAACTTGAAGGGCATAAGATTAAATACTAGATGGTGGACGATTGTGACAGGATTATGTTGGTATGGTGGATTAATTCAAGATTATGAAACAATAGAAGAAGTTAAGAACAGAGCGATCATTGCTAGCAATAGACTTATAAGAACTGCCGAGGATGGTGTGGTGGCTCTAGTCGGACATGGATTTATCAATCTATTTATTTACAAAGAATTAAAAAGAAGAGGCTGGAAAGAAATCAATAAATACAGCTCGAAGAATTGGAGTTGTACAAGATTAATATTGTAATGCTACATCCGCTCGAGGAACACAACAATACATAGTAGACATAGTGATAGAAAAGTAGTAACCCAGGAAGATCTTGATTGAAAAATGGAGGAGATATTAATCTTGATAGATACAAGAAAGAGACTATTTTATTTAGACAATTTAAAAGTATTTTTAATCATTCTTGTCATCGCTCATCATGCGGGTCAACCCTATTCAGGTGGGGGGTGGTGGTGGTATTTCACAACAAGTGACTCAGCCTACTTTGGAGCATTTTTTGCTGTGAATGCGGCTTTTTTTATGAGTCTATTCTTTCTGATTTCAGCTTATTTTGTGCCAGCTTCTCTCGAGAAGAAAGGTCTGGGTCCTTTCATCAGAGAGCGATTGATTCGATTGGGAATTCCACTAGTTATCGGATTTGTATTGTTAATACCCTTTTCATGGCCAGTGATTCACTTTGGTCACTTGTGGTTTCTCGAACATCTATTGATTTATAGTGTACTTTACGCCATTATTCAGACGCTAATCTGGAAAAATCAAAAAAATCAAAATCAATACGTTCACAAACCATTTCCAACTCAACTCGTCATCATACTCTTCACCCTTATTGTAGGCTTGTTAACTTTTGTAGTTCGCATTCAATATCCTATCAGTGCTTGGATCGGATTTCTAGGAATTATTCAAACTGAATTTGCTCATGTTCCACAATATATGTGTTTCTTCATGGTCGGTATTGTTGCAGCTAGAAATAACTGGTTTACTAAAATCCCTAAAGTTGTTGGAATGACGTGGCTCTTAGTGGGGGTAATCATTGCATTATTTCTATATACAGGTAATTTGAATTCTATTAAAACGGGTGGGTTGAATTGGGGAAGTCTGGGGTATTCCATGACTGAAACATTCTTATGTTCAGGCTTATGTATTGGGCTTATATTCTTGTTTCAACTAAAAGCCAATAAGACTAATAAAACGTTGCAATTGCTGTCATCGAATGCTTTTTCTATCTATATTTTTCATGTGCCTGTTGTTGTTAGTTTACAATATATCGTTGAATCTCTACCTGTATCTGCATACTTCAAATTTATTATAGTCATCGTCCTGGGAGTTGTAATTAGTTTCTTAATTAGCCATTTCATAATCAGAAAAATTCCCTATTTGAAAAAGATATTTTAGAGGGTAGACTATCTATGGGTATTCAAGGAATCTCATTCTATTTACTTGACGAATAATTGGAGGATAAGAAATGATAAACCGTGCGGAGTCGCTATGGCAGCGTATTATCGAGAAAGGAACGAGTCAGAAAGAGGATTTCAAAGAATCATTAAATCTACAACCTAGTGCAAAAGATGAAGATTTCCAGCTAATCGAGAGCATGCTTAACGTCACACTTCCCGAAGAAATGAAAAGTTTCTATAGAATACATAACGGGCAGAATTGGAAAGTGGGGGGGCATTCTTTTATCAGAAATCTAACGCTATCTCCGATCTCCCAGATTATAGATAATTGGTTGTTTTTACAGGAAGAATTTGAGCCGGATGATTTAGAATTGAGTAGTGGATTTGAAATCAAGCCTTTTCTTTGGAATTCTAAGTGGATTCCAATTGCAGACAACGGCGGTGGAGATTACTTGTGTCTTGATACAGATCCATCTGAAGTTGGAGTTGCAGGGCAAGTACTATATTGTTGGCACGATTGGGGAATGCGCTCTATTGAAGCGAAAAGCCTGTATGAATTCATAGATATATGCATTGAAGAATCTGATTGAGATTCCAGTCTTATATAACTATCAATTTACAATCCAACCGATAGATTAGAAGGGTTTTACGAAGGAAAACTATTTCAAAGAAGCTGATATTAATCACGAAACGATATCAGCTTCTTTGATTTGTCTATGAACAACCTATATCCCGTATTTTAACCTTTCACACAACAGACATAAAACAAAATAAAACAACATAAATAATCATTATATTGTTTACAATAAAGATTTATGAGGTTACGATAATCTTATAAAAATCTGCTAACAAAGCGCATGACAAACAGAGGCGAACCTGAGACCATATATGGATTTGTTTCGAAGATTCACAGAGATACAGCTTGAATAGGCGACTAGTTAGAATAAAATCAGGAGGATGGTAAAAATGAGTACTCATGTGTATTATGTTCCGTCAATCAACATCATGGGCAAAGGTTGTTTACAGGATATCGGTCTTTACATTCAGGAACTGAATTTAAATAAGGCACTGGTTGTAACAGATAAATTCCTCGTTAAGAGCGGTATTGCGGGTAAACTTTTGGCAGTTCTAGATAAGATAGACATCCAGTATGTCATCTATGATGATGTGAAACCGAATCCTACCTGCAAAAATGTACATGACGGTGTTGCGTTCTTGAAGGCAAATGATTGTGACTACATCATTTCCATCGGCGGTGGCTCGCCACAGGATACAGCCAAAGCAATCGGCATTATTGCTACAAACGGTGGTCATATTACGGAATATGAAGGCGTCCACCAATCCAAATCTAGATCTCTCCCGATTGTTGCTATTAACACTACAGCAGGTACTTCCAGTGAAGTGACGGTTAACTATGTTATTACCGATGAAGAACGTAAAGTGAAGATGGTGATGGTTGACAAGAACAGCCTTGCGACCATCTCTGTGAATGATCCTGAGCTCATGATCGATAAACCGGCTGATCTGACAGCGGCTACAGGTATGGACGCATTAACGCACGCTATTGAAGCATTAGTTACTCCCGGTGCGTATCCGGTAACGGATGCCACAGCACTGGCTGCGGTTGAGTTAATCTTTGCTAACCTGGCTCGCACAGTGAAGAACGGTCACGATATTGAGGCACGTGAGCAGATGGTGTATGCCATATTCCTAGGAGGACTGGCTTTTAATAATGCTGGATTGGGTTATGTACATGCGATGGCTCACCAGCTCGGTGGTGTGTATGATCTGCCTCACGGCGTATGTAATGCTATGTTATTGCCGTATGTGGAAGAAGAGAATGCCAAATATGTACCTGAGAAATTCAGATCGATTGCGAAGGCGATCGGCCTTCAAATTGTAGGCAAAAGTGACAAGGAATGTGCTGACTTTGTTATTCAAGCCATTAAGGATCTGTCTAAGGAGGTTGGAATTCCCACTAAATTGTCTGAACTGGGTGTAAATGAGGTTGATCTGGACTTGCTCGCTGAGAATGCGATGAAGGATGCTTGCGCTCCAGGAAATCCATTTATTCCGACAAAAGAGGAAGTTATCACACTATTCAAAAAAATACTTTGAAGTAGCTGTTCCGATGATTAAATTGTTGCAATATTCGAATACAGAAGCCTTCGACGCTATGTCGAAGGCTTCTTCTAAATAATGGACATAAATAACACGAATATTAGGAAGTACATGTAGAGAAAGGAATAATAATTCAATTCGACAATAAAAATTTAAATATTTGTGGATTTGGAGAAATTTTTCGCTTTAAAGTGAAACGTCATGATAATATATCCGTAGTAAGGATGATGAATAAAAGAGAAAAAGAGGGTAGCCAATGGAATCTTTACGCACATTTTTTGCTCAATCGATTGTAAAAAGGGTTTTATTCTTGATGCTGGTCGTATTATTGTTGTATAGCCTGCGTCATATGCTCAACTTATTACTTCTACTGTTCTTGGTAACATTTGTAATGGGTCGTCTTGAAGGCTACGTAACCAAAAAGCTTAGTCGTTTCTTCACCGTCTCACCAACCTTAGTGAATGTAATTCTGTACTTGATACTTATTTCCTCATTGGTCTATGGCATTTTCAATTACGCTCCAAAAATTGTGAATCAAGTCGTAGATATGATTAATAACATCACCCGATTTCTTAATTCTTCCCAGAACGATGATGTCGTCCGGATGCTTACTAATGCGCTAGAGAAAGTTGATTACCAGAAATATTTAGGTAGTACAGTCTTTTATATTATGAATTTGGCAAAATGGCTGGAAATTATTCTGTTTGTTATCATACTTAGCTTCTTTTATTTGTTGCAAAAAAACAAGGTGGATCAGTTCACTGAGAAGTTTCGTAAAAGTAAAATCGGTTGGTTGTATAGTGAGTTCAATTATTTCGGAAGAAAATTCACATCTTCTTTCGGTAAAGTTATAGAAGTACAGTTACTTATTGCTGTTTTTAATACTATTCTAACCGTTATAGGTCTTTGGATTATGGGCTTTCCGTATTTATTCGCACTAACAATTATGGTGTTCCTATTTAGTCTTATTCCAGTAGCGGGTGTGATGATCTCGTTCGTTCCGATCGGTATCATTGCTTACCAAATCGGTAGTTTCACTTTGGTACTCTGGACGATTGCGATGATCTTGGTGATTCATGCTGTCGAGACCTATTTCCTTAACCCCAAATTATATGCACACAAGACGAAATTACCTATGTTCTACACGTTTATTATTCTCATTTTCTCACAGCATTACATGGGCATATGGGGCTTAATTATTGGAATTCCGATATTTATGTTCCTGTTGGATGTGCTGGAAGTTGAACAATCGGATTAAAGAATAGACGAATAATTGTCGTCACGACATTGTAAAGACGCTTGGTACTCCAAGCGTTTTTGTTATGCATACATATACAATAAAAAATCCAGAAACTGACGACGGATCGTCAATTCCTAGATTCCAGAATTTCTAGATTTCTAGATTCGTCTCATTATGAGTTAATTAGATCGCAGGCATGACATTACCGCCATTAACCGGAATATAAGCTCCGGTAATAAAGCTAGCTAAATCAGAAGCAAGGAAAGCTACAACATTTGCAATTTCCTGATCGGTACCTCTACGTTTCAATGGAACTGATTGCTCATATACTTCGTTATGCTCTGAATTATTCTCGCGATCATGTTCACTGATTGTCCAGCCTGGAGCAACCTGATTAACCGTAATTTGACTCGCTCCAATTTCTTTGGCCAGTACGCGGTAGATACCATCCATACCTCGTTTACCAGCGACATAGGCTGATTGGCCAGGTGCATTCTGCATCGAACATTCGGTATTGATCCCGATGACACGACCTTGTTTACGTTCGATCATGGAAGGCACGAAGGCTTTGGACAAATATACACTTTGCATGACACAAGAATCTAGTTGACCAGCGTAATCTTCGAGGGGTTGATCTAGAATCGATTTCCACTCATACTGGATCACGGCATTGGCGACTACGATATCAACAGTCTTGAAATGACTGAATATATCATCGCGCATACGTAACACCTCATCAAACTGCGTCACATCAGCCTGTACGATCATGCAACGGTTACCCATCGACTCGATTTCTTCCTTCAATTCAGTAGCTTTTGCCTCATTACCTCGATAGTGAACCACTATATTGGCGCCACAATCAGCCAATGTACGTGCCATAACTCTTCCCAGTTGGCCGGTAGCTCCTGTAATTAATGCTGTTTTACCTTGCAGATTTACATTCAACATCTAAGTTCAACCCTCCCAAGGATTATATGTTAGACAACCCAATCACCTTTAATGAAGATTTGTTCTTTTACGCCAGCTTGTGTTACACCGAAGATGTCCATTTCGGGTGAACCCATCATGAAATCGACGTGGGTAATGCTTGCATTCATGCCCTTGTCAGCAAGCTGTTCGGAAGTCATAGTCTTGCCACCTTCAATATTAAAGGCATATGAGCTACCAATAGCAAGATGACAAGACGCATTCTCATCAAACAATGTCGTGTAGTATAGAATATTACTTTGCGAAATAGGAGAATGGAAAGGGACTAAAGCCACTTCACCTAAATAATGAGATCCTTCATCCATATTTATAAGTCGATCAAGCGTATCTTGACCTTCTTCAGCGATGTAGCTCACAATGCGTCCATTCTCAAAAGTCAGCGAGAAGCGGTCAATAATATTTCCGCCATAGCTTAGAGGCTTAGTACTCTTAACGGTGCCATTCACGCCTGTTTTCAGTGGAGCTGTAAACACTTCCTCGGTAGGAATGTTAGCAACAAACGAAACGCCTTGTTCATTTACACTTCCCGCCTGTGCCCATATATGACCTTCAGGTAATTCAATAGTCAGGTCTGTACCTGGAGCTATGAATTGAAGGCTGTGATACTTCTTATTGTTGAGTTCATCTGACTTCGCTTGGAGGATCTCAATGTGATCATTCCAAGCCTGAATAGGGTCCGGTTGATCTGCACGTACAGCTGCAAAAATAGCATCCCATAGTCTATTCACCTGTTCTTCTGGTGCTGTTTCTGGAAATACTTTCGCTGCCCAATCTGGGGAAGGGAAGGCGATGCCGTTCCAGCTCATTTTGTCAGATTGTTGGTATTGGCGGTACTTAGACATCGCTTGACCGAAAGATCGCTGATGGTTAGCAATACGTTCAGGATCAATCCCTTTGAGCATATCAGGACTGGAGGAGAGAATCGTTAGAAAGGCAGCATCTGACTCAGCTAATTCCTCCATTTCTCCTGCATACCACGTAGGTGCTTCTAGAAAAGAATCATCCGATGCATATTGGTAGCGCATCCGTGATACCGCTTCATCTGTGTAGTTTACCTTAACAAGCTTCGCACCCGCTTCATATGCTTTACGCACAATAAGTTGGACTAGTTCTGCAGAGTCGATCATAGCGTTCAGCACTAGCGTCTGACCCGGCTGAATATTGACACCTATCTTAACAGCTAAGGTTGCGTAATTATCTAATTTTTGTTCAAAATTTAGCATGAATGTTCCTCCGTTATCATTATTCGTTAAAATGCCCAGTTTCCGTTACGGAATAAAGGTTCTACTGTGCCATCTTCTGTAATGCCATCGATATCCATCTCAGCTGACCCAATCATGAAGTCGACATGTGTGATACTCGTATTCAATCCATGTTCGGCGAGCTGATCTTTATTCATATCTTTACCGCCTTCGATGCAGAATGCATATGCACTCCCTATCGCTAAGTGGTTCGATGCATTCTCATCAAACAAGGTGTTGTAATAAAGAATATTCGATTCTGAAATCGGAGATTTGTGAGGTACAAGCGCTACTTCCCCTAGATAATGAGAACCCTCATCCATAGCCACTAGATGCTCAAGAACTTCTTGCCCTTGTTCGGCAGACACACTCACGATACGTCCATTCTCAAAAGTCACAGAGAAATTGTTGATTATATTCCCACTGTAGCTCAAAGGCTTAGTGCTACTTACCGTACCATTAACGCCTGTCTTAAGGGGCGCTGTAAATACTTCTTCTGTAGGCATATTTGCTACAAAACGATGACCTTGTTCATTTATACTGTCACCTGCTGCCCAGATGTGTCCTTTGGGTAGTTCAATCGTGAGATCTGTTCCAGGAGCAGTATAATGAAGTTTGGCGTATTTCTTGGCATTGAGAGCTTTCGATTTGGATTCAAGTGTATCCAAGTGAGTCTTCCACGCTTCTACAGGCTGATCTTGATCTACACGAACGGTATGGAAAATAGCATCCCATAAGCTCTGAATCTGCTCTTCGGGTGGAAGCTCAGGGAACACTTTCGCTGCCCATTCTGGTGAAGGTACAGCGACTATACTCCAACTGAATTTATCTGACTGTACATAAGCCCGATACTTGGCTAATGCTTCGCCTCGAGTCTTCTGAGAAGTCGCAATTCGTTCCTGCGGGATTCCCTTAAGGAGATCGGGGTTCTCAGACAGAACGGACAGGACAGCTGCGCCATTCTCCACAAGTTCTATTAATTCACCTGCATACCACTTCGGTGGTATCAAGAATGCTTCATCTGCGGCTAATTCATATTGTAAACGAGTCACCACTTCATCGTTCCAGTTGACCTTCACTGTTTTGGCACCAGCATCATACGCTTTCTTGACGATTAACCGAACGAATTCGGCAGAACTAATCGGGGCGTTCACTACGAGTGTCTGGCCCTTGTGTACATTTACTCCGACTCTAACAGCCAAATCGGCATATTTGTGTAATTGTTGTTGTAAATCAGTCATATGTAACCCTCCACATTTTTAGTTATTCAATAGTTATTGTACTAAATTGGATAGCATAATGAAAACTGACATGTATTTATCGTCAAAATGGTATACTATAATAACATATTTTAATTAAAGGAGAACAACGTAAATGAATGTACATATTGAAAGTGCAGATTTGAAGAAAAATGAAGAAGGGCATTTCATTGGTCACACGCAATTTAGGATCGAGGGCTATAAAGACACCTATGAGTTAACCTTCTTTAGCAAAAGAGGTACAAATTGGGATTATAGTATTAACTTTGCTAAGGAATCCGGCAAGGAAGAGGATCTACTCACGATCGATAAGATGATTGAAGAAGATGATGACTTATTCGATCAATTGCTAGATGCAGCGTTGGATGCGATGGAGCCGACCGCTTCGGAAGAAGTATAGTTCAGCTTTTTACTTATATGATGTAACTGAATAGATAGAAGAACAGGAGTCCATGACTTCCTGTTTTTTTAAATGTACTTATGAAATTTCATGGGTTGAATGGGGGAATAGATTTGTTTTACATGATCTCTATCTTCATTATTTTGTTAGATCAGGTTTCGAAGATATGGATTCGTTTCGAAATGCAGTTAGGAGAGCTCAAGTTTTTTGGGAATGATTTGGTTCACTTCAATTACTATGAGAATAGTGGAGCCGCTTTTAGCTCTTTTCAGGGATATGGTCGTTTATTCGTTATCTTTGCTATTCTCGTTGTTGTCGTCATATTGTACTATCGTAAGAAGGGTGAAATACGTGGGTTATTCATGGATGTGGGTACAGGATTGTTGGTAGGTGGTGCTATTGGAAATGCCATAGATCGAGCATGGCGTGGTAGTGTTACTGATTTTATTGTGTTAGGTTCTCAAACTGGGATTATGAACATAGCAGATATAGCGATCAATTTTGGGGTAATACTTATCATTATAGGGATGCTTGTCACAAGTATAAGACAGAGAAAAAGAAGTTCATAATCACACTAGTGGTTGTGACTAATGATTAGGAGGATACACATGAGAACCAAGCATATCGCTACATCCTCTCTCATCGTCATGGGGATTGGGTTTATACTTACTTTATTTATGCCTCAGAATATTGTGGTTCGTCTAATGCAGGGTGGTTTTGAAGCTGGGTTAGTGGGTGGTTTCGCAGATTGGTTTGCAGTTACAGCGTTATTCCGTCACCCTATGGGCATCCCCATTCCACATACCTCTTTGCTTATAAACAATCGGGCCAAAATTGTAAATTCGCTGATTGGAGCCATGGAAACTGAACTGTTGAATAAAGAAAGTATCAAGAACAAATTGCGTCAGGCTAAGATATTTAAATCATTAGCTTCGGGTGCTTTCAGAATGATTCGGAAGCGCGAAGTTCGTAGAAATATTGTTACTTCTACGAAATCACTGGTTGAAGCCATTCCACTAGAGAAGGTGGCAACCTCTGTACAGACTGCCGTGGTAGGGTATGTAAGAAATAAAGAACTGGAGCCTCTAGTCGCTCAAATAGCCATTTCTATTGTTGAGAAGAAATATGACGAGCGCGTGTTAGACTATGCTTTGGATTATGGTAAGAAGTGGGCTATTAAACCTGAGACGGAAATTTTATTGGGTCAAATTGTGCACAGTAAATTACAAGAGCTTCAGGTTGGAGGCATGAAGGGTTTTGCGATTCAGGCATTCCTTGGTTTCATGAGTGAGGAGAAGTTAGGCTCCTTACTTACAGGTTTATTGGTTTCTTCGATAGATGATCTATCTTCGTCGGATAGTGCCTATCGGGAACGTATTCTACGGGAGATAAGAGTCCAACTAACAACGGCTGCTCTAAATCCTTCTGTAACTCATCAGATTAAATCATGGTTAGAGACCAAGCTCACAGATGAAAGTACAGAGAGATTCATTTTGGCTCAATTAGTGGAACTGAGAGATAAGTTACTTCTTAAATTGGACAAAGAATACGATAATGGAGGAAGGATCGTGTTATCCACATTCCGTTGGGTGGTCACTACTTTAAATAAGCAAGAAGAATTAGTGAATCGTTGGGAGCAAGGGATATTGAACCTGATCGGCAACCTTGTAGAAGCTAATTATTATCGTATAGCGCTTCTAGTCAAAGATAATTTGGACAAAATGGATGATAAAACGTTAGTGAACATGTTAGAAGAAAAAGTAGGAAATGACTTACAATGGATCCGAGTGAATGGGGCTTTATGTGGTTTTATTATCGGAATCCTTCTCACTGTGCTCCATATGTTGATTTAATCTAGATTGGGGACGTCATTGAAAGGGGTATGAAGATGAAGCAAAGACAATTGGGATCATCAGATCTATTTGTAAGTGAGGTAGGTCTGGGCTGTATGTCACTCGGGACAGACGAGTCATCCGCCATACCATTGATACATCAAGCTTTGGAACAGGGTGTGAATTTCTTAGACACCTCTGATTTATACGATGCGGGGCGGAATGAAGAAATCGTAGGAAAGGCTATTCAAGGTCGTCGTGATCAAGTCATACTCAGTACTAAGGTTGGAAATCGTCGTGTTGAAGGTCAAGATAACTGGATCTGGGACGCGTCTAAGAAATATATCATCGCTGAAGTTAAAGAAAGTCTGCGACGTTTGCAGACTGATTATATTGATCTATATCAATTACATGGTGGAACTTTGGAAGATCCCATTGATGAGACGATTGAAGCTTTTGAACAATTAAAACAAGAGGGGCTTATTCGTTATTATGGGATTTCATCGATCCGTCCCAATGTGATTCGTGAGTATATTCAGAAATCTAACCTAGTAAGTGTGATGAGTCAGTACAGTATTCTAGACCGACGTCCCGAAGAGGAGATTCTACCCTTATTAGCAGATCATGGTATGAGTATGATTGTTCGAGGACCCATTGCTAAAGGGATCTTATCTGCTGCTGGGGATCGTAAAGTAGAAAAGAAATATATGAACTATAGCGCGGAAGAACTTCAGCGCTTACGTAAAGGATTACAATCCCTAGTTCATGAACATCGGAGTATGGCGCACATTGCTCTTCGATATGTGTTATCAGATCCCGCAGTCGCGGTGGTCATACCGGGCGCTAGTTCATTACAACAACTTCTAGATAACATTGCAGCTGGCGATACTGCACCACTATCAGAGAAGGAAGTATCGTTCATTCGTCAGAATAGTAAAGAAGATCGCTACGAACAACACCGTTAATATGGGGTGGAAATAGAAATCATCTATACGTTCACTTACAATCGTGTACTGCTAAAAAGGGTAGATCTTAGGATTTACCCTTTTTCTAATCGTGAATGGGCTCTTCCTATCAAAAAAATATTAAAGAGGTTAAGATACATGGATATAAATCGGGGAATCGATCAGCAGACTTTAAATTCACTAGATAGCTTCTTACAGGGTGTTAAGGATTGTGTACCTACATTGTTAGGATATTTAAGTATTGGATTTGCGGCAGGAGTTGTAGGAAATACCTCAGGGCTCAGTATAGCTGAAATAGCGCTCATGAGTGCATTACTCTATGCGGGCTCTGGACAGTTTATCGCCGCGGGTATGATTGCTGCAAGCTCTTCCGTGTCCGCGATCATCTTTACTATTTTTTTCATTAATCTACGTCATCTTCTATTAAGCGCTGCACTTGCTCCCCAATTCAAGCGACTTTCGGCTTGAAATAATCTAGTGATCGGTTCTCAATTAACAGATGAGACGTTCGGTGTGGCTATGAATCGGGTCTCAAGTGGGAAGACCCTCGGATATAAATGGATGCTAGGATTAAATATTACAGCGTATCTTAACTGGTTGTTGGCAACGATTGCAGGAGGATTGCTTGGTAAATGGATTCCTAATCCAGAAGCATTTGGACTCGATTTTGCCCTGCCGGCTATGTTTATTGGCTTACTTGTACTTCAATTGCATAATAGTAAAAAGTTGTTCGTACATATGATCGTGGCATTAAGTTCGGTACTTATCGTGATTGGTGCCAGTTATATGATTGACGGTAGTATGGGGATTATTGTGGCGGCCGTACTAAGTTCGACGATAGGAGTTGTGTTTGAAAGATGGAAATCAGATGGAGTATCTTAATTATTATTCTCGGTTCAGCTCTGGTCACGTTTATTCCGCGTGTGCTGCCGTTGGTTATCCTAAGTCGAATGCAATTACCGATGGGTCTGATTCGTTGGCTACAATATATCCCGGTTGCTGTCATGTCAGCCTTAATTGCCCAAGAACTGTTCATTTCAGAGGGGCAGTTCGCGTTCGTTAACAACCGATTGGATTGGATGGCTGCGCTACCTACATTTGCAGTTGCCATATGGACTCGAAGTCTACTAGGCACTGTTATCGTTGGACTTGTTTGTATGATGTTACTTCGATGGTTTTTCTAAGATAGCAATAGCAACTAACCAGGGAATCATTGCGAGCAGTTTGTGAAAAAGATTGGACATTTCAGTATTCATAAATTAGAATGATAAAGATTATCATTTACAATGAATCAGCAACAGAAATCGTTAGGTTGTCCGTCCGAGGAGGAATCATAATATGGAGTTATCACAACTCATTAGAGCAAGAAGATCAATTCATCGATTTGAGGAACGCGAGGTTTCTCTGGAAATCGTTAAAGACATGCTGGATACGGCTGTATGGGCACCTAACCACAGAATGACTCAACCCTGGCGTTTTGTTATTGTACACGGAGAAGGACGGAAGCGCATCGCAGAAATCAACCCCAAAGGGAAGGGTCTCTTGAAAAGTGATCCTGAGAAAGCCAAAGAAGCGGGAACGAATTTCTATCATAAAATGATGAATGTTCCGATGTTTGTCATTGTTGTGATGAAAGAAAACCCAGTGATTGCGATTAGAGAAGAAGATTATGCTGCAACGAGCTGTGTCATTCAGAATTTCGGTTTACTTGCTTGGGAACAGGGAATTGGTATGGTATGGGAGAGTTATGGATTTATGCATGAAGCAGCCTTCAGAGAAGCCGTAGGTGTTCAACCAGGTGAAAAAGTTGTAGGCAGCTTACATGTGGGTTATGCAGCTCAAGTTCCGAATCCGCAGAACAGAGTACCCGCAACGGACAGAATGACAATCATTGACCAAGCGTAACATGAGTGCCTAAAATGATAGCTATAGTCGGTTATATTAACCCAAGTGAACGTCCAACAGGACAGACACTTGGGTTTTCGTTAGTATAGAGAATAAGAGCATTAGAAGCGAACCTTATATTTGTCTACCCTGGAGCTGTAATTTGACCCCTAACACATTTCAATGGAATAGTGATTTTCAACATGATCAATTCATTTGTCATAAAATAGAACGTTTGCTTAAGTGTATCCTTTATGTTGCGGTAGGCGTGTCTGTTAAGTTTCGGAGGAACTTCATGAATCTTATAGATCAGCCGAATATACGATAGGATATAAATCATTCCTGAATAAGAAAATATGGGGTTATGATGACATCAAGCAACGGTCGGGTGGCAAGAGCATTTGTACTAGAGAAGAGGAACAACGTTTATTCACGATCCTTCTAGAGAATGACGTGGTCGCGCTAAAGAATTGGGTCCAGCAGTATATTCAAGAATTGATCGATGATCCACAATTAACACTAGAATCACTAGCAGCTTCCATCCAATCCGTTACGATATTATCACAACGCTGGTTAGATCGATTATTAAAGGTTACGGGGCGAGGGAACATCCTGAAGGACGATCCGGCCAACTGCAAACCCACATGACGACTGTTTCTAAAGATGAATTGTTCCAACAACTATATAGCGTCATGAGCATGTATCACACGCATATGGGTGAAGGTCAAGCTGCGCATATCAACAAAGCGAGAGCTTTTATTGAGGTGAATTTAGAGCATGACGTTAGCCTTCAACGTGTCGCGAGACATGTTCATGTGCATCCGAATCACTTAAGCGATGTCTTCAAGAAAGAGACAGGGGCAACCTTTGGAGATTTCGTAACCCGTATCAAGATACAACGCGCGATGGAGATTATATCTGAATCACCTGCTAAAGTTAGTGACGTGGCTGCACAAATTGGTTATGGTGATGTTAAATACTTTAGTAAAATATTTAATAAACATACAGGCAAAACGCCTAGTGAATTTCGTGAAAACACAACTTGCTAATACCTTTAAGGAGATGGAGCGAATGCAAATAGCTGCGGATTGGAAGATTCAGCATTTCCCAGTAGGACAGATGAGACCCTTTGAACTTGCTTTTCCTGGATTCGATGATCGTTTCTGGATAAGTGCGAGCGTCCCAGGTGATGTACATAGCGCTCTTATAGAGAGAAATATTATTGATGATCCGTATTTTGGACATAACGATGCGAAGAGTCTTTGGATTGAAGATCAAGAATGGTGGTATCGGGGACAGTTTAACTATGTAGTCCAAGAGAAGTCGGATGAACGACATGAATTGATTTTTGAAGGTTTAGATACTTTTGCAACCGTATTCGTGAATGGACTTGAAGTGGGGACCACAAGGAATATGCTGATGGCCCATACCTTTGATGTGACTCGTATTATCCGGAACGGCTGGAACTGTATCGCAGTGAAATTTGACCCATTACGTATGCATCATGAGCAGAAGGAACTGTTCCAATGGTCATCTTATACGAAAGAACGTCCGTGGCTCCGTAAAGCTGCGATGAACTTTGGTTGGGATTGGGGTCCACGTATGGTCACGGTCGGGATCTGGGGAAATGTCCGTATAGAGCGGAAGAGGGTCGCTAAGCTTGATACCATATTTGCTAGAACCGTAGATGCTGGATCGGATGAAGCAACAATCTTAGTGGATATAGATGTGAAATCTTATCACAAACATCTTCATGTAGAGTGTGAGGTTATACTCGTGGATTCTCCTCAGCTTTGGTGGACACATGATTTAGGTGATCCTTATTTATATGAATTACAAGTTAACCTACTCGCCGATGGAGAGAAAGTAGATAGTCACAAGCAATCTCTCGGTATCCGTACAATCGAACTGGAATTAATAGACGAGAGCGATAATCCTAGCTTTGCTTTTCTGCTGAATGGTGCCAAAGTGTTTGCAAAGGGTGCCAACTGGATACCCGTAGATCATTTCATCGGTTCTGCACCTGATGCAAAGTATTGTGAGCTGATTGATCTGGCTATTGAAGGTCATATGAATATGATTCGAGTGTGGGCAGGCGGAATATATGAGAAGGACATTTTTTATAACGAATGTGATCGACGTGGTGTACTCGTATGGCAGGATTTCGCGTTTGCTAATGCGTTATTTCCAGACTTCAATAAAGATTTCATGGAGAATGTAAGGAACGAAGTCATTTATAATGTCAAAAGATTACGGAATCATGCTTCTCTAGCCTTATGGTGTGGGAACAATGAGATTGATTGGTTATATGATATGAAATCATCTAGCGGTGATATTACGACGCCATTCTATGGCAGAAGCATTTATCATGAATTGATTCCTGAAGTGCTTGAAGAGTTAGATGATAGCCGTGCATACTGGCCTTCTTCGCCTTACGGTGGGAATGATGATAATGATCCAAATGTGGGGGATCGGCATAATTGGCAGGTATGGCATGGGTCCGTGTATCCACGGCAATTCGGAGATCAGCCTGTGCTGGATTATAGCATTGAAGGTGTAACTTTCAAAAACTTCAAAAAAGACTTCACCTTGTTTAATAGTGAATTTGGGATGCACGCTTCAGCCAACCGCTACACGTTAGAGAAGAATATCCCTGAAGGACAGTTCTATTGGGGTAGTGTAGAGATGGCATATCGGAATAAGGACACGAATCATCAGAAGGGAATTCTGTTGATGGAAGGGTATACAGGGATTCCGCAAACCATTGAAGAGTATATGGCTTTCTCAATGTTGACACAAGCCGAAGGGTTGAAATATGGCGTTGAGCATTTCCGGCGCAATAAGAAACGGACAAGTGGTACGTTGATTTGGCAATTGAATGATAGTTGGCCAGGAACGAGTTGGTCGATGATTGATTATGAGTTGTTACCTAAGGCTTCTTACTATTATGCCAAAAAATTCTATCATCCACTATTGTTATCTATTAATCATGTGCCGGGTGAGTCACTTGAACTATGGGTTGTGAACGATACAATAGACTCATATGAGGGAAAAGTGACATTACAAGTGATTAATTTTGAAGGTAAGGAAGTATATCGTAAAGACTTCGATGCTAGTATCGAGAGTAATGCAGCTAGTAGTCTAGGTCATGTGGATGAAGTGGAAATCCTTAACGGTTATTCAGCTGAACAGGTGGTGGTCAAGCTATCCGCAGACGGATTTGCTGCACCAGATAATCTCTATTATCTACGAGATCAGAAGGACTTGCTCATGAAGGCTTCGGAATTAACAGTCGTAATAGATGAGGTATTGCAGACTGTAAGCATAACAGCAGAAGGTACTTTAGCACGTATGGTAACAATCGATTTACCGCAAGGTCGCGTTCGCTTTAGCGATAATTACTTTGACCTACTGCCTAATGAGGAACGGACAATTCAGATTAGCCATCCGGAAGGGAAGCGTGTTTCATTTGTAGGTTTGAGTGTGAGTGCATTTAAATAGGGTGATTCAAGAATAGATCCAATAAAAGAATCAATATAGGATCAAGATAAGCTGGGATTAGAATAGGTTCTGTTTGGGAAAGCTCTCTCTGAAGTAATGGTAGACCCTATACCTATGGAAGATCTGACGATGGAGAAGAAAGAAGAGAAGCAGCGTAAGGGCGAGTCCAAACATTCATCTTCCATTGAGAACAAGTTCCATACTGGATTTGAATAACTGGATGATTCTTGTAATTCTCGCTACGAAATTGACCAATGAGTATGTAAACAAAGCCAGCGGATAACCGTTGGCTTTGTTTGGCATATATAGGACGGTAAGTATTTTGCTAGAGATGAGTAACCTTTAGTTTATCCCAAACAGCTTGCCAATTCTTCTTTACAATACGTTCTTCATAAATGAGAACTCTTTCGCTTGACTCTGCAAAGAACGCTGTAGGTTTTAACTCCAAGTTAACCAGATCTTCAATGCCGTAAGGCGCTGCTAAGATAACATTATATTGGTCATCTAACTTAAGCCCCAAAGCTGTTGCTGTTTCTGGAAACTTTGAGATCGCATCAACGGATGAAGAGTAAGGGAGCAAGTTATTGACTAAATGCATTCTCGCTTCATTTTTGACTGACCAAGGAATGTTTGGGTTCATAGTTCGTAGTTTCTTTTCCAATTCCTTTTCTATATGTTCATCTAGATTGCTGTTATCGAAATAGATTACATCTACATCTGGCATGGGCGTTCTTTCAGTGAAACCATGAAGCACATCCCAAATCTTGGAACGCAGAAATCCAGCACAGACCCACCAATCAGGTAAATTCAAAGATTTTGCAGCGATTAGTATATCCATCATCCATTCGTCATCTTTAACAAGATGAATTAAGTCTTGTTCATTTATTGTATTCAACATGATCCCTCCACGAATCAGCTCTTCCAAGTTATCTTTGCCCACAGGTGCTGACAAAGGATTTAACTCGAAAGTTGTCCAAGCTACTTTCGCCTAATCCTAGTGTTATTCCCTTACAACTCGCTGGTTCTTGGTGTACTAGTGTAACAAATTTTATACTAAATATTAAACTAATGATTTATGATATTCATAGAATATATTACCATATATGGTCGAATAGTTCATCTTGAGGAGACAGTAAACAAGACCATTGTTCACAATTACACATGAACCGGATCATTTCGGGAAAACCAAGGGGGTAGGGTAAATATGGCAGGTCCGGTCATTGAAGTGAAAAATTTGAATTTAACTCTTCAAGGAAAGTCCATATTAAACAAGGTTAATTTGCTTGTGAATCAGAAACAGATATGCGCTTTCATTGGAGAGAACGGAGCAGGGAAAACATCTACCATTCGTTCTATTATCGGTTTGTATCCTCCTACGGAAGGTCAGTGTAGCGTCTTCGGACAGTTGGCTTATAAGATGAACCAGCAAACGAGAAACCGTGTTGGTGTGGTACTGGATGAAGGTGGTTTATATAGTGAGCTTAACGCTTGGGAGCATATACTTTTTTTTGGGCGTATACGTGGGTTAGATAAGCTTACGATTGCTAAACGTTTTGAACGGCTTACGAAACATTTCGAACTTCAGTCTACAGAGCCGGTAGGCCGTTATTCTAAAGGAATGAAGCAAAAACTTATGTTGATTCGTGAGCTTTTGCATGATCCAGAGTTACTTATACTAGATGAGCCCTTTAACGGGCTTGATCCGGATGCCAGAATATTGTTGCGAGATAAGCTGAAGGAAATTTGTACAGAACAGGGAACAGCAGTATTTATTAGTTCTCATGATTTGTTTGATATTGAAAAAATAGCTGATCAGGTTGTCATGATACAGCAAGGCTGCATAATAGCCGATCAGCGCCTGCAGGACATTGTCGGAAGTAGTGAGCAATATATTGTAACAACCAGTGATCCTGGAAAGACGGCCGAAGCTATGGCTGCTATACAAGGAATGAATGTTGTTACGCATGATGATCGTTCCGTGACCTTCACCGTTCAGATGGACCTTGTGCCTCATCCGCTAAGGACGCTTATGGAACACGGCATTAAGGTAGATGAGTTTTTCAAGAAAAAACACACCTTAGAGGAGTTCTATAAGAAGACAAAAAAATCTGTTAGCCATATAAGTTAAGCTGGTTGGAGTGAAGGAGGGAAGTATATGCTTGTATCGCTAATGAGAAAAGATTTGCACACAATGAATATCAAAAGATCACTGACAATGCAGCTTTTACTACTTGGTTTATTCTTGGTTCTTTCTATTGGTCAATTAGGAAATTTGGAACAAAGGATTGGGCTGAATATTGATGGTTTGGTACCGTTGTTGCATATTCTGAATGAGACGCTGGAGTACAGACTTATGTTTTCGAATGCGTTGATTGCCGTTGGCCTTCATGCTTCTGCAATCGTATTTTGCCTCTATGTAGGTATACCACATCTATTACAGTTCTTTACCAAAGAAAAAAGTGAGAAAAATCTAAGTTACTTATTTGTTGCTGTGTCCAAATCAACAAAAATTATTGTTGCTGTGTGGTTGTTCGCTATGCTCAAGGTCATGGTTATGACCTTAATGAACGGATGTATCATTTTATTATTATTTACCGTATTAGGGTTTCATCTTGTCTGGAGCATCAGTATCGTGTCTTCTCTTCTTACCATATTTCTAGGAATAGCGGCGTTTTTGTATTTGGCTAATTCTATCGTATGGGCAACTAACGGTAACGAGATTGTGCTAAAAACCTATCGCGTGATGACCTTGATCGGTATTGTAGCGGTTTTTCCGGCCGTCAACTTGTTACAGATGGATTTCAGCTATTTAGATTTCAGATATACTGTAGCTGGTGCACTATTCTGTGTGATAATCGTGTTACTCTCGCAATTGTTATGTACGTTATTCCGTAAGGAACAAACAGTTTAGAACGTAAGTATCAAAACCGTCAAAAGGCAGGAGGATAAACCTGCCTTTTGACATTTTTGTGTTTAGAACATACAGCAAATGATTGAAAATGATGAGAATTTTCGCCCTGGATATCCGTTTTCTACGAGTGGGGGCTGTCGCACTTCATCTTACAATTCTTCATATTTTATGACTTACTCATACTGTGAGCATGTTGTGGAAATCTTTGAATTTTGCGAGTCTTTTTCGTATTATTGGGTAATTATATAAGGTGAGACAATCTCGGCTAACCTAAATATAATATCAACCCAGAGGTGATTCTATTGCACAGACTTGTATCCACTAAGCGTAAATCCTTATTTATAATGATCTCACTTTTATCTATTATTGTTGTTCTTTCTGCTTGTAGTAAGGACACAACATTAGATACGTCAAATTCAATTGAAACCAATGCTACAGGAACTTCTTCTGATGGAACAAGTGAAACTGATGTTCTGAGGGAAGAGCCGGTAATACAAAAAAGCACGGGAACCTTTGTTGGATTAGCAGATAGCCACACGGTTGAGATTTTGATCGATGGTAAGGCTGAGAATTTCCAATTTGGTGAGGAACTACAACTCGATATTGATAAGCTTAAAGAAGATGATCTTGTTCAAATTGAGTACACAGATGAAGCCGTTAAAGGTGATGATACCGTTAGAGTAAGAAATCTTACGAGTATTACAAAGTCTCCTTAGCTCCATAGCAGGTCATATGAATGATTCGAGTAGGTAGAGTGGGATCGCTTACCGCTGAGCAATGAACTGATGAACTAGGCACCTCTGTCGAAGAGGTGTCTTAAGTTCGCTTAATGATTGCAATATCCATATCCAGATCCATAGCGATCGAAATCCAGGGTATATTCTGAATTGATTATTCTTGTTCAATATATCGAATTCATTTACAATAACAGCAGGTTCCATAGCTATGGGGATACTTTAAGTTGGTGGTGTCGTCAGTGGAGAGTCTGTCGAAAACAAAATTAACGAATGATCAACTCGATATTGTAATCAAAGCGGCCTTCGGAAAAGATACAGTAATTGTGAATAGCAGAGAGTTAACAGACGGCTGGTTCAATACAGGATACGACCTTGAATTAGGGGGCGGAATGTCTGTTATATTGAAGGTTGCACCCTCAAATGAAGTTGAAACGTTGAGCTGTGAGAAGAACATTATGAGGACTGAGGTAGAAGCGCTTGCTCTTATGGCTAACTTAGGAACCATACCGGTACCTGAAGTATATGGTTATGACTATAGCCATGCACTGATCGATTTCGAATATTTCCTCATGGAGAAAATAGATGGACAGCCATACAATCAAGTCAAAGACAGCTTGTCATCAGAGGAACGGAACGACATTGAGAACGAACTCGGAGAATATAGCCGGCTGATTAACGAAGTCCGCGGAGAGAGGTTCGGATATTTTAATCCGAAACAACAACCTGATGTAGTGACTTGGCGTGAGAATTTCAGGCAAATGATCGTGGATTTGCTAGCCGATGGGCGACGTTTAGGTGCACAAATGCCTGCTCCTTATGAAACGATCGAAGAAGAAATCTTACAGCGGTTATTTATTCTAGACAAGGTGACCGATCCTTGCCTAGTCCATTGGGATCTATGGAATGGTAACTTATTTGTAAAAGACGGAAAGATTAGTGCCATTATTGATTGGGAAAGAGCGCTCTGGGGAGATCCACTACTAGAGTATTATTTCCGTCATTTTGAGAACTCAGAAGCTTTCTTTCAGGGATATGGCAGCCGATGCGATAGTCCGAAGGAGAGAGAACGAAGATTGCTTTATGATCTATATCTAGATCTGATTCTTGTTATTGAATGTTACTCTCGTAAGTATGAGAACGAGGATCATACCCGGTGGGTACATGAACATTTGGCCGAGGGTTGGGATCGGTTTGTGGATGGTTAGTTGTAGTATCAAATACGTCAAAGTAGGGTGAATCTTTAATATTATGGAGGAATTTGATGATGAAAGAGTTCGATAGGATGTTAGATAAATATGCTGAACTAGTCGTGAAAGTAGGCGTGAATATACAACCTGGACAAGTCTTAATTGTTCAGTCCCCAATAGAGACTGTAGATCTGACAAGACTTATCGTGTCCAAAGCATATGAGGCTGGAGCAAAATATGTACAGGTGGAGTGGGAAGATGAACAGGTCACTCGTATTCGATATGAGAAAGCTTCGGATGATTCTTTCGGATACTACCCCAAGTGGCAGGCAGATATGATGGAGCAGTTGGCTGAAGGGGGAGGGGCAATTCTACATATAAAAGTGCCTAATCCAGAACTGTTTAAGGACATTGACTCATCCAAAGTATCCACAGCGGTAAGAGCGGCGGCAGTAGCACGTGAGACTTACCAAGGTTATGTAAGAAATAATGAAATAAGTTGGTCCTTGATTAAAGCCCCGACAGTGGCTTGGGCTAATAAAGTATTCGCTGACCTCCCAGAAGAAGAACGTGTATCGGCGATGTGGGATGCCGTATTCCTGATGAACCGCGTTGATCATGAAGATCCCGTGGCGGCATGGCGTGAACATATCCATCATTTACAGCAAAGTCACGAGCGAATGAATGCCAAACGGTACAAGAGTCTACATTATCGTGCCCCAGGAACCGATCTACATGTCGAAATGCCAGAGGGTCATTTGTGGGCCGGCGGCGGCGGGGAGAACGAGAGCGGTGTGTACTTTGTGGCGAATATGCCAACAGAAGAAATCTATACCATGCCGTTACGTACAGGTGTGAATGGAACCGTAAGAAGCACGCTTCCGTTAAATTTAAATGGGCGACTGGTTGAAGGAATTAAGCTCGTCTTTAAAGAAGGTAGAGTCGTAGAATATGATGCTGCATCAGGTCGTGAGCATTTGACCTCGTTACTAGATACGGATGAAGGCGCATCTTATCTAGGTGAAATGGCGCTTGTACCTCATGATTCACCGATTTCGCAGATGAACCGCATTTTTTATAACACAGGCATTGATGAGAATGCATCTTGTCACTTTGCACTAGGGAGTGCATATCCAGTTAATATCGTAGGCGGGACGAAGATGAGCAAGGAAGAGTTGCTAGCCAGAGGTGTAAATGTCAGTTTGACGCATGTGGACTTCATGATTGGATCTGCTGATTTAGAGATTGATGGTGAACTGGCAGATGGAACGATTGAACCTGTATTTCGGAAAGGTAAATGGGCATAAATGAAGTAAATTAATCATGCACCCCTAAATGAGCATCGATACCTTGTGGTAGGTAGAAGCGATGAACGTTTAAGGGGTGTGTTTTTACTGTGAGTGAAGCAGATTCTGGTGGATGATGAGGCTATAGAAATAGTAATCCTACTGTTGTACCTATGCTTGACGTTCATTCAGGAACTCAATCGCATTGAATAGCATAACTGCTGCTTCAGCACGGGTAATTTCACTAGTAGGATTAAATTTATCTACACTGTTAAGGGTATTTATTTTCCAAGTTAATGAGCGCTGAACAGCCCCTTGGTAAGAAGGGGTAATATCAGTCTCATCCGCGATGTTCGTAGGAACAATATTAATCATAGGTAAATTGCCAGCCTTCTCAACTCCACGTACTAAGTAATAAGTGAATTGCTCTTTAGTCATGGTCTTGGATGGGGTAATATCTTTCGGAAGGTCGATGTCATTATAAAAGGCATTGATGAATGCTTCTGAGAACCAAGTATTATCCTCAATATTAGCGAACACATCACTGGCTAGAGGAATTTTGACGAAATCAATAGCATACAAGTTAAGTTGTAGACCCTTTGTGATCAGTTGAACACCTTGAGCATTGCTAAGCTTATGTTCAGGTCTAAATTCGGTAGCGGTGACGCCTTCAATAATGCCTTGATCGTGTAATGCGGCAATTTTTTCTTTAGCAACCGTTTTATTTATGTCAGCGAAATCTAGCGCTGCTGCAAATAACGGGCCTCCGATGGAGAAGGAGAGAATGGAAGCTACGGACAGGGTGGTTACTATCGTTTTGATTTTCATCATGACTACACTCCAATTTTATATTGATTTGGTTTTCTTATCTCTGTAGACGTACTTGATAAATTAATTGTTGCAGAAATTACAAAGGGAAAATGAGCAGCACTTCCGAGTGTACAGTCGGAGATGCTGCTCTACCTTTTCTTACTATTGAATCACGTGAATAAGACTCAGTTCAATTCTTGTTCTTTAGCCGTTAATACCCTCTTTTACATATTTAGATAATCTCTCGAATTCAGCTAAATGTGGCTTCAATTCTTTACGGATGCTGTTGAAATACTTCAAAGAAGAGGCATTGTTGTCATCAGGAAAGACAGAGAATTCCTTCACAATGTTTCCCTTACGATAGTCAACATCGAACATATGCCCCGCTAATAAATTTTTCTCAATATCTTTGCTTTCACCATACACTTGCAATAAGTAGTTAGGTGCGATGTATCGGAAACTATAGGGAGGATCGGCTAGGGCATGCGTAACAGTGTATCCGGTCACTAGTTTATCCGTGTGATACGTACCAGTTTGGATGCTGCTTGACTTGAGAACACCACTTGATTCTGTTATTTTCTCAATTAGCTTTCCTTTGCCACTCTTTAGATCATGATTCCAATCTCCCGTATACACGATAGAGGTGGTTAGATCCTCCTTCTTCGTTGTTGCAATGAATTTTCCTTGCCCTGTTCTTACACCATTGATCCAGTCCCCAGAATACGTTTTGTTGGTCCCCCATTTCATCGTTCCTTTACCATGAGGTTTACCGTTCTTCACTTCACCATAATACGTGACTTGGGAAGATACATTTAGAGCTTTTTTTGTAGATGCAGCCTCGACTGTTGCTGTGTTAAAAGGAAGAGCGGTGAGTAGAAGAGATGATGATAAAGCTAAGGCAATCATAATGTTAATTCTTTTTTTCAAAAATCCCACTCCTTTATGAATCTTATATATATTTAAGCACTTACAATATTAACCTAAATCGAAGGGTTTGTAACATTTTATCATAATCAGCTCTCTCTTCGAGATACCAAAGTAGCGTTAATCTCCCCACCGATCAGAATAATGATAGAGCTAATATACAACCAGATTAAAAGAATCATTACACCACCCAAACTTCCATAAGTTCTTGTGAAATCTCCAAAACGGTTCACATAAGTTGAGAATAAGACAGAGGTTGTAATCCAACCTATAGTAGCAAAAATAGCTCCGGGGATCACTTCTTTAAATGTCATTTTACGACTTGGCGCAATATAATATAGCAATGTGAATACCGAAGTCATGACTAAAAGGGGAACTACATATTGAAGCAATCCCCAAACTTCGCGAAAACCGGAAGGGTAGCTTAATAGGATGAAAAGTTGATCTCCGACCCATCCTCCAAAAACGAGTAGAAGTCCACTTAGTAATATAACGATGCTTAGTACAAGGGTAGCTAGTATAGAAATCCCCCGTATTTTCCAGAAAGATCGATTCTCATCAATATCGTACGCTTTATTAAGTCCTTTAATGATTGCATTAATCCCTCTTGAAGCAGCCCATAAAGTAGCAAGCATACCAAATGAGAGCATAGTCTGGCTCCTACCTTGAGCAACTTCTTTGAGAATCTCCTCTATAATAGAGATGGCTTCAGCAGGCACAATATCTTCTAAGGTACTAACTTTATCTTCGATAGAAATATTCGCGTAGCCTATTAGAGTCATAATAAAAATGAGAAAAGGGAAGGCGGATAGAATTAAATAATAGGTCAATTGGGCACTAATGGCTTGTACATCGTCATCTTTTATTTTCTTGTATAATTGTTTGAAGAAATCAATCCCCCTCATTATTGCACTCCTCTCCGAAATTTATTGTTCTATTAGGAATCTGTTACAAAAGAACTTTGATAATAGACTAATCATACTCATGTTCTCTAAAGTTAAAACCTATGTCTAGATATACAAATGTATACTTCTATTTATCACCAAATTAATGTAGTGTTACGCAGTCTTTACAAAGAAAGCTTGGCGTAGTGAAAGATCGGATAAGTGAAAATGGGGTATAGAGATATTTGTAGAAGAGTGGGTCAAATAATTATGACGACGAAAATTATCGTGATTTATGCTAGCTTGACCGGAAATACAGAGGAAATGGCCGAACTCATCGCTGATGGGATCCGTCAGACTGGTGCAAGTGTTGATGTGAAATGTGTAGATGATTGCAATGCTGTACAGTTACTATCATATGATGGTTATGTACTTGGAGCTTATACATGGGGGGATGGGGAGTTACCCGATGAATTCCTTGATTTCACTGAAGAAATGGATGAAGTTAATTTGAACGGCAGCAGAGCAGCCGTTTTTGGTAGTGGAGACACTACTTATAGCATATATTGTGGGACTGTAGATGTATTAGAGAATAAAATAAAAGAATGTCATGCGAGTGTAGTTCAGAAAAGCCTTAAAATCGAATTCTGACCATACAAGGAAGAGCAAGATGCATGCCGTGTATTTGGTATAAATTTTGCGGATGTTTGTAACACCTTATCTTAAAGACGATGACCACGCGGAAAGGCAAAGGGCAAAGAGCACTTATGGATAATGATAGAGAGATACATGACTTTGAGATTGAAGAAATGATTAGATGCGATAACGTTAAGAAATGTACTTGCTCCACAAGCAACCTTAACTGGCGCCATCGAGCACAGTATGCTGTAGGTCATGCACTTAACGATTTCTATACACTTGCGCCTCAAGTGCGTAAAGAGATTTCCATACAATATCTGATCGAACGGCATTGGCCGCGAAAAATGGATGATTTCGATCATCCGTTACATTATTGGAGTGTTCACAATAAAATCGTCGAAGAATTAACGAGGGTAGCGAGTTCCGCACGTATAGAAAAGGTTTCGGTCCCTGCGGAAGAAATAGAAGTGTATACATTGCTAAGAGGACGTAAACATGTATTTCCTAGAGGGAGTCTTCCATTACAACAATCGTTAGATTATGTTTCAATGCTCACCGGATTGAATAGATGGAGTATAGATATGAAAAAATGTTGTGAGAGATGTAAAAACTCTCGTACATCTACTATGGATCATCCACACTTGATAACGTAATGATATATTTTCAAAAGGGAATGCCATGGAATGAGCTATGTGATTTCGTGGTTTCCTTTTTTTGTATTTGCTGTGAAGGGATATATAACTGTTATAATAGAAAGTACAATATTCCTGAAAAAGCCGTCGTCCATGCAATTTATTGAGGCTTTATAACTACTGAGGTTGAGCATTGATGAATGAGTTCATTATATGTTCGGAAATAATTGTATATACTGTGACTAATAAAACTTAGGATGAGAGTGATCGAATGAAACATCTTCTGGAAGTGAAAAATTTAGCCGTGTCATTTAAGACTCATGGTGGAGTAGTACAAGCCATCCGAGGAGTAAGTTTTCATGTGGATAAGGGCGAGACGTTAGCAATTGTAGGTGAGTCAGGTTCAGGTAAGAGTGTAACCTCACAATCGGTCATGAAGCTAATTCCCACGCCCCCGGGTATCTATAATAGCGGAGAAATTATATTTGATGGTCATGATCTAATCAACAAGACAGAGAATCAAATGCAGAAAATTCGCGGGAAAGAGATCGGCCTGATCTCACAAGACCCAATGACCTCACTCAATCCTACGATGAAAGTAGGACATCAAATTACAGAAGTACTTTTCAAACATGAGAAAATATCGAAAGACAAAGCACATAAACGAGCGGTGGAATTGCTTACGCTTGTGGGTATTCCGAAACCTGAACAGCGGTATAATCAATATCCACATGAATTCAGTGGCGGTATGCGTCAACGGGTTGTGATTGCAATGGCTCTTGCAGCTAACCCGAAGCTCTTAATAGCAGATGAACCAACTACGGCACTAGACGTTACAATTCAAGCGCAAATTCTAGAATTGATGAAAGAATTACAGCAGAAAATTGAAACATCCATCATCTTTATTACACATGACCTTGGCGTTGTTGCCAAAATGGCTGATCGTGTAGCGGTTATGTATGCTGGACAGATAGTGGAGACAGGTACGGTTGAGGAAATCTTCTATGATCCAAGACATCCGTATACATGGGGATTGTTGGCTTCTATGCCTAGCTTGGATAGTAAGAATGGTGAGATGCTGACAGCGATTCCTGGAACACCTCCAGATCTCATTAAGCCACCTAAAGGAGATGCCTTTGCCTTGCGGAGTACGTATGCTATGAAAATAGATTCGGAAAGAGAAGCTCCCCTGTTTAAAGTATCGGATACTCACTTTGTGAAATCATGGCTATTACATCCAATGGCTCCAGCAGTAGAACCCCCTGAAGCTGTGTTGAATAAAAGACGCGTCCTTCCCGGAGTATATGATCAACCTATTATGGTTGATCAATATGAGGCATAACCGTATTCATTAGATAAATTTATGCGAACAATGTAAAAACCAAGGTGAACAAACAAGGTGAACAAACACTAGAGAAGCTCATTGCCTAAGGCAATGAGCTTTTTGCTATGTTACTATTCAGCTGATTGGGATTCAGTTAGCTGGGATTTACCATATATTCGAAACAGTAAGAATCCGAAAAGCATGCCTACAAAAGACATGGCAGAGACGGACAGATACATCGTATGGGCGCCGAAGGCTTCATATACGGCACCGCCTACGAATGAGGCGATGATGCTAGATATACCGAAGAATAATAACGCCAGTACCGTCTGACCTGTAGCTCGCCATTCCTTAGGAACGATACGGTAAAGATACTGAATCGCTGCAGAATAGAATACCGGAAAGGTAAGCAACTGAAGAATCTGTAAATAGGCTAGTAAATGTGGATCGGTGATCCAAGCTGAGAGAAAGAAACGAATAAAGTAAAAGGCTCCAGAAATGGTGATGATCAAAAGTTCTTTACCTGGTCGTAACCACCAAAAGCTTAGGGCGAATACAACAATCTCGCAAGCTGCCGCTAGAAAAAAGGATTGTCCTACTAACTCCGTACTCCCTCCAAGTTCACGGATGTATACACCTAGGAATGTGTCATTCATACGAGCTGGAATAGAGCTAATGAATACGAGTAATAGAAATAAAAGCGTTTCGCGATTACTCAAGAAACGCTTGAGACCCTCTATTGTTACCGGCTTTGAAGTAACCGGTGCATCGGGGATTCTGAGAATGACGATAAAGCAACAGATCCCAATTCCGGCAAAGGTCAACGCTAAACTGTGGGCTCCGAAATAAGACATAAGATATCCCGTGACAAGGGACATCACGCCATAACCCAGTGCTCCATATGTACGAATGGATCCATAGGAAATACCCAATCCCTCGGATACACGAAAGTTTAAACTTTCTGTGAGCGGATCAATCGGCATTAAGAAGAAATAGACTAACATAGCGAATAAAATAAGCATGCCATAGCTTGTGGAGTCGAATAAGAAATATCCAACTATGGTCGCTCCTATAAGTAGAAATAAAAGCACTTTACGTATCGTTTTAGTTCGGTCACTGATCATTCCCCATAGAGGTTGGGCAAAGATCGTAATGAACCCCCCTGTACCTACAATGAATCCGATCTGTGAAGGACTCAATCCTTGATTATCTAGAAATACAGGCAGGAAGGGGATAAATAAAGCGAGAAGAGCAAAATACAAAAAATTAAACATTTTTACAGGTGCCGCTGATTTCATAAAGTTAATGTCCTTTGCATATTTGACGTCATGATGTCTTTTACAGTCTTGTTATTGTATCATGCTTCATTTAATTCATGAAGAAAGAACTCTTACCATGGATAGCTGTTGCGTATGATACACTAGAAAAATATAAATGTGGCAAGGAGATAAATGATAATGAAATTAGTATCTTGGAATGTGAATGGGTTAAGAGCATGTGTAACTAAAGGATTCAATGCGTATTTTGAGGAAATGAATGCCGATATATTCTGTGTTCAGGAGATAAAGTTGCAAGAAGGACAAATTGATATGGATCAAGGTGAGGAATATCAGCAATATTGGAATTATGCGCATAAGAAGGGGTATTCGGGTACTGCTATTTTTACAAGGATCAAGCCCCTTTCAGTAAGATATGGCATGGAGGAAGATGAAGAACCAGAAGGAAGAATGATCACGTTGGAATTTGAATCTTTCTATCTCGTGAATGTATATACCCCCAATGCTAAACGCGATCTGGCAAGGCTTCCGTATAGACTGGAATGGGAAGATCGATTTCTAAGTTACCTTCAACAGTTGGACATGCACAAGCCGGTTATCATATGTGGTGATTTGAATGTGGCTCACCGAGAAATAGATTTGAAGAATCCTAAATCCAATCTGACAAATTCGGGATTCACCCCAGAAGAACGGGGTAAGATGACTCAATTGCTTGATGCTGGATTTATTGATACGTATAGATATTTCTATCCAGAGCAGACAGATGCTTATAGTTGGTAGTCTTATATGGCAAAGGTTAGAGAGCGGAATATTGGGTGGAGAATTGACTACTTCCTTGTCTCTTCTAGATTAAGTCCCTTCTTATTGGATGCCCAAATTGATTGTGAAATCATGGGTAGTGATCATTGTCCCATTATTCTTCATATGAGGAGCGATATAGAATGAAGATTGAACTTGCAACGGAGTTAGATTACACATACCTTGTCGAGCATGACAGACATTTATTAGAGAGCTTAATAGTAAGAAAAATAAATAATAATGAAATATTCATGTTGCGTAATCAGGAAGATCTAAATATCGGATGGATGAGGTATGGTTACTTTTGGGATAACACGCCCTTTATGAATATGATATGGATAGACGATGAATATCGAAAAAAAGGTCTAGGGAAGCAAGTTGTTCTTTTTTGGGAGAGGGAAATGAAATTAGAGGGTTGTAGTATGGTCATGACTTCAAGCATGGCCAATGAAGAAGCACAGCATTTCTATCGAACATTAGGCTATAAGGATTCTGGGTGCTTAATGCTAGATAATGAGCCATTAGAGATTATTTTCACGAAAGCTATTTAAGTAGGAATAATCATGGATCTCAAGAATATGTGCAACATGGTATATTTAGTGTAAAGTGGTTTTGACAATAGTCAAACAGTGATCTTAGTATAATCATGAATATAAGAATTCGTCATCAGTTCTTTCTAATATAGTAAGACAAATAAAAGAAGTGAGTTGGATAACAATGGATAATGAGAAACAACGCTTAAGTATTGAAGCGGCTCGGCTTTATTATCAATCCGATTATAGTCAGCAGCAGATTGCCGTCCAATTGGGTTTATCACGCCCGACGGTTTCACGATTACTACAGCATGCCAAAGATAAAGGATATGTGCGAATAGATATTATTGATCCTCGTGAAGATTTAAATATCCTAGCCAGTGAACTCAAGAAGCATTATCAATTAGATACGGTTCAGTTATGTGATTCACCCTTAAATGATTATGAAGAAATCAAGAAACATATCAGTAAAAAAGCGGCTGAGTTTATACATGATATCGTGCAGGATGGAGATATTATTGGAGTGACGTGGGGCACAACCATGCATGCGGTTGCTCTTCAATTGCAATCCAAACCATTAAAGGCAGTGGAAGTTGTTCAATTAAAGGGCGGCGTGAGCCATTCCCAAGTGAATACATACGCGGCTGATATCGTGAATTTGTTTGCAGATGCATTCCAGACCGTTGCAAGGTATTTACCCTTACCTGTTATATTTGATAGTGTCGAGGTTAAGACCATGGTAGAGGAAGACCGTCATATCGGGCGAATTATTGATCTGGGTAGACAAGCGAATATCGCTGTTTTTACGGTTGGAACAGTCCAAGAGGACGCGCTACTTTTCCGTCTAGGTTACTTTAATGAAGAAGAGAAAGAGTTGCTTGGACGGACGGGAGCAGGGGATATCTGTTCCCGGTTCTTCGATGCCGAAGGGAAGATTTGCAGTGAAGAAATCAATAATCGTACGGTTGGGATTAATCTTTCCGAATTGAGTAAAAAGGAGAAATCTATTCTTGTCGCTGGAGGGCAGCGTAAAATTGAAGCGATTCAAGCTGCGCTTGCTGGCAAATACGCGAATATATTAATAACGGATCAGTTCACTGCACAAGCTTTGTTGAGATAGATAATCTATGTAACTTAAAGAGCGATTAATTCAAGGTTTATTAATTTATGAACATAATTTCAATAGTTTATTTACAAATGTTCATATGGGTGTTATTCTATTCATGAGATTAAGGATTCGGATAAGAGAAGGGTGATGTGGAAATGTTGAATTCACAATTAGCAGGAATGATCGATCATACACTTTTACGGGCAGATGCAACGAAAGTCGAGATCACTAAATTAACAGAAGAAGCGTTGAAATATGAATTTGCATCCGTATGTGTTAATCCAACATGGGTATCTTACGCAGCTGAGCAGTTGGCTAATAGCCAAGTTGAAGTGTGTACGGTAATCGGATTCCCACTTGGGGCGAGTACTAGTGCTACCAAAGCTTTTGAAGCAAAGAATGCCATTGAGGCTGGAGCGACAGAGGTTGATATGGTCATTAACATTGGTGCTTTGAAAGATGGCAATCATGAATATGTTGAACAAGATATCGAAGCAGTCGTTCATGCAGCAGCTGGGAAGGCACTTGTGAAAGTGATTATTGAAACTTGTATCCTAACAGATGAAGAAAAGAGAACCGCTTGTCAATTAGCTGTTAAAGCAGGTGCTGACTTTGTGAAAACATCGACTGGATTCTCCACTGGAGGAGCAACGGTTGAAGATGTAGCTCTTATGCGTCAAACTGTTGGCAAGAATGTCGGAGTTAAAGCTTCTGGAGCCATTCGCAGTCTTGAAGATATGGAAAAAATGATCGCCGCAGGCGCTTCCAGAATAGGTGCGAGTTCAGGTGTGAAAATAATGGAAGGTGATCAATCAACTTCGTCTTATTAATACTATATTTGAAATGGATACCAGTGCTGTCTATCATAGGACAGCACTTCTGGGGGAATAATAATGAAGGAACAGTTAATTAAAGAAGCTATAGAAGCACGCAAGTATGCTCATATCCCTTATTCCAATTTTGCGGTGGGAGCTGCCTTATTAACTAGTAACAAACGTATATACACAGGTTGTAATATTGAGAATGCTTCGTTTGGATTAACGAATTGTGCCGAAAGAACAGCTATTTTTAAAGCAGTCTCAGAAGGAGAACATGTTATTGAGGCTATTGCTATCGTAGCGGATACGGAAGGACCTGTCTCACCTTGTGGTGCCTGTCGGCAAGTATTAGCAGAGTTTTGTGATGAGAATACCCAAATTTATTTGACGAATCTTCATGGGAACACAGAAGAATGGACCATAGCGCAGCTCTTACCGGGAGCTTTTCGATCTAAGGATATGATGAAATAATTAGGGTACGAATAAATGTAATGAAAGCGGTTCATATAGAAATGAAACATATTACAATTGATTGTTAGGAGCATAACATCATGAGATATTTAATTACTATACTTGGTATCCTAATTGTTTTTGGACTTTCTTACATTGCGAGTAATGATAGAAGGAAGATTCGCTATCGACCGTTGATACTGATGATTATCCTACAGATCATTTTAGCTGCTGTGTTATTAAATACCGTTGTTGGATCTGTCGTCGTGAAAGCTTTTTCAAGTGTTTTTGAGAAATTGATGGAGTATGCGACGGAAGGTGTTAACTTTGTATTTGGTGGGATCCTCAACGAGGGTCAATCAACGTTCTTTTTATCTGTTTTATTACCTATTGTGTTCATTTCTGCCCTGATTGGAATATTACAGTATGTCAAAGTGTTACCGTTTATTATTAGATATATTGGTCTTGTTCTAAGTAAAGTGAATGGTATGGGTAAGTTGGAGTCCTACAATGCAGTTGCTTCTGCTGTTCTAGGGCAATCTGAAGTATTTATATCTGTCAAAAAACAAATCAATCTGTTGCCGAAACATCGGCTGTACACCTTGTGTGCATCTGCAATGTCTACGGTATCCATGTCCATCGTTGGATCATACATGGTTATGATTGAACCTAGGTATGTAGTAACTGCTCTTGTTCTGAATTTGTTTGGTGGGTTTATTATCACTTCTATTCTTAACCCGTATATCGTCGAGAAAGAAGAGGATATTCTGGAGGTACAGGAAGAGGAGAAACAATCCTTTTTTGAAATGCTTGGGGAATATATCATGGATGGCTTCAAAGTTGCTATTGTGGTTGCAGCGATGTTGATCGGATTTGTGGCGATCATCGCAATGATTAATGGGCTCTTTAGTGGCATCTTCGGTGTGTCCTTTCAACAACTACTCGGGTACGTTTTTGCGCCATTTGCTTTTATGATGGGTGTGCCATGGAAAGAAGCAGTGGATGCTGGGAGTATTATGGCTACAAAAATGGTATCGAATGAGTTCGTCGCCATGCTTGAACTTGGTAAACACTCCGAGTTATCTGCACGGACCGTTGGTATTGTTTCTGTGTTCCTTGTATCGTTCGCAAATTTCTCATCCATCGGTATTATCTCGGGTGCTGTGAAAGGGTTGAATGAGAAGCAAGGGAATGTTGTGGCTCGTTTTGGACTTAAATTGCTATACGGAGCAACATTAGTAAGTATCCTATCCGCAACCGTGGCGGGCATATTCATTCATTAGAATGATATTGGCATCAACGATTAGGTGGTAATGAGAGTAACATTTATAATAGAAGTTATAGAGATGATCTTATAAGAAAGGAATGAATCATACAATGACAACATTTAAACGGATTCATCTCATAGTCATGGACTCGGTAGGAATCGGTGAAGCACCAGATGCTGCTCAATTTGATGACTTTGATGTGGACACTTTAGGACATATTGCCCGCGAATGCGGAGGGCTCAAAATGCCGAATATGTCTAAACTCGGATTATCTAATATTAAGGAAATAGAAGGAGTGCCTATAGCGGATCAACCCCTCGCTTATTACACGAAGATGCAAGAAGCGTCCAGTGGTAAAGACACCATGACAGGGCACTGGGAAATGATGGGACTCCGTATTGATACGCCGTTTCGCGTCTTTGAGCATGGTTTTCCTGATGAATTAATTACACGGATTGAAGAGAAAACGGGCCGCAAAGTCATTGGAAATAAGCCAGCTAGTGGCACAGAAATTATTGTGGAACTTGGAGAAGAGCACGTGAAGACAGGTGCTTTAATCGTCTATACTTCTGCGGATTCTGTGCTGCAAATTGCAGCACATGAAGATGTTGTGCCGTTAAAGGAACTATATGAGATTTGTGAATTTTGCAGAGAGATCACTTTAGATGATCCGTATATGTTAGGTAGAATCATCGCGAGACCTTTTACGGGTGAAGTAGGAGATTTCAAACGTACTTCCAACCGTCATGACTATGCATTGAAACCCTTTAGTCCGACAGTCATGAATACATTAAAAGATGCAGGTTATGATGTCATTGCACTAGGAAAAATATCAGATATTTTTGATGGTGAAGGAGTCACGAAAGTTGTTCGTACAGTCTCTAATTCAGATGGTATGGATAAATTCATTGCCACTTTTGATGAATCATTTCAAGGTTTTAGCTTCTTAAATTTAGTCGATTTTGATGCGCTCTATGGACATCGTCGAGATGCTAGTGGGTATGGTCAAGCTTTGGAGGATTGTGATACCTGTTTGCCAGAAGTGTTCGCTAAGATGACAGACGATGATCTTCTGATCATTACTGCAGATCATGGCAATGACCCGACCTATCGGGGGACGGATCATACACGTGAATTTGTACCGCTTTTAGCTTATTCTCCACGGTTTAAACAAGGGCAGGAGCTACCCTTACGGGATACCTTTGCGGACATTGGTGCAACCATTGCGGAGAATTTTGCAGTTACGATGCCGCAGCATGGCACCAGCTTCTTATCTGAATTGAAATAACCAAGTAGAAGGAGAGACAAATATACATGAGTACACATATTGGAGCCAAACCAGGCGAAATTGCTGAAACTGTATTATTACCAGGAGACCCACTACGAGCTAAATTTATCGCTGAGACATACTTAGAAGATGTCATTTGCTACAATCAGGTTCGAGGTATGTTAGGTTTTACGGGTACTTATCAAGGTCAACGAATATCCATACAGGGAACTGGAATGGGAGTTCCTTCGACTAGTATTTATGTCAATGAATTAATTCAGGAATATGGTGCGAAGAACTTGGTACGTGTAGGTACTTGTGGCGCCATGCAGGAGAGTGTCCATGTTCGTGAAGTTATTCTAGCGCAGGCGGCATGTACAGATTCAAGTGTGAATCGGCATGTTTTTGGAGGTTATGATTTCTCACCCATTGCTAGCTTCTCATTGTTAAAGGCAGCCTATGAACGTGGTTTAGCAAAAGGGTTGAAAATGCATGTAGGTAATATCTTCTGTTCCGATACATTCTATCGAGATGACAAATCCATTGTTGAGAAATTAATGGGTCATGGTGTGTTGGCTATTGAAATGGAAACAACCGCTCTATACACATTGGCAGCGAAGTATGGTGTCAATGCTCTGACTATATTAACTGTCAGTGACCACTTATTGACTGGAGAAGAGACAAGTTCAGAAGAACGCCGAAGCACTTTCAACGACATGATGGAAGTAGCTCTTGATACCGTTATTTCTCTATAATCAGACACAACATAAAAAGCAAATGTGAGGAGAATATCCGATGAGAATGGTCGATCTTATTGCAAAAAAACGCGATGGTAAAGAACTAACGACAGAAGAGATCAATTTCATTATTGAAGGCTATACGAAAGATGAGATTCCAGATTATCAAGTCAGTGCCTTGGCGATGGCTATTTATTTCCAAGACATGTCGGTGCGAGAACGCGCTGATCTGACCATGGCTATGGTGAATTCAGGGGATACGATTGATTTGTCGGCGATTGAAGGCGTGAAGGTAGATAAACATTCTACAGGCGGAGTGGGAGACACAACGACACTAGTATTAGCTCCACTTGTTGCAGCACTGGATATTCCAGTTGCTAAGATGTCAGGTCGTGGATTAGGTCATACTGGGGGAACAATCGATAAGTTGGAGGCCATTGCAGGGTTCCATGTTGAGATTGATAAAGAAGAATTCGTGAACCTTGTGAACAAGGATAAGATAGCGGTCATTGGTCAATCGGGCAATCTTACACCGGCAGATAAGAAGTTATACGCCCTGCGTGATGTAACTGCGACGGTCGATTCGATACCACTCATCGCTAGCTCTATTATGAGTAAGAAAATTGCTGCTGGATCTGATGCTATTGTTCTAGATGTGAAGACGGGTGCTGGTGCATTTATGAAGACTGTAGAAGATGCTAAGGAATTGGCACATGCTATGGTGGGCATCGGAAATAATGTCGGCCGTAAGACGATGGCCGTTATCTCTGATATGAGTCAACCCCTCGGTTTTGCTATCGGAAATGCACTAGAAGTGAAAGAAGCGATTGATACATTACAAGGAAAAGGCCCAAAAGATTTGGAAGAACTATGTCTTGCCTTGGGTCGACAAATGGTGTTCTTAGCGAATAAAGCAAGCTCGCTCGAAGAAGCTGAAGATATGCTTAAAGAAGTGATAAGTAATGGTAAAGCCTTAAATAAATTCAAGGAATTTATTGCCAACCAAGGTGGAGATCCGTCGGTCGTAGACAATCCGGAGAAATTACCACAAGCGAAATATCTAATCGAAGTACCAGCTAAAGAAGCTGGTGTAGTGGCTGAAATTGTAGCGGATGAGATTGGTATTGCAGCTATGTTGTTAGGCGCGGGACGGGCGACAAAAGAATCAGAAATCGATCTAGCCGTTGGCCTTATGCTGAACAAGAAAATTGGGGATTCCGTAAAAGTGGGAGAATCATTGCTAACCATTCATGCTAACCGAGAAAATGTAGACGACATCGTATCTAAAATTTATGAAAATATTCGAATTAGCGACCATGCGGAGCCACCTGTCCTTATCTATGATATCGTGACAGAATAACTTATTGAATCGAAAAATATATCTTATTTGATGAGGAATAATCGATAACGCATAACCGATATTCCATAATCAAACCTTAACGACCAAGTGGATAGTATCCACTTGGTCGTTTTTGAGCTAACGGTGACTTAGTAGGTCTTTGAGGTTGGAATAAGAGCATACTTTTTCCTCTAAAACCGTGTATTTCTGCTCTATTTTTTGGAGATATATTATTAAATTTGGGGTTTGAAGTTATGTGTGAATAGAGATCTAGTGTTATAATCACGCATGAGTGTTCACAGCGTTCACTTTGCCATACACAACATTTATTAGATTGTATAGAGGAAATATAGGGGTGAGAGAACGTGAGCTTAATTCGTCTGGAGAATGTAACTAAGAAATATGAAGATACATTAATTTTTCGTGATATCTACTTTCGGGTTAGCAAAGGGGAACGGATTGGGCTGATTGGGCGAAATGGTGCAGGTAAGTCTACTGTTTTCAAATTAATTATGGGTAAAGAAGAGCCTACAGCGGGAAAAGTTGAATTAGATCCACAGGTTAAAATAAGTTATTTCTCTCAATTCTCAGAACTGAGCGGAGGGTTGTCTGTTCAGCAGGAGTTAGAATGTTGTTTTGAACAGGTTGCACTTATCGAACAAGAACTGAAGGAAATAGGGGAACAATTGGGGCAAGTAACGGATGGTGCTCAGATGGATCAATTATTAGAGCGGCAAGCGGAGCTTTTTGAACAAATGGAGCATTTGGATGGTTGGAATGTTTCTGTTGAAATTGACACGGTGCTAACCAAACTTGGTTTCGATGATCGGTCACGTCATCAGCCTGTTGATGAGTTATCTGGAGGTTGGAGGAACCGCGCAGCGCTAGCCAAAATTCTAATTGAGATGCCAGATGTTGTGTTGCTTGATGAGCCGACAAACTTTTTGGATTTAGAAGGGCTTGTATGGTTAGAGCAATGGTTACATCGTTTCAAGGGCGCCATGATTCTGGTGTCGCATGATCGGCAATTTATTGATAGAGTCGTTACGCGTACAATTGAGATTGAGAATTATCATTTTCAAGAATACGAAGGTAATTATACCGATTACATCCGGAAGAAGAAGATGCGCAAGAAAGTATTGGATCGTCAGTTCGAATGGGAGGAAGAACTTCTCATTATGGAGTCCGAAGCCATCGATAATCGTTCGAGCAAGAAAACATCGAAAGACCGACTTTCACGTAAGTTAGCGGATATGAAGAAACAAGTTGAGCCTCATCCTGTGAATGTACTGATTACCGATATTTATGAAAATTTACGTTTCCCAGACAGATTATGTGAAGTGAAGGGAATTGGACAGACTTATGATGATCGGTCGATATTCGAGAACATAAGTTTCGACGTTCAGAAGGAAGATCGACTGGTCATTGTGGGACCTAACGGAAGCGGGAAGTCAACGCTCATTAAGGTACTTACGGGACAGGAACACCCGAACTCCGGCGAGGTGATCTGGGAGAGGGGGGTCAGTTATGCCTATTTTAACCGAATGTGGGATGAGCTTGATCTCAAAGATACCGTAAGCCATGCGGTTAATATTTCTGGGCTTGGTCTGAATGCTACACGAAAAAAAGTGAACAAATTTCTATCGATGCTGCAATTCTCGGAAATGGATTTAAGTAAAGTCATTGGGAATCTATCTGGTGGACAGCAAGCTAGAGTAGCTCTAGCCAAATGCCTCCTCTCAGGAGCAGCTGTCATTATTTTGGACGAGCCTACCAATCACTTAGATTTGACTAGCATTCAAGTCATGGAGCAAGCGCTAATCCATTTCCCTGGAGCCGTTATTACGGTAAGCCATGATCGATTCTTCATTGATAAAATAGCAACAAAGATGCTTACCTTCGACCCTATCTTGGGTATAAGTGAGCAGAATGTATAGGGATGTTCGACCTGTAACTTGTAAGTGATAGAAGATGATCTTGTTCAATATTCATGTTTAAATCAAGAGTATTACCTTGGCGTGTCTGGGTAGTACTCTTTTTTACGTTTGCAATCTGATTAATCTGGCAGACTCAAACCTAACAATACCTTTCTTCCAGCAGCGCTTACACAAATGATTAGTGAAAATAGTTGGACGTGTATAAACGGTAGAGCCTAGCGCATTCAATCTATAACTAAATTGTAATTTCATAAACATGAAACCATATTTAATGGAATAATTAACATTTATTGAAGCCTATTAGTCCCCTAGACACACCAAATTTCAACAAAATTCGTGAAACATATAGACAAAATATTACCAAATATGTTTAAGTGGAACTATCGGGACAAACGTTTGCGCTCAGTAAATTATTCTTGCTAGTAAATAGATCAATGTATCTACTAATAGGGACTAAGACCTGTCCGATGAAAGAAAGAAATGAACTGACACGTACACTCTTACTAAATCGGTCCTTTGGCGACCAAGGTATTTTGAACTATACACGATATGAGCCAGAAACTATTAACTATCAAAGGAAGGTGTGTTGAATTGAATAGAGGATTAAGAAAAATCGCTATACTAATGTTAGTAACCATTTTTGCATTTACCTCGGCTGGATTCTATCCGGAGCAAGTAAGCGCAGCTACACCTGAGACTAGATTTCTGACTATTAAACACGATGATTTCAGCTCTACAATTGATATTGACGGTAATATACCAGGGAAAACGAACGAAAAGTGGTTGCAAAGAAACGGAGTTGCAGCTCTTGTGACTGATAGTTCAAGCAGGAATGTGCTTCGGTTGACACCGAACTTAGCGAATATGGTCGGTAGCGCCTTTTACGGTGATCAAATTTCCTTTGGTAAGGAACGTTCATTCAGCACTTATTTTTCCTTTCGAATGAGTGATCCTGCGACAAACGAATTTGCCGCTGGTGATGGATTAGTATTTTCGATTCAGACGCTTTCCAAGGAAGCTGGAGCTAAGGGAGGGGGGATGGGATACGGTGGTCTTACAAGAAGCTTTGGGATCGAATTCGATACCTTCGCCAACCCGAGCGCTCCGCGAGATCCAAAGGCGATAAGTGTGAACATTGGAAGCGCTCCCAATAGTTCAAGAACAGGGAAGGCAGATCTATACGATACGAGTCATATCGCCATTGTGGCCAATGGAAATATGGACCACAGCGTGTCAACGACGAGTCCCAAAGGCACACCTTTTCCTGCATCGATAGATACTAATTCAAATCCAAACATTATTGGGACTCCGGCAGTGGGAGAGACTGCTGCGATCGCTAATTTAAAAACCGCTGATAGCGGGACATGGGCCACGAACAATGCCTACCCATTGTATAACGGAGAAATCTATCATACATGGATCGTATATAATGGTCCCACAGATACGATGGAAGTGTACTTGGGTAAAGATGCGAATTTTAGTGCAAGTAAATTAAAAATTAAAAAATCGGGCATCGGCCTGAGAGAATATTTGGAGCAAGATGAGGCGTATGTCGGATTTACAGCAGCAACGGCCTCGGCTTTTGAGAAGCATGATATATTACAGTGGTACCTCACCAATAACGACTTACCCATTGAGCCTCAAAACACGAATTACACCTATGTTGTTGCACCTCCTATGATTGAGATCACAAGCACTGACTTCGTGACTTATGGAGCTGTAACTTCAACGACATCAAGAATCGTAAAGGCGAAACTCCTAAATTATGATGGGACAACCTGGAACAAGGGGCCGTATCCGGTGACCTTTTCTATGTTCAAAGAAGGGACAATTAAAAATTATACTTTTACAACAACGGATGGTAAAACGAAGACGGTTGCGTTGAAGCCGCGGACGGACGATAACCGTATCTCGCTAAAAGGTGAACAGAGAAGAGTCAATTCAGAAGGAAGTAGTATGCGATACGCAACTGTTATGTCTGATGAGAATGGTATCGCTACAATTCAAATTTCAAATATGCTAAGTACAGCTGTTAATGATTCGAATGTTAAAGCAATTGTGGGTGATCACTTTGGAAATGGAGTATATGGTGGCGGGGCTTACGCTTATGAGCCAGTTGATTTTGCCGCTGATATTGCTCCGCCGACTATTTCAAGTGCTGGGGCGGATGTCAGCAATCCCAATCATGTCAAAGTCCTCCTTAGTGAAGATGCTATTTACCCATTGGTTACTAATCAACCTGAAAACTGGCATACTAACACTCCGAGCACATGGAATACGGGAGGTTTTACGATTCTTATTCCCGACAAGGATAACCCAGGTAGCTCTATCAGGGTACCTACAATCATCGTTGGAGGAAGTGGTGCGCCAGATGAACCGCTCCTGCTAGAATTGGCTAATGGCGAGGTTGTTCCCCATGGATTTGATGTTCAACTTGAGTATATAAAGGTAAATGGTAGTATTCAAGATGTTGTAACCAATCTAATGATAAACCAAACGATCCTGATAGATGACTATCCATTCATTCCTAAGGGTGCCATGGTTGTAAATAATCAGGCTCGAAAGACGGTGGAGGTGAATTTTGATTTTCCTGTCCTAACTAATAACATCGTTCCGGGTTCGTTTAGTTTATATTACGATAATGGATTAGGTAGGACTCCGGTAGCGGTAACCGGAGTCACTTCAGATGCTTCTGATTCTAAGAAACTTCTATTGACTTTGAATTCTGCAATTCCTGCAGGAGCGACTGTTACGATAAACTACAATATTCCGTCTACTGGAGGAAAAATTACCAACGTATCCACAAGTGGTCTGGGTACGGGACACCATTCAATGAAGCAACTGACGGATTTTAGTGTCGTTAATCAAATGGCGCCCATCAGGGCTGTTGTTGTCAACGACAGTGCTCGTAACAAGGTGAAAGTGAGTTTCGCATCTGAAGTTGAATTACAAGGTACCGTAGCAACCTTGGCAAGTGCATTGAAGATTGGAATAGACAGTCAGATCGAACTTATAGATGTATCTAATATTATAGTAGATAGCTCGGATGTTACTGGCAAAACACTTATTCTGACGTTGGCAGGCCCCCATCTGCCTACAGAGGGTGTACCATTTGGGAATATTGTGCAGTTGGACTACGATTCGACGATTGCAAACGTTGATGTAAGGGAGAAAACCGGAAGTAAACGAAACCTAGAATGGTTGAGTCATTTCCCTGTAGAAAATCAGTACAAACTTAATGTGGCAATTGTTGGCCCCGTCGATGGTACAACGACGAACGACAAGAACATCGTTGTGACGGGAACAAGTGACCCTGGAAAGACCGTAACGATTACGGTGAATGATAAGGATGGAGATGCAGTAACAGGCGTGACAGTAGTTGATCCGGCGACGGGTAGCTGGACGTTTACACCGAGTTCGGCGCTTACAGATGGCACGTATTTGGTCACAGCTCAAGTAAGCGATACGGCTGGGAACGAGGGTTCAGCGAGCAGCACGTTCACAGTGGATACGGTAGCACCGAACGTGGCGATTGTCAGTCCAGCGGACGGAGTGACGACGAACAACAAGAATACGGTGGTGACGGGAACAAGTGACCCAGGAACAGCCGTGACAGTAACCGTGAAAGATAAGAATGGAGATCCCGTAGTAGGTACAATAGTCGTTGTTCCAGCCACAGGAAGCTGGACGTTTACACCGACTGCACCGCTTACGGATGGTGAGTATACGGTTGCAGTGGAAGGTAGCGATCCGAGTGGCAACAAAGGGATGGATAGTAGCACATTTACGGTGGATACGGTAGCGCCGAACGTGGCGATTGTCAGTCCAGCGGACGGAGTGACGACGAACAACAAGAATACGGTGGTGACGGGAACCAGTGACCCAGGAACAGTCGTGACAGTAACCGTGAAAGATAAGAATGGAGATCCCGTAGTAGGTACAATAGTCGTTGTTCCAGCAACAGGAAGCTGGACGTTTACACCGACTGCACCGCTTACGGATGGTGAGTATACGGTTGCAGTGGAAGGTAGCGATCCGAGTGGCAACAAAGGGACGGATAGTAGCACCTTTACGGTGGATACCGTAGCGCCGAACGTGGCGATTGTCAGTCCAGCGGACGGAGTGACGACGAACAACAAGAATACGGTGGTGACGGGAACAAGTGACCCAGGAACAGCCGTGACAGTAACCGTGAAAGATAAGAATGGAGATCCCATAGTAGGTACAATAGTCGTTGTTCCAGCAACAGGAAGCTGGACGTTTACACCGACTGCACCGCTTACGGATGGTGAGTATACGGTTGCAGTGGAAGGTAGCGATCCGAGTGGCAACAAAGCAACGGATAGTAGCACGTTTACGGTGGATACGGTAGCGCCGAGCGTGGCGATTGTCGGTCCAATAGATGGTGCGACGACGAACAACCAGAACACCATAGTATTGGGAACAAGTGACCCGGGTGTAACCGTGACAGTAGCAGTGTATGACAAGGATAGAAATACAGTACCAGGTACAATTGTTGTTGTTCCAGCGACAGGAAGCTGGACGTTTACACCGACCGGACCGCTCGTCGATGATGAGTACACGGTAACGGTGGAAGCTACAGATCCAAGTGGTAACAAAGGAACGGATAGTAGCACGTTCACGGTGGATACGGTAGCGCCGAACGTGGCGATTGTCGGCCCAGCGGATGGCACGACGACGAACGACAAGAACACGGTTGTCACGGGAACAAGTGACCCGGGTACAACCGTGACAGTAATCGTGGAAGATAAGAATGGAGATCCCGTGCCTGGTTCGGTAGTCGTTGTTCCAGCGACAGGAAGCTGGACGTTTACACCGACCGGACCGCTCGTCGATGGTAAGTACACGGTAACGGTGGAAGCTACAGATCCAAGTGGTAACAAAGGAACGGATAGTAGCACGTTTACAGTGGATACGGTAGCGCCGAGCGTGGCGATTGTCGGTCCAATAGATGGTGCGACGACGAACAACCAGAACACCATAGTATTGGGAACAAGTGACCCGGGTGTAACCGTGACAGTAGCAGTGTATGACAAGGATAGAAATACAGTACCAGGTACAATTGTTGTTGTTCCAGCGACAGGCAACTGGACGTTTACACCGACGGCACCGCTTACGGATGGTGAGTATACGGTAACGGTTGAAGCCGAAGACCCAATTGGTAACAAGGGAAGGGATAGTAGCATCTTTACGGTGGATACGGTAGCACCGAACGTGGCGATTGTCGGTCCAATAGACGGTGCGACGACGAACGACCCGGACACCGTTGTCACGGGAACAAGTGAGCCAGGTACAACGGTGAAATTAACCGTGGAAGACAAGAATGGAGATCCCATAGTAGGTACAACAGTGGTTGATCCAACAACAGGTGAATGGACGTTTACACCGACCGGACCGCTCGTCGATGATGAGTACACGGTAACGGTGGAAGCTACAGATCCAAGTGGTAACAAAGGAACGGATAGTAGCACGTTTACGGTGGATACTGTAGCACCGAGCGTGGCGATTATCGGTCCAATAGACGGTGCGACGACGAACGACCCAGACACCGTTGTCACGGGAACAAGTGAGCCAGGTACAACTGTGGTAGTAACCGTGGAAGACAAGAATGGAGATCCCATAGTAGGTACAATAGTCGTTGTTCCAGCGACGGGAAGCTGGACGTTTACACCGACTGCACCGCTTACAGATGGTGATTATACGGTAATAGTGGAAGGTAGCGCTCCGAGTGGCAACAAAGGAACGGACAACATCACGTTCACGGTGAATACACAATCGCCTAACGTAGCGATTGTCGGACCAGCGGACGGAGTGACGACGAACAACAAGAACACCGTTGTAACGGGTACAAGTGACCCGGGTGTAACAGTGACAGTAGCAGTGTACGACAAGGCTAGAGATACAGTACCAGGTACAATGGTAGTTGATTCAGTGACAGGCAATTGGACATTTACACCGACCGCACCGCTTATGGATGGTGAGTATTCGGTAACGGTGGAAGGTACCGATCCGAGTGGCAACATAGGGACCGACAACAGTAAATTCACTGTAAATACACAAGTAGCGGTTTCCTATTTCATCAACTTGAAGGCAAGCCCAGATATGCTTGTCGCAGATGGCAAATCTATTTCCGTCCTGACGGCTATAGTTACAGACAATCACGGAAATCTGATATCGAATGTGGATGTGGACTTCAGCGCATTGATTGAAAACACATTGACGTCAAAAGGAACATTTGTAGACAATTTAGGTAATGTGATTGTTTCAAGAGTTACAACGTACAACGGCATTGCAACAATCATCTTCAAATCGGAAGCAATAAACAGCATTAATCCCGTTAGGATTGAAGTTAAGGCGGTTGTTCACGATCTTGTGCATGGAATTCATGCAGTTGCAGCGATTACAATGGTTTTTGAACCGGCTGTCGTCTCTGGCGTAATTACAGATGGTGAGAATCATAAACCGGTAGTAGGGGCAATCGTAACACTTCTGGATGCTGATGGTCTTCCGATTCCTGGACATACATCTACAACGGATGCTGATGGAAAGTATTCTATCCCTGTTACGGAAGGGAATAAAGATTATTGGATAAGTGTGACGAGAACAATAGGAACAGGTAGTAATGAAAAAGTCGTAACTTATCTCCAAAAAGCTATGGTTAACGATGATATCACTGGTCTAGGGCAAGAGTTTGTATCCGATCAGACAATTGCGGGAATCGTCGCTGGCAAAAGTCTGGTTGGTACCGTTCAACCGATTGACTTCGGTACTTTCGTAACTCGCGATACTGCTGAAGTACACCCGATGTTTGCCGTATTCCTTAAAGATGGATCGAATTATGTTACATCGTCGAAAGGAACGGTTGCTGTACCAAGTGAAAGCGATGGCTTCTCAATCGATGGAAATGGAGGGTTCGTTGCCGGGGGCTTGACGGCAGGAACAGCTTACGATTTGGAAGTTCGGTATTATTACGATGTAAAAACAGAAAAAGGTGTCGTGAGGGACTATATCGTTATTGCTAGGAAACAGATAAGCATCAGTAAAAATGGTGAAATGAACATAAATGAAGAGTTGATCGATCCGTTCGGTATCATTACGGACAGCTTGACCCATCTTCCGATTGCGAATGCTCAAGTTATCCTGAAATATGCCAATACGGAGAGAAATCGCAATAAAGGAATTACGCCAGGTACATCCGTTGTATTGCCGGAGCTTCTGGGATTCCCGCCTGCTAATAACGCTAACCCGCAATTTAGCGATTCGAATGGGAACTATGCCTACATGGTGTATGGCAATACGGATTACATCATAGAAGCCAAGGCTACAGGTTACGAAGATTATCGTAGTGTAGTCATTGGAATCGACAATGACATTGTCCGTTGGGACTTTCAGATGAAACCGATCACTAAAGATTCTGGCAGCACGAGTAATTCCGGGAACAACGGCGAAACCGGGGGATCGAATAATACTAGTATAACTCCTCCAATGGTAGTCTCTAAACCGGATGTATCGATAAATATTGTGACTGAGCGCAGTACTTATGAAGAAGGCAGTGAAGCTCCATTCGTGATTATCTATAAAAATGAAGCGAATCAACTGTTGCCTTCGGGACAAATCATAATAACGTTACCTGACAATGTTATGGTGATCGATGGCGATGGAGGAATTGTAAAGGGGAACACGATAACTTGGGAAGTAAAGGATTTGGCAACCGGTCAAAGTGGTAGTCACCAAATCCGCCTTAAATTCCCGACAAGTAATTCTGCTGAGAAAGCTGTATCGATTAACGGCCAATTTGTGGTTAAAGGAGAACTCGTGCATCCATTGAATGCTATAGCGTCCGTGAAGGTAATGCTGTTCTCCAACCGCTTCGGGAATATTCAACATATCCGCTACATCTTAGGCTATCCAGATCATACATTCAAGCCGGAAAAATCTCTTACTCGTGCTGAATTGGCAACGATTATTGCGCGTCTTATCGGTGAATACGATGAAGACGTTACGATGAAGTATTCCGATGTTCCTCAGAAGTTCTGGGCGAGCTCGTATATCCAGACGGTGACACGTCACAATATCTTTACGGGATATACTGACGGAAGCTTCCACCCCAATGCTCCTGTAACAAGAGAAGAGCTGGCTGTGGTTATGGTTAGATTTCTGAAGCTAGAGATATCCCAGCCAATTGAAACGCATTTTGCTGATGCAATGGATCGTTGGTCTTCATCGTCAATCGAAGCGTTATATCGGAATCGATTGATTACTGGTTATCCTAATGGAACATTTAAGCCGAGAAACAGTATTACTCGTAGAGAAGCGGTAACGATGGTAAACCATATGATGTTCCGTGGACCTTTAATGAACATCTCGCCGTCTTTCCCGGATGTTCCAAGCACTTCATGGGGATTCGGGGATATAGAGGAAGCGACGCGTTCACATGAGTCCAAGTACAATACTGATGGTAACGAAGAATACATTAAGAGTATTCGTGATACCGTTCAGTAAGATATGAAACTTTAGAAAATGTTAAAGATAAAAAGGACGTTCTAAGACATGATTCTGTCTTAGTACGCCCTTCTTTTTATTTGTATGTAGAAATGTACTTTAAAACCCCGTATCGTAATTGAATTGATAGAATCTATTCTTTGATTTTTGTCTCCAAAATCCCTGTATGTCACGCTGAGATAACGACGAGCTGAAAGATAATAGTAAATTTCGTCAAGCAGTTCTCAAAATCGTTCAACACGTAACGATTAATCTCGTGATTAATAAAATAGATTGACGTATAAAATATGCAAATGCTATACTCTAGTTAGTTTATCGGAATTAAATGATTAAAAGATAGAAAGACAGATTTTATACTCTTCGATACATACATAGGGGGGCAACATGAAATATAGAAAACTTGGAAGAACAGGTCTAAAGGTGTCAGAGGTTAGTCTAGGAACAATGGCATTCGGACGCTGGATCGATGAGGCGCAGTCAGCCAATATATTAGACCTCGCTTTGGATAAGGGAATTAATCTGGTTGATACTGCCGACGTGTACGGGAAAGGTATGGATACCGGGAAGTTGTCACAATTAGGAGAATCTGAGGAGGTTCTCGGAAATATTCTAAAGGCTAAACGAAATCAGGTCTTATTAGCTACTAAATTTAACTCAAGTATGGGTTCAGGAATGAATGACGGAGGTCAGAGTCGCTATCACATCTACCGGGCACTTGAGAGTAGTTTGAAGCGCCTGCAGACCGACTATATCGATCTCTATCAGGTTCATCGGTTCAGCCCTGATACGCCAATTGAAGAAACGTTACGAGCACTCGACGATTTGATTAAACAAGGGAAAATTAGATATATAGGTTGTTCGAATTATGCGGCTTGGCAGATTGCTAAGGCTCACGGTATAAGTGCGCTACACAATCTGAACCGATTCGAGACTATTCAACCAGAATACAGTTTAATTACGAGAGGGATTGAGCAAGAAATCTTACCGTTTGCGCAGTCTGAAGGGGTTGGGGTAATCGTATACAGTCCACTTGGAAGAGGGATTCTATCAGGTAAGTACCGTGAAGGCATTGCTGCTCCAGTAGACTCACGTTTGGCTCATGGTGAAGAACGACTGAAGGTGCTTTTGAATCAGAGCAATGCTCTGGCATTAGTTAATGTACTTCAGCCACTGGCAGACCGACGAGGCTTAACACTTCCTCAGTTCGCACTATCATGGGTATTAAGCAAACCTGGCATTTCCTCGGCGATAATTGGAGCATCCAAACCAGAACATATTCGCGACACGCTGGATAAGGTTAATGAATATTTAACCATAGAAGAATTGAAAGAAATTGATCATATAACAGAACAGTTTTAAGTAAAAGTGATGATTCACAGCTTTATACGTCCAACGATAGTAGGACTTGCGGCAGGATTAGGGGTTACAGTCAAGTTGGTGATTTTTTATTCTCATTAAACCGACTAAATCAATGTGGTAACTTTACTTATTAATAAGATATCTTAATTGATCAGTAAGCTACTAAATGAAATTGTAATATCACAAAAATAAGACTCAGGAAGGTGTCAACATCACATGAGCGAAAAACAACAGAAACGTCAATTGCATCTTGGTTTATTTCTATTCGGAACAGGTTATCATCCGGGAGGCTGGAGGTTGCCTGAAGGGCGGACCGATGGCGCATATGATCCTCTTTTTCTTGGCGAAGTAGGGAAGAAGCTAGAGAAGGCAAAGTTTGATTTCTTCTTCCTTGGTGATCGACTGGCGACGAGTGCCGATATGCAATATTTATTTCCTTCACAGATGTCGCGTTTGGAACCACTCACTATGCTCTCATATATAGCCGCAGTTACAGAAAAAATTGGATTGATAGCTACTGTGAATACGACCTATGCAGAACCTTATAATATTGCTCGCTATACGGCATCGTTAGATTATCTAAGCGGTGGACGGGCTTCATGGAACATTGTTACAGGTTCCGACCCACGTGCCGCGCTGAACTTCAGCCGTGAGAAGCATTGGGATAATGCGAAACGCTATGACTATGCTGAAGAATTTATTGATGTGGTAACGGGTCTGTGGGATACATGGGAAGACGATGCGATGCCGCGGGATAAAGAAACGGGTGTGTTTGCAGATGGAAGTAAGGTTCATCCCTTGAACCATGCTGGAGAGCACTTCTCCGTTGCTGGCCCACTTAATGTTGCTCGCCCGGTACAAGGTCAACTTCCACTTGTAACTGCGGGAACCTCTCTTCGGAGTCAAATACTCGGAGCTAAATATTCTAACATCGTATTTACCGGTCAGAATGTGAAAGAGGAAGCGCAGAAATTTTACAAAGAAATTAAAGGACGGCTTCCAGAGTACGGAAGAACATCTAACGAATTGAAGATTCTCCCTGGTCTTGTACCCATCGTGGGAAGAACAGAGCAGGAAGCTAGAGATAAGTATAATGAGTTGAATTCACTCGTTGTGACAGATTATGATCTTACTCCGCTGTCGCAAAAAATAGGAATTGATCTAACGGGTTACTCGTTGGATGCGCTGCTGCCGGATCTCTCATCATCTGATGTTGCACAGCATTGGGCTGAGCTTGCCCGTAAAGCTACAGGATTCGATGAACTAACGGTTCGTGATTTATTCTATTATTTCACTGTCACTGTTAGAGGACATTTATTGATAGTGGGTAGCGCGGAGCAAGTTGCAGACGTTATAGAAGAATGGTTCGTAGAGGAAGCTGCAGATGGCTTTAACGTATGCCCGCCCTATATGTCGGGTGGACTTGACCTATTCTTGGATCTAGTTGTACCGAAGCTTCAGGAGCGCGGCATATTCCGTACCGAATATGAAGGTAGCACATTCCGAGATCATCTTGGACTGGATCGACCTGCCAACCGATTCGAGCAGCAGGTAGAGGAGTGAAGTTAAATGAGCAACAGAAACTCTCGCCAGTTTAAGAAAATACGTCTTGGGCAGATTGTTCTGCTGCTGGTTATACTAGGCATCTGTGAACTGCTAGTGAAGAGCGAAACGATAAGTAGTCTATATCTGCCTGCTCCTTCTCAAGTATTCATGGAGTTGATAGAACTATTCGCGGCGGGTGACGTCTGGAAGCACTTATATGTGACCTTAGCGGAATTCCTCATTGGTTATGGAATATCTGTCGTGTCTGGCATTGGGATTGGTATGTTTCTCGTGCTGGTTCCATGGGCAGAAGCGTTCTTTCGTCCCTACTTATCGGCGCTCATGGCGATTCCAAAAGTAACGATTGTTCCTTTGTTAGCGCTATGGCTTGGAATTGGAGCTACGCACAAGATAGGTGTTGTATTTTTATTCTGTTTTTTCACCATCGCTTTAAATACGATGACAGGCATTAAACAGACAGCGGATAATCATCTTAAGGTAGCTAAAGTATTTGAAGCATCCAAGCTTCAGACGATTACAAAGGTTATCTTACCTTCCGCGGCACCTACGATATTCGCGGGGTTACGAATTGCGGCGGCAGGTGGTCTTGTGGGAGCACTGTTCGGTGAGATGCTTGCATCGAAAGAAGGGCTTGGTAATTTATTAGTTAATGCAACTTCGCTCTATAATACCGCGCAAGGTTTTGCGATTGTAGTACTTGTAACCGTCATATCCATTCTGATCATTGCTTTAATCGATCTGCTAGAGCTGAAGGTATTTCTGAAATGGAAGGCATCTTAAATAGAGAATCATAAGATTTTCGGGGGAGAGTTAACGATGAAACAAACCTATAAACATAAATCAATCGCGTTACTGACTGTAATATTAATGATTTCAATTCTAGCCGGATGTGCTGATGGCAATAATAACGTCAGTAGCAATGAATCGGGAAATGCTAATTCCCCAGCAACGGTGAAGTTGGAGAAAATTAGATATGCTCCATTAAGCGGAGCAAGTGGACTGGCTGTATCTTTTGGTGCGGAGAAAGGTTTTTTTGAAGAAGAAGGATTAGATGTTGAATTTATTAGCACGAAAGACCCTGTAACGGGACTTATCAGTGGGGATATTGATGTGGTGGACGTGGCAACGACAACTGCGATTATAGCAGCGGGTAAAGGGGCTCCTATCAAGATCGTCTCCTCGATGTTCCGTACGAAGGGGCCATTCTATCTGATTGCATCCTCAGACATTAAAAGTGTTGAAGATCTGAAAGGTAAGAAAGTGGGCATCGCAGTTAATGGTAGTGGGCTAGAAGTATACACGAGAGTTATTCTGCAGGAACATGGGATCAGCGCTGATGATGTTACACTCATTGCAAATGGTACGCATCAATCGGCTTATGCAAGTCTGGAAACGGGTCAGGTAGATGCAACGATCATCCATGAGCCCTTCGCTTCATTAGTTGAAAAGGAAGGTAAGGGCAAATTGTTGGCAACAGGTTGGGATTACCTTCCGAACTTCCACACCGGTGTACTGGCATCACGAGATGCATTTATTAAGGAAAAGCCAGAGCTATTAAAGAAGCTGCTACGTGCCTACTTCCATTCACAAGAGTACGCAAAGAGTCACCCAGATGAATTTAAAGCTTACTATTTAGCGAATATGGATGTAGATGCGGAGGCGTTGGACACGGCGCTAGAACGTGAGAACGTACTGTGGGAGAATAATCCAGATGTCAACATTGACGATCTGAATGAAACGCAGCGGATCCAGAAGGAACTTGGCTTTCAGGACGAGATTTACGACGTTAATGCTATCGTAGATCTCCGTTATATACCGACAAAATAAGTTCGACAGGAGGTCTTCTCATGGCTGGTTATACAGTGCAACGCGTCTCCAAGGTGTATGAAGGTACGGTTCCTACGGTGACGTTAAAAGATATTAATCTAACGGTGAACGAAGGAGAATTTCTCTGTATTCTAGGTCCAAGCGGTTGCGGTAAAAGCACATTGCTCGAGATGCTGGCAGGACTCCAACAGCCTACGGAAGGCGATATTCTGTTCGATGGCAAGAAGCTAGATGGCCCGAGCCGCAAGCTTGGGGTTGTATTTCAGGATCCTTCGTTATATCCATGGAGAAACATATCTCAGAATGTAGGACTTGGGCTTGAAATTGGTGGAGTCAAGAAAGAAGAGCGAAAAATACGTGTTGACAAATATTTGGCAATGGTTGGGCTAGAGGGGTTCGGTTCGAAGTATCCCCATCATTTGTCTGGGGGAATGAGGCAGCGTGCTGGATTAGCAAGAGCACTAGTTGGAAGCCCTGAGGTGCTGCTGATGGATGAGCCGTTCGGAGCGGTAGATCATTTAACCCGGTTACAACTGCAGGATGATCTGCTACGCATATGGAAAGAAGAGAAGAAGACGGTCGTATTCGTGACCCACGATGTGTCAGAAGCCGTATTTCTAGGAAATCGGATCGTGTTGCTTTCGCCAAGACCAGGTATCATTCATTCGATCTTCAATATCCCTAGTCAGCATCCCCGTAAGCGAGATGATGTCGGCCTGCTCAAGATACAGAATGAAATCTATGCTGCCATCTATGATATTAAGACGGAAGAGGACTTGGAATTCACTATCTAAATAAAGGGAGAGGATTCTCATATGTCTAATTTAGTAACAAAGGAATGGTTGTTCGAGCAGCTCGGTTCAGATGATCTCGTTATCGCAGATGTACGTTTTGCTCCCGGAGATTCATCACATGGGCTGAACGCTTATACAGAAAATCACATTCCAGGTGCCGTATTTATTAATTTCAAGGAAGACTTGGTTGATCCGCCCAGGGAGCATGGGGGTAGAAGTCCATTGCCTGACCCAGAGCGTCTCGCTGACAAATTCGGTAAACTTGGCATAGATCAGACGACTCGGATTGTCGTGTATGATGATTCGGTTCGACCAGAAGCGACACGATTATGGTGGATTCTGAACTATCTAGGGCATGAACAGGTGTATATCCTCGATGGCGGCTACACAGCTTGGGAAGACGCCGGACTACCGATAACGTCTGAAGTGACAACAACCCCTTCACGTACATTCGAAGTCAACCTACGTAATGACTGGTTAGCAGATGTAGATGAAGTAAGAGCTTCGATAGGACGAGATGATGTAACACTTGTAGATTCCCGAGATTTGAAACAGTATCTTGGTGTTGAGGCACCATTTGATCCAGTCGCTGGTCGTATTCCCGGTGCTACGCTTGCCTTTTGGAAGGATGGAGCATCCGATGACGGAACTTGGAAGTCCTCAGATGAGCATCGTGAGCGCTTCAGAAACCTAGACCCTGCGAACAAAGTCATTGTGTACTGTGGCTCCGGCCTGTCAGCATGTCCGAATGTTCTGTCGCTTCGAGAAGCGGGCTTTGAGCAAGTGAAACTATATGCAGGCAGCTGGAGTGACTGGATTTCTTACAGTGAGAATCCGATTGTGACTGGTGACGAAGAGAAGGAGTAATTGACATGTAGGTTGTGACTCCAAGTACATCGCTAATAAGGCGATGTACTCTTTGTGCATTCAATACCGTGAGTGAAATTAACATGGAGTCAACAAGTCATGTAGCAACCGTAGAGAATCATTGAAATTATCTGTTATTCACGTAGGCGTTCGAACGCTCGATAGGGACTGGTCTACTTTCTTGCAAAAGGTTGTCAGCAGTAATCTGGCTAACGGCAGTTGAAGATCAAACGAGGGGAACCTTATCACAAATAACGGCTAAACTATTTGTTTTAATGCTTATTTGAATGTCAATTTTATCCTTATTGGGATGTTGAAATTGAGATATTATCTGGAGAAAGTCATATTACTAAACCCTTTGAAATCAACAACCTCACTAAATGTGAATAGATAGTAGATATATTTTCTGTGGCTCAAGGTGGTACTACATCAGAAACCGCAACTGCAACATCAAGTCGGAGAAGGCCATTGTCCCATACATCAATATTTGGTAAGTAAAATAAAATGTGATAAAGCCTAAAAAGCCATGATGTACTTGGTTTTTTAGGCTTTATTTGTATTCAAAATGCATTATTTTAAATACATATACTGGCAGGATTAATGCAAAGGTTGTCGAATACGTAGTAAATGTCTCTAATAATTACGGCGGGTTTAATTCTCAGAGCTTAATGCAACATATTTCATTATAGAAAGTGCTATTGCAAGAAACACAAAATCGAAGAATAATTCTTAAAAGTACTTCTTGTATTAGAATTAGGTAAGAATCTGAACTAGGAGGTTTGAGTATGGATGACAATGACCTTGGAAAATTAAAAAGAAGTAAACTCTATGTAGGTTCAAAGAATTGGGTTGAGGAATTTTTCTCTGAACAGCAACATAGCAAGAGTCCTGAAAAGTTGTTAGACAAAATCAGATTGCTATTAATGAACTATTTACAGTTAGATAATGTTAGCTTTTTGTTTGGCACTGGAGCATCTTTACATTTGGGAACAACATCAATACGTAACTTTCCAATAGCAATTGAGAATGCTTTGAAGGAGGATGATGAGGAGCTTTATGCGTTATTTGTCCATTTAATAAAACAGCACCAAAACTCTGAGAACGTTCAAAGAGAAGAAAATGAACCTTTTGAAATAAAAGTTCCCTTGGAAAAATTATTGGATTATTTACTAGCGTTACAGTTTGTTCAGGAGCATTCCAGAGATGTCATAAAGGGATTTAATTACAATTATATAGGCGAAGAAAAGTATATTGAAATAACAACTGAAAGAATAGAAGCACTAATTGTAAAGATTAAAACAGAGTTGTTCAAATTATGTGATCTTGATAGCCTTGAATCCCGACCTCCTGATGATCAGTCCAGAGAGGAAATGTATGCAAATGGAAAGTACACTTACCATAATAGTTTTATAAAATCTCTTTTGCAACGTCCTCTTAACTTAAGAAGAGCAAATATTTTTACAACAAATTATGATTTGGCGTTCGAGAATTCATTTGATGAGTTAGGTATTTATTATACGAACGGATTTAGTGGTTTTCATAAACGAACTTTTAAGCCAGAGGTATATGAATATGACCTATATTATCCAGGAAATACCACAGAAGGCAAAGTAAGACGTATCGAACGAATGATAAAATATTACAAACTTCATGGCTCAATCAGTTGGGTTCGCGAAGATAATTCAGCACAAAATCAGTATGGATTAGTCGAACGGCATATTGATTGGATAAGAAGCAATTTAAGTGCAGCTGGAGATATCATTATATACCCGACGGCTCATAAAAAAGGATATTCACTAGATTTCCCGTACTCGGAACTATTTAGGCAATTCGCTGCAGTTATTACTCAACCACAGTCAGTATTATTTTGTGTCGGATATAGCTTTTTTGATGAACATATAAATGACATTATATACCAAGCGTTATCAATACCGAGTTTCACATTAATAATCGTTGACTACAACGGGACTGAAAACGAGATGATTAAACGCCTTTTAGAACTAGATGATCCACGAGTTATAATTTTGTCAGGACCATATTTGGGTGATTTTAAGCTTTTTTCAAAGAAGATTATGCCGAATTTCCACGAAATGGAGTACCGTGAAAAAGTAGCAACAACTTTAAAAAAATTGTATTCGGATACCAAAGAATCCGAGGTGGAAGATGATGCAAGAGCAACTAATTGGTAGAGTAATTAGTGTCGATAGTTTTCGAGTCATGATTGAACTTAACGCCAATGTAAAATCCCTATTTAAAAGCGGGTTTAATGATATATACGAGATAGCACGAATTAACTCATATGTCTCTATTCCCGTAGGTGCAGAAAAAATAATTGCAATGATTACGCGTGTTAAAATTAGTGATGAAACAGAACTCGAAAAATCAGAGAATTCGATATTACTGCCTAAATCTAAAAGATATGTTGTTGCGACCATGATCGGAACCATAGATAACTACAACAAATACATTCAAGGTGTATATAATTTTCCGATTTTAGATAATCCAGTGAGCTATGTATTGAGGGGGGAACTTGAGGTAATTTTTGATTATAAATCAAAAGATAGTCCAATTGATTTTAAACAAGATTATTTTTTATCCGTTGGGAAGTCTCCTGCATATTCTGAATTTGATGTAAAGATTAACCCTGATAAATTTTTTAATAAGCATGTAGCTATTTTAGGTAATACGGGTTCAGGCAAATCCTGCACGATAGCGTCAATAATTCAATCAATGTTTCGTGGGCAATACCAAACTACTGACGGCATAAAGACTTTAACGGACGCACACATAATCATTTTTGATACAAACGGTGAGTACTCAAAAGCTTTTCAATTTGAAGAGCAAGAGCTAAGTGCACGAGTTAACACGTTTACAATCACTAATGAGGGATTAAAAGTACCATTTTGGTTTATGAATTATGATGATTTTGATTACTTATTTGAACCATCACAACTTACGCAGGCTCCAGTATTAAAGAGAGCTATTGCATTAGCGAAAAATGCTGAACAAGTTGAAAGTGTCGAAGTATCAAAACTATTGGCTGAACCTATATTTAATAAAGTATTAAGACTTATCAATTTATTAGAGGCTAATGATAAAGATTTGAAGCTATTTATTATACATGAATTAGCAGATTTAATTGAAACGTTACAGAATAACGATAATTCAAGTGTGGTCCAAATTAAGATTCAGTTAGACGCTTTACATCAGGCTAAAGTAGTTGGGAATTTAAACGTTGAGTACGGTATTAAGGGAGATATTAGTTCATCTGTTGTTAATGAGGCCTATATCCAGCTCAAAAAGATAACAGATGTAATAATTATTGAGTCTGAGACGAGAGTATTATCAAACGAAAAGGATGTTGATATACCTAGCTTCTTTGATTTTCAAAAGATAATTACTGAATATATCGATTCAGCTATTAACGAAATTGGTTCTTCGCAAGCTAAATATAAAGAATATCTTTCAAGTCTCAAGTTAAGAATTTCGAGTTATAGTTCTGATGAAAGGATAAGCACGCCTTTTATGTTAAAGAGCAGGGGATTTAAAGATTCGTTAGTAGTTTTTTTAACTTATATACTAGGTGGAAATCTAAATTCTGAGAATGGAGAAGAAACCGAATTCGAGAAATATAGGAGTCAAGGTTCAAGCGTTAAAGTAGCTGAGAATCGGAGTCAAATAACAATTATTGATATGTCGTTACTTCCGTATGAGGTATTGGAAAACATCACAGGATTAATAGGCCGTATGCTTCTTGAATTTGTTCAGAGAATCGAAAAGGTTGAAGAATATAAAAGTCTTCGTGGGAAAATCCCGATTGCTATTGTACTTGAAGAGGCCCAAAATTACATTCCTCAAATTGAAAGAAAAAAAGAGCACGCTTCAATCTCAAAACGTGTGTTTGAACGTATAGCAAGAGAAGGGAGAAAGTATGGGTTATCATTAATTATCTCATCTCAAAGACCTTCTGAGCTATCAAAAACTGTTTTATCACAATGTAACACGTTTATTGTTCATCGATTACAAAATCCAGAGGATCAAAACTACGTTAGGCAGCTTGTATCATCGGCTAATGTTGATATATTAAATCAACTTCCTATATTACCACAGCAACATGCAATAATTATGGGGGATGCTGTTAAAAGTCCTTCTCAGGTGCGGTTTAATGATGTAATGCCTCGTCCTGGTAGCGATGATCCGGAAGTTTTTAATCAATGGCTTGGTAATTCCAATGAAGTTAATATAAAAAAGGTAGTAGATAAATGGTTGAAAAACTCTATTTAGAAGATAGAGAAACTCTTCCTTTGTCGACCATTGCTTAATATAAGAGCTAAAGTGCTACTTTATTTATAGAGTGGCACTTTTGTTATTCAACTATCTTTTTGTATGAAGTTTTTCCTCTTGCTGAGATTGACAGTAAGATTTGGATCCTTGTACATTTTGATTGAAACCTATATGGTGATGCTTAAAATATTTTATTCTTACAATGACGTAAAATTGGTATTGACAGTCTGCCAATACTTGCATTGGTGATGTATACTTGATGAAGTGAATCAATACACAATAATGATTGCTATCCCTTGAAAGATGATAGATTAGGGCACATATATTGTAGCTCTTATATAAACTGTTAATGCCATGAGACTAAGAGGATTGCATCAAAGAAAATCAAAGGGGTTTACACATGACTAACGAAGAATTCAAGAAATTAAAAGCTGACTTATGGGCATCTGCGGATCAACTTAGAGCGAACTCAGGGTTGAAATCCACCGAATATGCCACACCAATATTGGGACTTATCTTCCTCCGTTTTGCAGAAAGCAAATACTCGCAGATTGAAACGGAGATTAACGCTGAATATAACAGGTTAAAAGGCACTCGAATGGAACGTGAAATCCACGAAATAGCGATTGAGAAATGCGGGTTCTATCTGCCTGATGAAGCGAAATACAACTACCTTCTTAATTTACCAGAGAGCGAAAACTTAGCGCAGAAGGTCAAGGATGCCATGGTAGCGGTTGAGAAATTCACAAGCGAGCTTGAAAACACCTTGCCAAAAGATGAATATTATAGCGTGAATGGTACGGAAGACAAGACAGTCCTGAAGAAACTATTAAAGAACTTTAAAGATATTCCTGATGATATCAGTATAGATGTGTTTGGTGAAATATATGAATACTTCCTTGGAAACTTTGCACTTGCGGAGGGTCAAGGTGGTGGAGAGTTCTTTACACCTTCAAGTGTTGTTCGTTATATGGTAGAGGTACTTGCTCCGACAGAGGGTAAAATACTAGATCCTGCATGTGGATCTGGGGGAATGTTTGTTCAGACAGCCCATTATATCAAAGAACATAAACACAATGGGAATGACATTAATCTGCGTGCTTATGGTGTAGAGAAGACTGGGGCGACCGTTAAGCTTGCAAAGATGAACCTTGCACTTAACAATATTAGAGGTACAATAACCGAAGCTAACTCTTATTATGTAGATCCTTATGATTGTGTGGGTGCCTTTGATTATGTGATGGCCAATCCGCCGTTTAATGTAGATGGGGTAGAGCTTGATTCAGTTAAGAATCAGCCACGATTTAATACCTATGGTGTACCACAGAACAAGACGAAGAAAGCTAAAAATGATCAATCTGAAACCGTGCCGAACGGTAATTATCTTTGGATTAATATGTTCGCAACCGCTCTTAATGAAAAAGGTCGTGCAGCTCTTGTTATGGCAAACTCTGCATCTGATGCAGGTCATAGTGAGAAGGATATTAGGAAAAAACTCATTGAAGAAGGGTTAATCAGTCAAATGCTGACCATGCCCAAGAACATGTTTAGTACAGTAAGTTTACCCGCCACGCTGTGGTTTTTTGACAGACAGAAGAAGAATAAAGATGAGATCCTATTCATTGATGCAAGAAACGTGTTTACCGTCATTGATAGAGCCCATGTTAAATTCAGTGATGAGCAAATAAAGAATCTCGGTATTATCTCAAGATTATATGAAGGTAAGATAGAGGCGTTTATTGACCTTATTCATGAATATAAGACTAACCTTGAAAATGCTGAAACGGAAAGTGACGAGAAATATTGGCAGTCTAATGTAGACTGGCTAACGGAGCGTTTTCCAGAGGGTAAATATTGCGATGTTATCGGACTTTGCAAAGTTGCGAAGATTGATGGTGAGGATGGAATAGCCGAGCAGGATTATTCGCTTAACCCCGGACGTTATGTTGGCGTCGTTATCGAGGAAGATGGCATGACGAAAGAAGAATTTAATGCTGAGATGCTACGGCTTAACGCGGAACTGACAGTACTGAACAGCACCGCACAAGAGCTTGAAAGGAAGATAACGGAGAATTTGTTGTCTTTGGTGAGTGAGTAATGTGGGAAATTAAAAAATTCAATGATTTTATTAAGTTAAACAGAGGGTTTGATTTGCCAAATGAAAAAATGGTTGATGGAAAGATTCCAGTTGTAGCTTCAACATCAATAAAAGGTTATCACAATCAATTTAAGATAAAAGCGCCATGTGTTGTTACAGGACGTTCAGGCAGTTTAGGTGCTGTTCAATACATCGCTGAGGACTGCTGGCCTTTAAATACGTCATTATACGTGAAGGATTTCAAGGGCAGTTTCCCGAAATACGTATATTATTATTTACAAACAATGCACCTAGAGATTTATAACTCTGGTGCAGGTGTTCCAACACTAAATCAAAATCATTTGCATAATGTAAGGCTGAAAGTCCACAACGTGCCAAACCAACAAAAAATAGCAGATATATTATCTGCTTATGATGACCTTATTAAAAACAATAACCACAGAATAGAGCTATTAGTGCAAGCTGCACAGCAAATATATAAGGAATGGTTTGTACGTTTTCATTTTCCAGGGTTTGAATCCGCCCACTTCTCAAAAGGGATACCTTACGGCTGGGAAGTGAAAAAAATTAGTGAAATAGTAGAAGTAATTGATGGTGATAGAGGTACTAACTATCCTAATCAAAATGAAATGTTTGATGAGGGCTATTGTCTATTTCTGAACGCTGGAAACGTTACAAAAAACGGATTCGACTATTCGAGAAATACGTTTATAACAAAAGATAAAGATAGTAAACTGAGAAATGGTAAATTAAATAGAGACGATATAGTAATAACAACCAGAGGTACTGTTGGTAATGTTGCTTTGTATAATAGCTTTGTTCCATATAATAACGTTAGAATTAATTCTGGAATGGTTATTGTTAGACCGATTAATAGTGTTACAAATATATCATTTTTGTATTTATTATTAAGGAGCAGTTCTGTTCAGCAGTTAATTACTTTGTTTTCTTCTGGTTCTGCCCAACCACAACTACCGATAAAAGATATGAAACGGATCAAAGTATTAATTCCTTCAATTGAACTCCTAACGGCATTTGAAGTTGTAGTTAAGCCGATCCTTGATAGTATTAGTAGTAATATGGCTAAAAACCAAAACCTAATCAAACAACGCGACCTATTACTGCCACGATTAATGAGTGGAAAGTTAGAGGTTTAGAGGCTGAGTAATCTAACATATTGAAGTACCGAGAAATTCTTGGTACTTCGATAACATAGTAAAGGGGGAACATGCACATGGCTCGCATCATTACAGAGGACATGATTGAGCAGGCGGCGATCAAGATGTTGGTTGAATCCAACGGATACGACACAATGAACTGTTTTACATCAGAACGTGAAACCCTTCCTGATGGTACAGGCAGAGAGAATAAGAAACAGGTTGTGTTGCCAAACATCCTGTTTCTTAAGCTTTGTGAAATTAATCCTACGATCCCTGTAAAGACTATCAAATCCGTTGCTGAAACATTGATGGTTACCCCTCATACTGCTGATTTAATGTCTATCAATTGTGCAAACTATCAAATGCTTAGAACGGGCATCAATGTCCAATTTGAAGTGAACGGTAAGCAAGAGAGCAACACTCTCAACATCATTGATTACAAAGAACCGCTAAATAATAACTTTACTGTGGTCTCACAAATGTGGATTAAGGGCGAAGTCCATTGGCGACGCCCTGATTTAATTATATTTATTAACGGCTTGCCGCTTGTGTTTATAGAGCTCAAGAACTCCAATATATTAGTGAAGAATGCTTATGATAAGAACTTAACGGATTATCTGAAGGATATTCCTTATCTATTCAATTACAATCAGATTTGTGTGCTATCTAATGGTATGGAAACCCGAGTGGGCAGCTTTAAAGCAGGATATGAGCATTTCTTTGAATGGCTAAAGGTAGATAGTGAAAAGGAAAAACCAGATAGAGATCAGATCAAAGAGAATGGCATTAGTATTGAATATTTGATCAACGGACTATTGAAGAAAGAAACACTCATTGATTACATAGAGAACTTTATATTGTTTGACCGTAAGCGCACCAAAATAATAGCAAAGAATCATCAGTTTTTAGGTATTAACAGTGCGTTTGACGCTTTTATTAATCGTGAAAGTTTAAAGGGCAAACTTGGTGTGTTCTGGCATACACAGGGTAGTGGTAAAAGTTACTCAATGGTAATGTTCGCACGTAAAATCAAACATAAATGTCAGGGGAACTTTACGTTCTTGGTCGTTACTGACCGCCAAGATTTGGACGATCAAATCTATAAGAACTTCCTTAGAACGGAGTTTATTGCAAAGGACGAAGATGTTCGTCCTGCAAACAGCACCAAACTGCGTCAACAACTCACGACTAACAAGAGTATTCTATTTACACTGATTCACAAGTTTAGATACGATAAAGGTAAGAGATATCCTGTATTATCAGAGCGTAAAGATATTATTGTGATGGTTGATGAAGCTCACAGAACGCAGTATAAAGACCTTGCAGAGAATATGCGGAATGGCCTGCCAAATGCACAGTTTATAGCATTTACAGGGACCCCACTGCTTGGAAGTAAACACTTAACGCATGCTTGGTTTGGTAATTATGTCAGCGAATATAACTTCGCCCAGTCTATTGAAGATGGTGCAACGGTACCGCTTTACTACACGAAACGTGTTCCAACCGTAGAACTGAAGAATGATTTCTTGGATTCCGACTTCTCGGAAATTTTAGAACAGGATAATCTAACGGATGAAGAACAAAAGCGGTTGGAGAACCACTATGCCAGAGAGCTTGAAGTGATTAAACGTGACGACAGACTTGAAGTGATAGCCAAAGATATTGTGTACCATTTTCCACGTAGGGGCTTTCTTGGCAAGGGTATGGTGATCTGTATCGATAAGTTCACAGCGGTTAAAATGTACGATAAAGTAGCTTACTATTGGAAAGAAGAAATCAAGAAACTGAATATTGAAATCACAGTCGAACGAGATGAGACCAAGCGGCTTGAATTAAAACAAATTGTTGATTATATGCGAAATGTGCAAATGGCGGTTGTTATTAGCGAAGAAGACAAAGAGGAAGCAAAGTTTGCAACCCAAGGACTATCTATTAAGAAACATAGAGATGCTATGATTGCCGTTGATGAGAACGGCTTTGATATTGAAGATCATTTTAAGAATGAGAATCACCCGTTCCAATTGGTATTTGTCTGCTCTATGTGGCTAACTGGCTTTGATGCCCCAAGTGTATCCACGATGTATTTGGACAAACCGATGAAGGGGCATACCCTTATGCAGGCGATCGCAAGAGCAAATCGTGTGTTCCCAGGAAAGGATAACGGAGTTATTGTTGATTATCTTGATGTATTTAATTATATGAAACGTGCTCTTGCAGACTATGCTAGTTCAGAAGAAGATGAAATGCCTGTTAAAGATATTGGAAAATTGGTTGATCTTCTGAACCAAGCCATTGAGAACACTACTATATTTTGCGCTGCCATTGGAATAGACATTAATGAATTAGTTGCTACACATGACACATTCAAAATGTTGGACTTATTTGGGAGCTTTGCAAATACGATTCTACAAAATGATGAATGGAAGAATGAGTTCAAAGTATATTCGAACACAGTAGAACTCTTATATGAATCACTCCGTCCTGATATCTTCAAGATGAATTGGAATAACCCACTTAAGGAAGCTATTCTCTACTTAAGAGGGATTATTGATGGTAAAATAAGACCTGAAAAATTAGAAGAAGCACGCAAGAAAATTGATGCATTGCTGGACCAAAGTATTGTTGCAGAGCAAGGTGCTGTGTATGAAATAGCGAAAAAGTCCAAAGAAATTGACCTTTCTAAGCTCAATATTGACAAGTTAAGAGAGCAATTTAAAAAGGTTAAGTATAAGAACATTGAAATCGCGAGTTTAAGAGATTATATATCGAAGAAGCTTGAGCAAATGCTAAAGAAAAATCTCACAAGAAGTAATTTCGCTGAGTTATTCCAAAACATCATTGATAATTATAATGCAGGTGGCTCAACGAATGATGAGTTCTTTGAAAAGTTGCTTGAATTCATGGAGAAACTAAAAGCAGAAGAAGAACGCCATATCAAAGAGGAATTAACGGAAGAAGAGCTTAAATTATTTGACCTGCTTCGAAAAGACAAGTTAACCGCTGCGGAAGAGAAGAAGGTTAAGTTAGCAGCTAAAATGTTATACGAAACGTTGATACAGAAGAAATCGGAGTTGTTTGTGGTCGGGTGGCATAACGATCCTCAACCGAAAGAGAGAGTTAAGAGTGAAATCATAGCGGTCTTAAATAGCTTTTTACCAGAAAGCTATGAAAGAGATGTTTTTACACTTAAGAGCAACATTGTGTATGAACACATAATGGACCAAGCAATAACAGGCTTTGGCTGGATAGCGAGTTAAATGTGTCATTGCATCTCAAAATTTCATGAGGGAATAGTCATTAACTATATTTTTAGTCATCGAAGGTGTCCGTTATCTCACTTAAGCGATTCGATGGGGAGTTTCGGCTAACTTGGCTCATACGGTGCCCTCAGTGTGGGGCTCCTATGGTGGCAAACCGCACACAGAATCGCCAAAAGGACGGAACTAAGATCAATAGGCTTTACTACTCATGTAGCAACTTTCGCAACAAGGGTAGTAAAGTGTGCAGCGCTAACAGCATTCGTAAGCATGAGGCAGAAATATACGTGGTAGATCGCGTCAAAGAAGTGATAGCAAAGCCTAATATTCTTAAAGCCATTGTAAAGAATATCAATGAAAGGAAAAAGAAACGTATTAAACTTCTCCAGCAACAGCTCGATCACATCATCTCTAAAGTTACTGAGCTTGAGGGCAGAAAACAAATATATTTTGATCTGTACGAAATGGACGGATTGGATAAGGGTATGTTCTCAAAGCGGCTCGATGATATAAATTCGGAACTAGACCGACTCCACGCCCAGAAAATGGAGTTGACACTTGAATTAAAAGAAGATAATGTGGAGCCAGTTTCTTACGAGGTTGTCCGGTTGCTGCTAGACAAGTTCGATAAGTTACTAGACTCATCATCCTTCGACCAACGAAAGACGCTGATGCACCTCATTATTAAGCAAATTACGATCAAAGATACACGAACCATTGATCAAATTGAAATGAACTTCGATGAGAATACAGTACACCATTTTTTAACCGCTGACCCTTCTGCGATCCATGCAGAGGGGTCTTTTGCTGTCCAGATGAAGCGAAGGCTTAAGGGACAGAGTATTTCGATTGTGATTTAGGTACGCTTGTTTACAATATCCCTAAAAATTCCTATAATGTAATTAGCACTCAACATATACTTCTGCTAACAAAGGGTGCAATAATCTTTTTCCTATGGGAGGCACCCGATGAAAAAGTCAGACAAGCTCATTCATGTTCAGAGACCAGCTATTAGGGAACTGTTGTATCAAAAGGTGGAAGAGAAAGATCTACACAACCGCTTTAATCGTGTAACTGGAAGAACAGCTAAAGACTTAAAAGAAGCATTAAACAGGACTGAAAAAGAAACGCTGATTAAGATGGTTAATTTAAGTTCTGAAATAACCGAATTAGATGTCGAACAGTGTTTTGAGGAATATAGGTATAGCAGTCGCCCGAGTTTTAGACTTTATTTGTTAACTCCAATAGATCCAAAATTCGAGTCAAGTTCAATGATTAAAAAATGGGGAAACAATAAGGCTGTTGAACAATTGAATGTCTCGATGACTGAAAGAGAACATGCAAAGGGAGTTTGGAAAAACATCCGTTTCCTTGATCAAACTCAGGTTGAAGCAGACACATTAGAAATCTCATTTTCTTATGAACAAGTGCATAATTTTATTAGTCCTGATACCGAAGATAACGATTCTATTTATGAACTAAAATATGGGTTTATTTGGATTAACGTAACAGATCGTTTCCTAAGCATTAGTGTACCCACTGATAGTATTACAGGTGTATTAATTGATGGGATACATGCTGTGTTTCCTGTATTCACCATTGCTACAAACATTAGCGATAGCCTGATTGATCGCTTGTTTAGAAAAGATAATTTAAAAAGAAAGACGTTATATAATCCGAATCCTCCTACCAATATGCCGACAAGAGTAACGTTATCGGACTCTAAAATGGGGGACAAAACGACTCATTTGGCACAATATGAAGGATACCAGTCCCCCAGTACTGTTTTTGAGGAAGAAGTAGAGGATTCATCATATACAACACTAGGAATCAACAGTAATAAGGGAAAGCTATATTTAACTAAACAGCTAAAGGCATCAAAACTTCGTGATTGGGGATTAAAAAGAATTAAACAACTAATGGGGTATATCAATGGTTCTTATAAAGATGGAGACATACAAGCAGTGTGGGATTCGTTAGGTATCGAGAGCGATATAAACCTAGTTGAATTTGCTTTTAATAAAATAGAAAGAACGGCTATTCTTGAAGTAGTTAAAGGAATTGTTCAATGTAAGAAGCAGGGAATGACAACTATAGCTCTACACTACACACCAAGGTTTCTCTTGGAGCAAGTAAGGAAGTATTCTACGAGCTTCTTTACGCCATACTGCGATACGTGTGATAGCTTCATAGAATTAAGCTGTAGCTGCTGTGGAAAATCAGAACTTAATCATTATCGACTGCTAAAAGATGAAGTAAAAGTAAATTGTAGTTTCTGTGGAGAAAAATATAATGAAGGAACTTATCAGTGTGCCGAGGGGCATAATATAATAGTGAGTTCAAATTTTGAAGGTATTCAAATCATCCCAAACTCGGGATTTTCAGAATTGGTCTCCCAGTTGGTCACTAGGTATTTTCCGAGTTTAGGATTTTCGCTGGAGAAAGAGTCCTTTTATTTCTCTAATAATGTCATGCATTATACCAACTCAACTCCATCCAAAGTGATGTTTAAGGTCGCGGATCTCCCTCAGTTCCAGCCAATTAGAAGTGTAGAAGTCACTCTGGAACGGCGCAATAAGTTAGTGGCGATTCTTGAGATTTTGAAAGAAAAGTGTAGTCGTCAAAGTGTTGAGGGGTGTAGGCAATGTCAATCTGAAAAAAGTGTCTTATGCGTAATGAAGCCGTTTATTTCGTTTACAGATCATATACTCCACCCTCATCACGGGCAAGAGTTTGGAGATGTTAGCTTTACTCTTAATCTTGGGGTAGACGATTCAGTATTTGTTGGTGTTGCGAAAAGCTACGAGAAAAAGACGGTAACTGAAAGCAGTGATAAGGGAAGAGAAATGATTCAACAGTTTTTAAAGATGTGTTTAGACCAAAGAGTACACGTGGTTGGTTTAATTATTGCAGCTAATGTTGACCAAGGACTAACAGCGTTATGTCAACATATCGCTCGACTGCATAATAAAAAGGTGGTCATGTGGTATTTCGATGATTTAGTACACGCTATCAACCACTCTATTCTTGAACAAGGGCTTGATATAGATGATGTGATGAAGGATGTAATGGCTGATTCAAAGAAACGTGCTAGAAACAATAAGCCAGTAACAAAGCCAAGCGTCAAAAAGAATAAGGTTGTCAAAGCAGGGTAATTCAATTCTGGTCCTACTGTAGTCCTTACAGTGGGGCCTTTTGCTGTCTATAATGACAATCCCACAGGATATTATATTTAGAGCTACACTTTAAAGGAAGTCTCCCTACAATTGTGCGAGTAAATAATAAGCGGGAAGTTTGAGATGAACAATAGTTCCCATAAAATGATGCGAGGCTGGCTGTGTGAATGGACTTATTAAAAGAAGGAGGAACAGTTTATGGCTATATTAAAGAAGAAAGAAATAGAGTCCATCACGAAGACCATTTCTGAGCACTTCAGCGAATACAGATCCAAATATGAGAGCGTTAAGTATCCTGAAGAGCCATATATGAAATGGCTATCCGTATTCCCTGAACCAAAAGTGGTCGATAAAAATGACGTAAAGCAAGCGATGGAATGGAAGTACGGTCATTGGGGAAAGGTCAACTATGTCCCTGCACATAAGGTTATTATAGCCAAGCTACAAAAGTATTGGACGGAGTTTGCGGAAACAGGGCATCGTGAAATTGATAGTTCCTTTGCCTTTTGGGAGGAACGTCTAGCGGGACATCAATCCTTCATTACAGTGGCATTCTTGTCACACCTAATCAATCCCGAACAAGTCGAAATTATAGATCAACATAATTTCAGAGCCATGAATTATCTCATGTCTACTGTTAGGGAGGATTGGGTTTGGAAACGTAATCCCATGAGTATCTACGACATTGTGGACTTCTCTGATTTTCTGAGGGCATTACTTCCCGCTGTCAAAGAGGCGAAAGGTAACAAACGCGAATTGAATAAGTTCCTCATGATGTTTGGAAAGCATAAGGTGAAAACCATTCCAGTGTCCAGGTCTAAAGTGGCACCAGCAGTTTCTAAGAAGCATGATTGGAGTACATTCCAATCGGATGGCTTCGATATTGGAATGATCATATTGAGGTCAAATGCGGATCTATTATTTGCATTACTTTTGCAATCCATGGATGGAAAAAACGCCGAGCATGAGGCTACGTTTACAATAGAAGAGATACACAAGAGGGTTCCGATGCAGAAGACAGGTATTGCTATTGGCTCTAGCTACAACTACGCAATGGTTGCTTTGTTTGGAAATCAGAGAGGGCGGGATTACTTCCTTTTTGAGTATAACAGTATGGGGGCATATTTCACGGAGCAAGCAAATGATCCAAGCAGAGATAATACGTGCTGGAAGAAGTATCTCGATGAAAAGGTATCGATTAATCCTAAGTACGTTTTGAATATAAAAGAGAAATATTAACATGATGGATAATCAAACCGAAAAGTGGGGTCAGTCAGAGCAGTCAATTGAGGGATAATGTAGACTACTGGAGTGTTCAACACACTGATGCTAGTCACATTAAACAATGGACAGAGATTTTTAATGTGAAAATCTCTGTCCATTGTTTATATTAAGCGTATGAGGTCATCTTCCAGTAAGCACCTTTGTCACAAGATTTAATGGGTGGAAACACTTCACTGTTCTCAAGCTTGATTTATAGTGGGAGGATTAATTGGAATTAGTCTTAACAATACTCCAAATGATAATAGTGATGACGAAGTTGTTACAAATAGTTTCGCACTAGGAAATGTTACTGGTGACAGCTTTGTAGGTGGTTTGATTGGATTAAATTTCTACACAGTCAGTAATAATAATTATGCGACAGGCAAAGTAACGGGGAACATTTTTAAAGGTGGATTGATTGGTTATATATATGATGGATTTCTCACAAGCAATGGTTTCTACAATAAGGAAACATCAAGTCAAATTGATACTGGTAAAGGCAATGCAGTATCGACAGCAGACATGCGACTAGAGGCAACCTACACAAATTGGGCCTTCGATGCTAGTACTTGGACGATAAATCCAACGCATAATAATGGCTTTCCTTACTTGAGCGAATTGCCTAGTCCTAAGTATGCCATCTATTCAGGAAATGGTAATACGGGTGGGACGATTCCAACAACTAAAATTTATACGCAAGATCAAGAAATAATTATAGAAGATTATAGTGGAAACTTAACCAAAACAGGCTATACTTTCGTCGGTTGGAATACAGAAGCAGACGGTAGTGGAAATGTTTATGACCCAGGAGATGCATATAACGGTGGAGATGACTTAACTCTCTATGCGGTGTGGTTACAGTTACTGAGCCCGCCAGTCCTATCAACTGATACAACGGATAATGACGTGTTAAGTGATATAGAAATTACATTCGCTGATGATTTAACATGGAGAGGTGAGATTACAGCAATTGTTGCTAATGGGGACATATTGAGTGAAGAAGATTACTCGATAGAAGCAGGTAAGATTACACTATTTGCGAACGTTTTAGCTGCTGCAACCTATACGATCTCAGTAGTTGCGGACGGATATGCAGATGCAACGGTGCAACAGATCATTCATCCCAATCTTAATCTAAGCAACTTAGTATTAAGTAGCGGTACAATGAATGAGACGTTTACTAGTGCAAAGACGAGTTATACGCAAAATGTAGTGTATGGAATATCTAGTCTTACAGTTACTCCAACTGTAGCAGACTCAACAGCAATAGTGAAAGTAGCTGTGAATAACGAAGCTAGTACAATTGTTACTAGTGGTGCTGCAAGTGCTACTCTTCCACTTAAAGTGGGAGCAAATACGATTACAGTTACGGTAACGGTTGGGAATGGGCCATCTAAGGTGTATACGGTTGTCGTGACGCGTAAGGAATCGTCTACGAACAGTGATGATTCAACACCGATCATTGATACGAATGTAACGTCATCCAATGGTACGATAACGATTCCAACAGGTAGTGCAGGAAAGGTTACGCTAGACAACGAAGTAACGATTGACATTCCAGTGAATGCTACGAACAAAGATATAACAATTACGATAGAAAAATTGCTGGAAATGAACAACCTTCTATCTAATGGTGAAATACTAGCTAGTCGTGTATTCGAAATACTGAAAAACTTCCCGGGTAATTTCAGTAAATCAGTCACACTGACATTCGTGTTTGATCTTACTAAAGTGGGTAGTGACCAAAGACCAGCCGTATTCTATTATGATGAAGTGAAGAAGGTATGGCTGGAAGTCACAGGTGGTAGGATCAATGGAAATAGGATTAGCGTAGAGGTCGATCACTTCACGAAGTATGCGGTATTCGTAGTGGATTCAGCCACGAGCAAACCTGAAACCGATACAGAAGTTAAATTTAGCGATATCGAGGGACATTGGGCGAAGGCAAGTATTGAGCAAGCCGTAAACAGCGGCATCGTCAATGGTTATGCTAATGGCACATTTAAGCCGAACAATACGGTGACTCGCGCAGAATTCGCAGTTATGCTGATGAATACGTTGAAGCCGCAAGGGAATGGCGCGGAGCGTACTTTCACAGATGCCACAGAGATTGGAACATGGGCGAAGAAAGCGATAGCTCTGGCGGTACAAGCTGGCATTATTAAGGGCTATGGGGACGGAACCTTCCGTCCGGGTGCCGGGATTACACGTTCGGAGATGGCAATGATGATCGCGAACGCTCTGGGTCAGCCTATCGATGAGGTTACAGCAACGGGCTTCGTGGACGATGAGGTCATTCCGAATTGGGCGAAAAGCGCAGTGGCAGCAATGAAGAAGCTTGGCATTATTACGGGTAAAGGTATGAACAAATTTGCTCCTGATGATCATGCAACAAGAGCAGAGGCTGTATCGGTTTTGTTGAAAATGATGGAACAGAAGTAAATTAACCTCTTATCCCCCAACCCAAATGGGGGATTTTTTATTTTTAGCATTCAGCATTCAGTACCTTACCCAGTTAGCATTCAGCATTCAGTACCTTACCCAGTTAGCTTGCCGCAAGGATGATATCTTGCCGTTTGCCGGAAAGGGGTTGCGGATTCTGAGGCTACCTTGGGCTGTGTATTCCCTACGCTAAACATATTTCTCGCTCTCCGAACCAATGGCCCTGACGTGTGGAAGAACCGAAACTTATAAGTAGCGACCCCAAACAACTCCCATGAAGGCTATGGGAAACGACACAATGAAGCCAAGCCATACCTTGGTTTTGTACACACCAAGGTTCCCGAGATGAAACTATTTTTACGGAGTATCCGATAGCTGGAGTGATTGGATTAGCTACGAGGGGAATCCGGTGGATGTGGGGGAAGAAAAAAAGGCGAAAGCTGAATATTAGTATGAAAATCTGAATACATCGCACTGAGGCAAGTACCTCGGTGCGATGTATTTTTATGTTTAGAAATCAACACTTTATACAGTTCGCAATATGAAATCAGCGGATAATCATCAAATGATGGTGCAAGGTGATCGTTGCGGAAGATAGCCGTTTACGTGTTTCTGAGGTTTGTGGATATCCATTAAGATTTCATTAAGATTTGAGGATGTTAATAATGATAGGCTGATAAAAGATGCTTGGTAAGGAACAAAAAAATAACTAGAAGGTAGGTTGAGTAACGATCATGAACAAGAAATCACTTATCAGGTCTATCGTATTGGTTTCCTTCATTACTATGCTAAAGTGATCAGATCAGGAGCTATTGCTACCTCTTGTAAACTGATAATTGTATTTTCATTAATTAGACGACCAAAAAGGAGATTCCCAATGATATTTACTATTAATCGTACAAAATGGCTGACTATTGCGCTCGTTTCGTTATTATTGCTGACCATCTGCTCTCCTTTTAATGTGGCGGCGGCCGAATCTCCAAAGACGCAGGGTAGCCAAGCGGAAGCTGCTACTTCTGCCCAACTGGTGAACCTACAACGCTATTCGGATGTACCCGATACAGCATGGTACGCAGAGGCGGTTAACACTTGGATTATGCTAGGAATTCTTAATCCGAAGCAAGGAGATAAGCTAAGTCCCCAGCTTGTTATGACACGCGGCGATTTTGCTAAGTTTCTTGCGATCTCACTAGATCTGTCCCCCTCCAAAAGCGCCTCAACGTTTAAGGATATGCCTGTTGACGGCGAATTAACAGGGTATGTTACTGCCCTCCATGATGCGGGGCTGACGAAAGGTTACCAAGACGGCACGTTCCGTCCGAACTTACAGATTACAAGGGCTGAAGTGGCGAGCTTGATTGTTACGGCCAAGAAGCTGAAGTCAGAGCCGCAAGTCGGTAGCCAATTCTCTGATGTTCCGCAGAAAAGCTGGTATGCTGGCGAAGTAGGCGCCTTGACGAAAGCGGGTATTGCGAACGGGAAATCGAAGGATAACTTCGATCCAAACGCAAACATTGTGCTGGCCGAAGGGATAACTATGCTGTATCGCTCCTTCTTCAGTCCGTCTATCATTCAAGACATTGGCAATGACGGCACAATTAAGATCGATGGTCAGACCTATCGCGCGGGCGCATCGGTACAGGGCATTTTTCAACCGTCGAACAAAGCTGCTTTGCACAATGCGGCGATTCAGTTCACCTATGCGGGGGATACGATAAAGTCTGTTGAAGGGCTGATTATCGGATACAAAGACGCATTAATCGGAACGGATGCACCTATAATATTTGATGCCAAAGGCAACACCGTCTACGGAACCGTAATCGTGAGCTCAAATCAGGTCGCGTTGGCTCACTTGGAAGTTAAAGGGGATTTAAATTTGACCCCGGCAGTTCAGTCGGATTTCTTTGCCTTCAATGTGCTCGTACAAGGCAAAACGGTTTTCCTGAAAGATAACGGTCGTCCGAAATCACAGATCACAAATATATGGTTCGAGCATAGCGATCTCGGCCAATTATATTTGTTTAACAGCGCTCTAGTGAAAAAGATTGATATCAGTGCGGATAAGACTTCCCAATCAGACATCAAGTCAAAGGGAGCAGTCCGCATCTTGGCAGATACCACATCCTTGAAAAAGGTTGATATTGGTGCGAACAAAACGTCCCAATCAAACTTCAAGTCAATGGTAGCAGTCAGCACATTGGCAGATCGAACATACACACAATCTATTCAAGAACTTTATGTTGCATACTTTAATCGACCCGCCGACATCGCGGGCCTTCAATATTGGGAAAGCGTCATTAATGATAACCCCACCACTATTACGGCTGCCAACAGCTTCGCGGATAGTCCGGAATATAAAGCTGAATTCGCAGGGCTTAGTATCGATCAAGTCGTTGACACAATATACTTGAATTTATTTGGAAGAAAACCAGATGCGGAAGGATTAGCGTTTTTTGCAGGATCAGTTGCCACCGCAGCCACTGATACAAACTCCGGAACCGGTGGTAATTCGACAACTGTTGGGAGCGCCGTGCAACTTAAAGTTGAAAACATAAACGCCACGGTTACGGCGGCGGTGAATACCGATCTCAGCGCCGATCCGTCCGCTTCGCTTGCCACAGTCACCGTTGTGCCTGGCGTTAGAATGCAATATTCAAGTCAAACGCCAATCGGTACGCTGATCATCGGTAATTCGGATACGGCTGACCATAACCCATTCGACAGCACCTCCTTCACCGGTTCAGTGAACATCAGGCAGACGATCGTAGACGGCAATGCCGGAGTAGTTAACCTGAATGTGCAGGGGACTATCGGAAGTCTTCAGACAACCGGAGTCAATTCTCAGCTTGTTCTGGGAGCCGCCACATCTATCACTAATCTGATCGTTCCAGCGGGAGTAAAGCCTGCAACGATTTTTGTAAATGACGTTGACCTTGCTAGAGTGAAGGCTGTCAACGGGCAATCAACGGCACCAACGCCAACGCCGGTACCAACACCAACACCAAGCCCGAACCCGAGCCCGAACCCGAGCCCGAACCCGAGCCCGAGCCCGAGCCCGAGCCCGAACCCGAACCCGAGCCCGAACCCGAACCCGAACCCGAACCCGAACCCGAACCCGAACCCGAACCCGAGCCCGAACCCGAGCCCGAACCCGAACCCGAACCCGAACCCGAACCCGAGCCCGAACCCGAACCCGAACCCGAACCCGAACCCGAACCCGAACCCGAACCCGAACCCGAACCCGAACCCGAACCCGAACCCGAACCCGAGCCCGAACCCGGAACCGAACCCGAACCCGAGCCCGAGCCCGAACCCGGAACCGAACCCGAACCCGAACTCTGGCACCTAATCTGACGATTGCAGTCGTGAACGGCAGGGCCGTACAAACGAATTCCTCTTACCTAGTGTTACGAATATCGTAGACACATCTTCGATCACAATCGCAAGCGGGTTTAAGAGCTATGCAGGGTATCGGTGGGCGATCTGTGTTAACTGGATTGACTGGATTAGTTATGAGGAGAATGAGATTGCTACTGGAGTAGAGCAAATAGGAAGAGGTGATCGCTATACAGAATAATTCACCTCGGTTTATATGAAAAATAATATGAATATTCAAAAAAATCCGATGAACTATTAGGAATGAATACCTAAATCATCGGATTTTTGTTACAAAAAAACGGAAAAGAGATAAAATAATATCCGCATCGAGAATAAGCCTATGCCATGCATCTACTAAAACACACTACGAACTAATCCTCCATCAATTCGTAATGCAGAACCATTAATGGATATTATTTATCCTCATGAGAATTTGACAGTCGAAGAAGCGGGAACGTGATTTATGATTGAGAATCGTCCTACTTCCATTATTCAACTCTTTCCTCAGTATCCTAACGTATATGTTACCGTAGGATATTTTAGAGCCATGCTGCTTTATACGGCATGCTATAGAATAATTTTATAGTGAACTATTGTTTTACCACCAAACAATAGTTCACATTATCGAATGCCGTTATTTTGTGTGTAGGCTGGCTGTTATTGTAGGCTTGAAACAGCTGTCCGGTGATTTCCTTTGGAGTCTAATGCTGATAGATAAGCAGGTTGAGCTCTTCCAACATCTGTTCCAGCTCCGAATAGGAGTAGCTTGCCTGCATGGGCTCGCCCGCACCCACGGCCATCATCACCTGCTTCTGCGCCCGATCACCTGCCTGCGTGGTGAACGTTCGCTCATCGGGATAATCAAAGACGATGCTGCTGCCGCATGGGAGAAGTGAAGCAATGGCAGACAAGAAATGTTTAAACACATCCTTGGGCAAATAATAACTGATTCCCAGCAAGCTGCTAAAACTGATTAGACTCGGATCAAAATCAGGGCAGGCCAGCACACGGCTCTGCCAATCTGGTTCGCGGAAGTCGGCTGAAATGCAGTGCAGATTTGACGGAGCGTCCCAATGTAGGGCCGTTACCCGTCTGCGTTTTTCGGCTGCAGTATCGGGATGATCGATTTCAAAGATTTGCAAATTCTTAGCCCAGTTCGGTTGGCGGTAAGCGAAGGTGTCATAACCTGCGGCAAAAATAAGATATTGTCTGGCACCCAGTGTGGTGGAAAGCTCAAGTGCATGTTCGGCAAATGCAGCCCTGCCAAGTGGAGATGGAGACAGTTGATGATCAACGAGTTTACGCAACGCTTGCACCTGTGAACCAACAAATTCCGGTAGGAAGAAAGCAATTCCCTGTGACATATTACTGGAAATATGCTCATATTCCTCATCGGTTAATAGCTGTCTGGCAAGTTGATCATCAAAAATTTTGATCTGATTATGTTCGGCGTGATACGCTCTTGAGAACGCACTGACCAGCGCAGTTAAACTTCTATTATCCATTATCTAATCACCTCATATCTGTTGTAACATTGAGAGTATGAATGAAACAAGACTTGATTGTTTTGTTAATTTATGGTATGATATAGGTTGTTTTTTTTATAATATTCACATTATTACCATATTTAAAGGCAGTTTTTCGTTAAACACTGGGAAGAGTGTGAGACATTATCCGATATGGGTATGGTATAAGGCGTAAGGGGCAGTTAAGACAAACCAATTGAGAATCTTACGTGATCCGAGTCGTTACTCATGATCGAAGAATTACACTGAGTTACAAGTTATGCATAGGGTTGGTTTGTATATTCCGATCTATAGAATCTAGTTGGACATGGTGGAAATGTACCTGGATATAACACAATGATTCTTATAAAACCATAAACAATGAATGTAATTATGGAAAGAGCAATTTTGATTCATCTTTTAAAATTGAAGCGTCGTATTAAATTTATTTTGAAAGAATTTGTTGTTCATGTTATTATACTGAATGAACGTTCAGTATAAGTGGGTGACAGCGGTAGATCACCAATGAATCGGAGTGAACGAGTGTGAACAAAAAACAGTTGCAAAGCGAGGATACCAAAAAGAGAATTGCTGATGCTGCCAGAAGTTTATTTGTTCAAAAAGGCTATAAGGCAACTTCAATAGAAGATATCGTAGGTGCAACAGGGAGTAGTAAGGGAAACATCTATTATCATTTCAAGAGCAAGGAAGGGCTATTTCTCTATTTGATTGAGGAATGGGACCAAGAATGGGAGAAACAATGGAAAGAAAAAGAATCGCTTTACACAACTTCGATAGATAAGATGTACGGGATCGCAGAGCAAATGGTTCTTGAAGATTTAAACCATCCTCTGACCAAAGCAGCAGATGAGTTTTTCAATAATGAGGAGAAGGCTAACGATGTCGAAGAACGGATAACCGAGATGGTGACTGGACATCTTAAATTCTATCAAAAAATATTACAACAAGGGGTCGATAACGGGGAATTTAAGCCAAATAATGTAGAGGGTCTTTCAGTTATTTTTGAAAGTTTAACGATGGGACTCAGTCAGATGTCTCGAAAATCGAACCAGAAGGATGCACTTGCATTATATCATTTAGCAATTAAAGTGTTCCTGTATGGCATCGCCAAAGACCCTATCTGATTCCAAATAAATGATTCACAAAATTACATCAAAGAGAATGAGAAACTCGGGGGATTTTTTTATGACATTACTTTTAAGAAATAGGGGCGCACTATTGCTCCTTATGTTCAACATATTTCTAGTCTTTACAGGAATAGGACTCGTAGTTCCTATCATGCCTACCTATATGAGAGAACTTCATATAAGTGGAAGTATGGTTGGGATGCTTGTTGCAGCCTTTTCGTTAACGCAACTCTTGTTTTCCCCTGTAGCCGGAAGGTTGTCGGATTCTTGGGGACGCAAGAAGATGATTGTCTCAGGAATGATCGTGTTCGCCCTCTCAGAGGTGCTCTTTGGAGCCGTTAGTTCGACTTATCTGTTGTTTATCGCAAGATTTCTAGGGGGAATCGGTGCTGCTCTCATCTTTCCTTCAGTTATGGCTTATACCGCAGATGTTACCTCCAACGAAGAGAGAGCCAAAGGTATGGGGTACATTACTGCAGCGATAACAACGGGATTCATTATTGGTCCTGGGATTGGAGGGATCCTTGCTGAATATGGTATTCGTGTTCCTTTCTTCGCGGCGGGAATAGCCGGCGGGATAGCAGCCATAATCACCGCATTGATTCTACCTGAATCTTTATCCGCGGACAAGCGTAAAGTCTCTAAGACTGTTGCGAGAGAGAGCCTTACTACACAGCTTCTGCGTTCATATAAAGAACCGTTTTTTTTAAGTTTAGTTATTGTGTTTGTCGCCTCTTTTGGTTTGGCAAACTATGAGACTGTATTTGGTCTGTTCGTCGATCAAAAATTCGGGTTCACACCGAAAGATATCGCTTATATTATTACGTTTGGATCTATATCTGGTGCTGTTGTACAAGCAACGATATTCGGATGGATATTGAACCGTTTTGGAGAGAAGAAGGTTATCTCGTCTAGTCTGGTCATATCAAGCGTGTTCATATTTTTAACTCTATTTGTTCACAAATACTGGTTGATTGTTGTGGTTACTTTCATTGTGTTCTTAGCGATGGACGTATTAAGGCCAGCCATTAGTACTCAAATGTCTAAAGTGGCTCCGGATCAGCAAGGGTACGTTGCCGGCTTGAACTCAGCTTTTACAAGTCTAGGAAATATTGCTGGGCCTATCGTTGCGGGTTTTCTATTTGATATCGATATTAACTATCCTTATGTATCAGCTGCCATCGTACTAATGCTATGTTACGGATTGTCTGTGATGGCAAGAAGAAGTCGGTTGTCTGAATCCGCTGGGTAAATGGTGAATAAATCGATTTAAGTTCAAGGAGGCGCTCGATTATGAGCGTCTTTTCTATTACATAATCAATGATAAGCTGTAATTGAGGGCTTTGGCAGGGCTCGTAAAGCAGGAGATTGACCGACTATCTAGCAATTAGTGAGATGAGACCCATTTTTACACAAATGATCAGTGAAGAAAAGGCTGCTGAGATTGTTGTTCAGTATGCTACAGAACAGTATAAGAGAATGTTACAGTGGATAGATTTTTTTGCATGGAGGTTTTCTAAGCTATTTGGTAGATGGTTACTTTCATGATTCGGATCAAACGGAGTTTGAGATTCTCGTAGACGATGATACGGGGCAAGTTAAGGACTTTAGGCTTTCATACTTGATCCTGTGAATATTTCGAATGAACCTGTCCGACCACCACTTTAATGTAAAAGCTTCTGTATCGCGTTCGACATATTTAATGTTCCTTTGAACACGAACGTACGATCTAGAAATGATATTGCAAAGAGCCTACATTCAACATGAATTGTAGGCTCTTGTGGCTTTCATTATATTCTTCAGCATGATAATAAGTTATTAGATGGCAACTGCATGGGGATTAGAAATAGATATCCCTAAATAGCAAATACACTTACTAGCCATGGGGATTAGATATTAAGCAAGGAGCAATTATTACAGTTGGCAGGGGAACTGTTGGAGTAGGATGGTTATACACAGGATTTGTTTACACGCCTTAATAGACATAAAATAGATGGATGGCAGAGCAAGGTTCTTGACCTTGATCTGCCACTATCTATAAAAATACGTATTTACTTTTTCTTGATTGGAACCCACACTTCGCAGCGATAATCCTCAGCACTCGGATTCCCCGGCGGATATAGCTCTAACTCTGGACCACCCGTATGCTCGTAACCTGTTCCAGGGAACCATTCTTGAAAGATCCGTTCCCACAACGTCTGAATGGCATGTGGCATGGGTCCTATGGAGGTAAATACTGCCCAATTCGCAGCAGGAATCACGGTGGATGCAAGACCTTGCAGATCGGCGCTTCCGGGCCGTCCTTCTACAGCGATCCAATAAGCAAATGTTTCATTGGTGTGATCCATCCCTGTACAGATACCTAGTAAATCCTTGTTCAAGCCAATTTCGGCAAGCCTATCTGAGGTTCCGTCTTTGTTGGCTTCCTGCCAGAGGAGGGGGATTTCCCGTAAATTCTCACCGTCTCTAGTCGTAACCTGAATGGATTTGCCGATAACGGTAAAGTCTTCTTTTTCCACGATTCTGTATTCCATTTCTTGATCTCCCTTCAATGTTAGATGGAAGGAGAGGCGGGGGAAAGCTTTGAGCTGTATCCCTGGTTCTCGCGCTGAAGAAGGGGCGATACCATGAGCCTTACGGAACGCCTTGGCGAAAGATTCAGGAGACTCATATCCGTATTTCAGAGCTACCTCCAGCACTTTAACTTTAGAGATCGCCAGTTCCTGTGCAGCCAGCGTTAATCTACGTCTGCGAATATAGTCTGCAACCGATACTCCGGTCAGCATGTAGAACATGCGCTGGAAGTGGAAAGGGGAGGAGTAAGCTACCTTGGCGATATCATCAATATTAATGTGTTCCTCCATCTTGCTCTCCATATAATCCAAAGCTTCCTTCATTCGGATAAGCCATTCCATGTTTGCCATCTCCTCTTGATTTCATACTATCATGCTGACGTTCGCTGTTCCTGTTATTCCGTGCTCTCTAAAGACAGGGTGCTCAGAATATTATAGTAAATGCTAGATTAAATAAATAGGCAGGTAGCTGGGTACATGCAGAATCATTGACGATTACGCAACTCATGATTTAATTGAATGAGAGATACAGTCCATTAAGGGAGAGTCATTACTTATAGCAAGTTTATCATCAAGGTAGTATTTATTGAAGAGACTGGAATCATCACCTAATCTATGATATCTATGGTATTATAGACTTTAATCTTATGTAGGCATCGATACAGAATTCAGAATAATTTATTACCTAGTGACACCTTAGAGAGGGGATCTACAATGACTATTGATGTCTTAGTACGCAATAACGTAAAAGTGTTGGGTAAAGGAGAACAACCGATTGTATTCGCTCATGGATTCGGCTGTGATCAAGATATGTGGCGTTACATCGTGCCTTATTTTGAGGAAAACTATCGAATTATTTTGTTTGATTATGTAGGTTCCGGAGAATCGCAAGTCGAGTACTATAATTCAGATAAATATAGTGACTTACAAGGGTACGCACAAGATGTGTTGGAGATCATGGATACTTTGAATTTAAGAAATGCGATATTTGTAGGACACTCCGTTAGCAGTATGATTGGGATGCTTGCTTCAATCCGTGATTCGAAGTATTTTGAGCGTATTATAATGATTGGACCTTCTCCACGCTATGTTAATGATCTCCCTGATTATTATGGCGGTTTCGATAAGCGTGATATAGATGAACTACTCCACATGATGGAAATGAATTTTATTGGTTGGGCAAGTTATCTTGCGCCCATTGTCATGAAGAATCCCGAACGACAGGAATTAGCCGAAGAGTTAGAAAAAACCTTTTGCTCTAGAATTCCTTCGATTGCACGTCAATTTGCAGAAGTTACCTTTTTATCTGATTGTCGTGAGGATCTATTACTTGCATCCGTTCCAACCCTAATTCTACAGTGTTCAGACGATAGTATTGCTCCGATTGAGGTAGGGGATTATTTACATGCTCATCTTAAGAATAGTACACTTCAACATATGTCTGCAAAAGGTCATTACCCTCATTTGAGTCATCCAGAAGAAACAACACAATGGATTAAAGAATATTTAGCCACCAAGTAGAACCTGGAGAGAGGCAGCCGTTAAATGGATACGCAATTAGATTACGCCCCCTGTGGATATTTCTCTATCTCAAGCACAGGGGTAATTCAATCGGTCAATCAAACATTGTTGAACATTCTTATTTATGAACGACATGAAATGCAAGATCGACATATTGAATCTTTCATGTCTGTGACGAACAAATTGTTCTTTCATACGTATTTTTATCCGTTTATTCAATTATATGGACATGTGAATGAGATGTACTTCTCGTTCAGAACGAGTGATCATCAGGATGTGCCAGTGCTTCTTAATGGAATTCGACAAGAGCGTGACGGAGAAGTTTGTATCGATTGTGTAGTTGTTGAGATGCGCAAGCGAATAGAATATGAGAAAGATATTCTCCAAACCAAAACAAGACTAGAGGAATTGTATCAGGCGACGAATGAAGCGAACAATAAGCTTGAACTCTTGCATGCAGAATATGAAATCAAACAACAGGAATTAATTAATGTAAACCATCAACTAGAAACGTTGGCAACAACAGATCCTTTAACGGGTCTCAAAAATAGAAGGTTTCTCCAAGATAGCTTACTTACGAACATGGCATTATTTCAACGAACAAAGCTACCTTTTTCACTCTTAATGATTGATATTGATCATTTCAAATGTATAAATGATACATATGGGCATCCAGTGGGGGACTTAGTCCTTACTAATCTAAGCAAATTACTAAAAGCCATGTCACGAGAAATCGACATTGTAGCTCGATATGGGGGAGAGGAATTCATTATTATTCTTCCGAATACGAATCAAGATAAGGCTATATTAGTAGCAGAAAGATACTGTTCCCAGACGGAGAATGCTCCTTGGGGAGATTACAAAGTAACGGTTAGTATCGGTGTAACGACTATTTCGCAGGAGGATACAGATCAAAGCTTACTTAATAAGGCAGACCAGGCTCTCTATAACTCTAAGCACAGAGGGAGAAATCGGGTTACTCATTCCGCTACGTTGGGGGAGAGCTAATCTATGGCTTGATTATGCTCATTATTTCATCCCTTGAAATACAGAGTGAGGCCGGATCATCTCCTAAGAGGAGAGTATCGGCATATAAATAGAAAACAATAACCTGCCAGGGGCCCTGGCGGGTTCTGAAGGCATGGAAACGATAAAAATGTGATCGGCAGAATAAGCAGTCATCGTTTCAATTGGAGTCTCAATATACCCCAAGTGCAGAATGCCTTCTTCAAGTAGGACTGCAGGGATCTGAAAACCAAGGTCGTCGTATAAAATGTGGCAACCTCTTCCATAGCTGCTACTGAAACAGTAAGCGCCATTTGTTCCGATTTCCCAGACAATAGCGGTTCCCCGCGATCCGATATGATGATCAAGTTTTGTATTGACAGCATCAACCTTTTCCGCATAGTGTTCTAGCCATTCCTCTGCCTGCCCTCGTTTGTCTACCACATCCGCAATGCTTCGGAACTGTTCGCGCCAATCCATCGTCATGAAAGGTAGCTCAATAATTGGTGCTAGGGGAATGAGAGTTCTATTCTGCTCTAGCGAATTGTAGTTGATAATAACATCTGGTTCAGCATCGGCGATCTCATCATAGATCAAAGCGGGGTTTGACGGGTAGGGATCCAGCTTTTGTCCAGAAGTGACATTTGTAACACTTAGTAGCCACGAAGAATACACGCCGAGTTCAGGAATGACGCCAAGAGCCCATAGGATAGCGGTGTGGTTAAACGTCATGGAAACTACCCTCTTAGTCTTGCGGTGATAATGGGTAGGAGACAAGCCTACCCATTGTTTGATTTTTCGGCTTAAATAGGTGCCTTCTTTATAAGCCTACATTCAACGCCAGCGTGTTTAAGTTCGTTGAATGAGTCAACAGCTGCAGTTGTGCGCTTCGGATTCGCAGTAGGGTGATATATTCATTGAAGGTTGGGCCGGTTGTCTTGCGAAAGAAGCGGGAAAAATGTTCTGAGCTGACACCAGCAAGCTTAGCAAGTTGCTCTCTCGTGAGCTCATCTCGGTAATATGTATTAATATAGGCGAGCGTACGCTCTAGCCAACGGGTTTCAGGATTCCGTCTTGCCTTCATTTCGCTATGCATTTCCGCCATCAATGCGGAGAATAGGTGTTGTATCTGGAATGGATTATCAATTAGGTTGTCTGCCCAAGCGATTTGAAGCTGAATAGCCAGTATCAGAATTTTGTCAGGACAGTGCTCTAGCATACTGACTGGAAGAAATGGTCCTGACAAGGAGAATCAGCTGTGTTCAGACCTTGATATTGCAGTATCAAGCCCTCCAGTCTGGATGTGGAAGAGATACTAATCCTGGAAGTGCTATTAAGAAAGAAGACGATTCCGCGTGTTAACTTATATTCCGTATAGTTGACCTTGAGAAGCCCACTTCCGCCCCAAATTGCAACAACAGCAGGGTGAGATCGTTCTACCTCTTTTGGTGATGATAGATAATTTTCGGACAAACATACGGCCTGTATAGGAATATAAAAGGGGTGCATTGTTGCAGCAAAGTTGTTAAATTCAGTGTTGTTCATGCAGGAACACTTCAATCCTATATGTGATAATCATTCTCAATGATAACGAATCTAAGCAAATGTGACAACTAATATTTAACAAATCGTTTCTCATGTATAAAGTTGTGGAACGTGTGTTTGTGCGCGAAAGTACAAAAAACATGTCTACTAGGATACAGATATATTTATATAAAGCGAGTATCATACTTATTTAGGAGTACCATATTCATCCTTTACCTAGTAATTCCTTAAGTATCCTTGCTAATGTATGAATCTAACTTTCTATTTTTCAGAAATTATTTTTGCTCAACTCTAAGTAATCGTAGTGTCAGGGTGTTAGTTATCAAATATACATAGGGTGGTTAAAACATGAGAAAAATAATAACAGTTGTATGGGTATGTTTGCTATTGTTGAGTTTCAATAACAACCAAAGTTTTGCGGATACAAATGTCGAGGAAGGAACTGCTGGTGTCAATTTCAATTATACCAAGGGTACCTGGAAGAATGGATCAACATTGCATATTCCGCTTGATTATACAAAATTAATTAAATTAAAAGATGGTAAGTTGATTGCCTATAGTCCTAGGGAGCTATCACCAACAACTCCACAAGTATATGATCCTGTTAGCGATAAATGGGTGATGCTGAAACAAAGTGTGAATGTTGAAACAGCTTTACCGCTATCAGACGGCCAGGCCCTTATTGTGGATAAAGTTAAATCTGGATATATTCTCTATATATATTCTCCAAACGATAACAGTCTAAAGGAGTTCACTCGTGTATCCAACAATTGGGAAGTGGTTGATGCTGTAGCTGAACAATCAGGGCAAATCGTTTTTTTTGTAAGAGGTGTTAGACTTGGGAAATTCAATGAAGGTAAACAGGTTTACAATATTTCTGATTTAAATATTAATAGTGTAATACAACCCGTTCGATTAGATTTGGAAACTGGAAAATGGGATGACAGTGGAGAGCCCATAAATATAGACCTAGGCCTATCTGGTGTGCTAGTTCAATATAATCCTCTTACAAATAATGAGATTCTGCTGACAATAGGAGAAGAGGGTACAATCTATAACATGGATAATAAGAAACAAAGAACTGTGGCTCCAAACCCCTTCAATGTTCGCGCTCTCAATTTTGCAGGAGTACTGCCGGACGGTAATATATTGTTCGCAGGTGGTTGGAAAGATGCTACAACCCAAACATCAGATAGTTTTATTTATAATCTCAAGAGCGATAAATGGAGCAGGGCCGCGAGTCTGCCGGGACCCCAAACGAGTCATGCCAATCTTTCTTTACCTAATGGAGATATCATGTTAATTGGAGGAATGAACAACGAGGCAGAGAATCATTACCTTAACACAACTGTAATCTATAGAGCTCAAGAAAAAGACTGGGTTAAGGGGCCGAAACTCGTAAACAGTAGAGACGGTGGGGATGCAGCATTATTACCTAATGGACAAATCATGGCCGTTGGAGGTATAACAAGCTTCAAAGAAACTTCGCTTGCGACAGAGATATTGATTCCTTTAGGTTTACAATATTCTAGGAGTGCTGAACAGCAAAGGGTAGCTGCATGGCGTGCGAAAGACCGTCCTATATTGGAACAGATTATTAAAAAAAATAAGGCTGAATTTCTTAAAGAAGGAAATTGGAGTAAGAGCACAAATATAGCTGTAGGTTATGACGGTGGCGGAGTTATGTTTGTTACAATCAACAAATATTCGCAAGGCTTTTTCCTGAAGTACACAGATGCCAATACCACTGAAATCTATCTTTCGGTATACAATGGGGCGGTAAGCAACACATCAAAAGTAATGCTGAATGATTATTTGAAAGCAAAGGGAATCACAACGAACAGCAAAATTAACAATATTATTAATTCAGTCGGAAAGATTCAGAATACAGTTGTGAAAGTAGGAAATGTTTCTTTTAGTTTTAGTAGAGTGGATATATTTAGTGTTAACGATGACTCACTGAAAATTGTGATGAGCAAAAACTAAAACGATCAGATTATTATTGATGTTTGTACCCTGAAAACAGACTTTTTTAAGAGTCTATTTTTAGGGTACAGTTTAGCTAAATGAATCTAAGAGTTGAGAGTAGTGTGCTAGTCAGCCAAATTAGTTCATAACCATAAATGTTCCAGATAGATCTGTCGATCGATTTTAGATTATTTTAGATAGAATATGTGAAATTATGGATGGGACGTATACGAGTAGCCCCATGAATAAATTCATGGGGCTACTCGATTATTCATAGCACGAAGGAGCCAAGCTGTTCGGAGCGATCAACTACGAAACCGGACAGGTTCATCACCGAGAAGAGGAAAAGGCCGATGTGGACGCCTTTATTGTATAGTCCCAACCTGAATCCGGTCGAAGGACTATGGCTGTGGCTTTAAGCCGTATGGACCAATTTATGAAGCGAATCAATGATCATCCGATGGAAACGATTGATCGCCTCCTGGTTAGGTTATGATCTTAAATGCGGTATATATAGCTTTTTAATAAAATCCCTTGAGGAGAATGTCGATTGTCTTCAAGGGATTTTTTTTGCTGCATTCCTGTTGTTTAGACTTTTTATGACAAAATACAACATTACTTAATATATAAAATATGTTACTTATTAACTATTTACATAAAGTTTAGTTAAAGTTAATATAATAATAGGAAATGATTGTCTTTCTGAAAATTACAAATTGTTTTCGAAGTGTTAAAGGAGGGATGAAAGAACAATAAAACGTACAAGCATATGTCTTCCTTGTCGACTCAGACTCAGGTGTAAAAAATTAAAATTAGAGGAGCGAGAACTATGAAAGCAATGAAAAAACTTTTTGTTGGATTGATGATGTTTACTCTGATTTTTGGTGTATCCTTTGTGGGATCGGCATTTGCCAGCGGTAATGAGGTCAAGCTTATTGACTCGGATGTCAGCGTTATTTATAAACCGGGCTATGTCGGATTCAGCGGTAATATTGAAGTTGCTAATCTGGGACCCGCGAAGAATGTGACTGTCCATTACACGACAGATAACACAAATTGGTATGATACGAGTGCGTATTATGTAGGGAAGACGGATGATCACCATGAGAAATGGCGTTTTAGCATTTCCACAAATGGCTCTACAACAGATCATTCCGAGTTGAAGAATCTCAACTTCGTAAAGTTCGCAATCAAATACGAAGTGAATGGCCAGACTTATTGGGATAACAACGGGACTGCGGATTATTACAATGAAGTGAATAGTACATATCCTATAACATCCGTGATTTTGGGACCACCAAATGTGCTTAACGCAAATAGTACGTTGAACAATGGTACATTTAGCGGCAATATCTATGTGAAAAACCTGAATCCGACGAAAACAATTGAAATACTGTACACAACGAATGACTGGGCAACGACTCACCATGGCTTCGCCACCTATTCTCACCCCTTGAATAATTTCAATAGTGTTGAAAACTGGAACTACAGTTTCAATGTTCCGGGTGCTACAAATGTTAAATATTCGATTTTGTATACAACGAACGGGCAAACGTATTTGGATAATAACTATGGCTATAATTACGAGGTATACTAATTCATTTTAATATTCATTCAATAGCAGGATCACAGGCGGCTGATTATACCGCTCTGAGGTCCTTTTCTCTGTGAAGGCCGTTTTTTAATTCCGGTTGAAATTGTCAGAGGGGGAAATCGGATTACTCATTTCGCTACTTTGGGGGAGAGGTAATCTATTGCTCGGCGATGCTCATTGTTGTATTCCAGGAAAGAGAGAGTGAGGTCGGGTTATCTCCATAAAGGAGAGACCCAACCTCTTATTTATACTGATAGGCATATTCAAATAAAATTAGATACAGAAAAATATTCGCTGAATCGAGGACGGAGTAAACGTTGGTGGTATTCCGAGCTCCAAGGAAACTTCGCTTGTGAGAGTGATATTGATTCCTTTAGGGGTACAATATTCTAGGAGTGCTGAATCGCCACTGGGGAAGCGATTTTTTTGGTTTTAGCATCAAAATATCTTTCGACAAGTAACAGATACCGTATATTTGGTGAAAAATAGTCCTCAGATGAAGTGTAGTCATCATTTGATCGATTTCTGAACTGCAAAAGGAATATATTGACATTACTACGATATCGTAATAATATAAGGTTACACATACTTCACTTTCGTACTAAAAGGAGATTTTTTTATGCAACAACTTTATGACATCCTTCTCAAAACAGGACTTCGCCCATTTTCTCTCTTATCCGAAACCGCTAAGCTGGAACGAAACTTGAATCACTCCGAACTAACAACATTGCTTGTATTGTCCTTTCGCGGTGAATTGGGCATGTCAGAATTGGCTTCTGAAATGGGTGCACCGCTTAGTTCGATGACGAGTATAGCCAAGCGTTTAGAAACCAAAGGATATATCGAGCGATTTAGTTCCATGAAGGATCAACGCATCACATTAGTTCGTATGACAACAGAAGGAATAAGTATAGCTACGGAAGCGCGTAAGATCATGGATGTTAATGTACGTCGGGTTGAACAGGCGTTAACACCTGAAGAAATGGAGCAATTCTTATCGCTAGTATTGAAGGTTGCGAAGATATTTAAGGATGGTGTAGTACAGGAAAAAGACATAAAAGAAGGCGGCGTCAAACGTATACGTATTGATGATTAAGCTTTTTTTTTGCTACATTAATACGAAATCGTACTAATAGAAAGGGTGATTAAAATGAGAATCATCATTTATACAGGAAAAGGAGGCGTCGGTAAGACAAGTATTGCGGCGGCAACGGCAGTGAAAATGGCTAAACAGGGGAAACGCACACTCATTTTGAGCACGGATGCGGCACATAGCTTATCAGATGCCTTTGGAATATCACTTGGTCCAGATCCTGTTCAGATTTCAGAATTATTGTGGGGACAGGAAGTAAACAGCCTACGGGAATGCGAACGAAATTGGGGAGTTGTGCAGGCGTGGCTAGAAAAGCTAATGGACAAAGCAAAGTTGAGAGATATTACAACAGATGAAATGATTGTATTCCCAGGCATGGAAGAACTATTTAGCTTATTGCAAATTAAACGACATGCACAAAGCGATCAATATGATGCGATCATCGTCGATTGCGCACCTACGGGTGAAACACTGAGATTGCTCAGCTATCCGAATGTTCTTGAATGGTGGATCGAGAAAATTTTCCCGCACGAACGCCGGTTAGTCAAAGTATTCAGACCCGTCGCGAAGATGTTCTCCGGCTATGAGCTACCGAGCGAAGACGTCATGCATAGTATAGTCTCACTAGTAAATGACATGGGCGAAATGCAGAATTTTTTGCTTAATCCAGCAGTGACATCTGTTCGAATTGTGTTAAATCCTGAGAAAATGGTGATCTCGGAGGCGAAGCGTTCCTTTACTTACTTAAATTTGTTCGGGTTCCATACCGATGCAATTATTGTGAATCGGGTTTTACCGGATGAAGCGTCTGAAGGGTTTTTAGCTCAATGGCATCAGTTGCATCGCCACTACGAAGCAGAAATATTGGAGAATTTTAGTCCGTTGCCGATTTTGCGGGTACCATTAATGACAACTGAAGTATGCGGTTTGGAGATGTTGGATGTAGTTGGTGATATTTTGTTTGAAGATAACGATCCTTTACAAATCATGTACGAAGGTCGAACAGAGCAAGTACGTCAAGTCGACGGCGTTTATTATCTCGATGTGGACATTCCCTTTGTGGATAAACAAGACATTGATTTGACGCAGAAGGGGGACGAATTGACAATCCATGTCGGATCTTATAAACGTAAGGTTATATTACCAAGGGCTTTGATGGGGTGTTCGGTTGAAGGAGCTAAGTTTACCGAAGGGAAGCTTTCAGTACGTTTTGCGATCATTATGAAGGAGGAGTGAAAATATGGTCTTAGTAGCAGCATGGTCTCTTGTATTTCTTGGAGTAGGGCATATGATTTGTACGCTGATTTTTTTTAGAACTCCTATTATAGAAGCATTTAAGGAAGGATTTATAGATAAATTTAACTCGAGTGATTTGCGCCGGGCCACGTTCTGGTTCACCATATTCGGTCCACTGCTAACGATGTCTGGACACATCGCGGTTTATGCGGCCAATGCATCAGATCAGGGTCTTCTATTAATTATTGGTTATTATATGCTTGGTATTTCATTTGTCGGAGTGCTAGCGTTACCCAAATCGCCTATGTGGATAGCTTTGATCATCTCTCCAATCCTTATTATTGGTGGATACGGGTATTAAAGTCTCTATCGCTCACCTATGCAAATAACTCTTGTTATAGGCAACAACACATTCGGCATCTGAAGATGTCGATTATGTTTCAGTTTGCGTACATATATCCATTCTTACAAGGGGGGATTCGAAGTGATCGATGGTTTAATAGGGTTATCTGTCGTAACTTTAACTGGTATTGGCTGCTTACATGTATATTGGGCGTTCGGCGGAACTTGGGGAAGCACCATAGTTTTGCCTACTACTAAAACGCAAAACCATACTTTTGTTCCAGGTAAAATAGCAACTTTGATTGTCGCATTTCTTGTGTTTTTCGCAGCTTTGCTTCTTTTCCTTCAAGGGGGTTTATTTGTGGCGATTCAGCCTAACTTCATAGTTAAATGGGGATGCTGGGTATGTGTCACCGCGTTCGGTCTGAGGGTTGTTGGAGATTTCAAATACTTTGGTTTATTTAAAAAAGTACGGAATTCTCGATTCTCCCACTACGATACATATTTATTTACACCGCTTTGCGTTTGGTTTAGTCTCATCTTTTATGCAGCCATTACAATAGGGAGTTGAACCAGATGTTGGACAAAACATTTCTGATTGTTGGTGGTGGTATTGCCGGTTTGACTGCTGCTGTTGCTCTGCAACAATGTGGCATAAATGTCCATGTGTATGAACGGTTTTTAGAATTTCGTGATGTGGGTTCTGGGCTAACGTTAGCCCCTAACGCTATGAAGGCTCTTGAGTATATAGGACTCTCGCAAATCGTTAAGGAGCAATCTAAAACAAGTCCAAGTGGTTTTGCAATCTTAAACGAGCAAGGAACTGTTTTATCTGAACTCTCTGCAAATGGTCAAGGATCTTCAATCGTGTCGATTCACCGAGCTGACCTTCATCGTATTCTACTTTCTGCACTCCGACCGGAGACCCTCATTTTCGGGAAATCACTAGTGGATTTACGCCAGAGTGAAGAAGCGGTTACAGCTATTTTTGCAGATGGTAGTGAAGTCACAGGCGACTACTTATTGTCGGCAGATGGCATCCATTCCATCATTCGTAACAAGCTTTTTCCGTCTGTAGAACTCCGTTATGCAGGTTATTCTTGTTGGCGTGGTGTCGCTGACTGCTGGCCGGATTCCGGAAGGGACGATCGTTTCACGGAGACATGGGGTTATAAAGGACGTTTTGGCATCGTCCCACTACCGAATAAACAGACCTACTGGTTTGCAGTGTTGAACGGCACTCCTCGGGATAGGAAGTTTAATGAATACCAGATTCAAGATTTACTCGATATATTCGGCGATTATCATTCTCCTGTTTCACAAATACTTTCCAGTACACCAGATGACAAAATAAGTTACAAAGACATATATGATATCGCTCCAATTAAGAAGTTTATTGCCGGACGAACCCTTCTCATTGGCGATGCTGCACATGCTTCTACACCGAATCTTGGGCAAGGAGCATGCCAAGCTATTGAAGATGCGATTGAGATTGTGCGCTGCTTAAAACAAAACTCTTCCATTAAATCAGCTTTCCGGGCATTTGAATTACTTCGGGGTAAGAGGACGGCAGCCATTACAAATCAGTCTTTGATGATGGGTAAGATAGCCCAGATGGATCAACGAATGTTATGTTATCTACGAAATATGATGATGCGACTTACCCCACACTCGGTTCAACGCAATGCAATGCGTTTTTTATATGATGTAGACTTTTCTGACTAGCTTGCTATGCAGAAGCATATTGTTATTGGAGGCAAACTTTATACCCCATAAGAAGAGATGGTTACTATCTCAAGAAATAATAAGAACTATGTCCACAATTAGGTCGGGAACACCTGTAGAGGGTGAGACCCGGTCCTTTGTTTTTTTCAGTAGACCACTCAGAAAGTATTCATGAAACTGACAGTCTCCAATTACGTATAGAAGTGAAAATCATCATCTAGCATTTTCAACGAATGGGGGAGTTATGATTGCGTCTGATTATCGAAGATATTGTCAAACAATTTAACGGAAAAGAGGTACTCAAGGGAGCTGGATATACCTTTGAGAAAGGGAAGATTTACGGTTTGCTGGGCCGGAACGGCGCAGGTAAAACGACGTTGTTCAACTGTTTGAGCGGAGAGATGGCCATGGACGGAGGGAAAGCGCTATTGGAGGAGAATGGACATGTCCGGGAGTTGAGCGAGCAGGATATCGGTTATGTCTATTCACTGCCGATTCTGCCTGAGTTCCTGACTGGCTATGAATTTGTTAAGTTTTTTATGGATATTAACCGTGATAAGTTGCGAATGGATCAAAGCATCGACGGTTATTTTGACATGATGAGTATGTCAGAGGAGGATAGGCACCGGCTCATTAAGGGTTACTCTCACGGGATGAAGAACAAGCTACAAATGCTGCTGTTTCTCATTACGAAACCGCTCGTGATCTTGCTCGATGAGCCGCTTACCTCTTTTGACATCATCGTAGCGCTGGAGATGAAGGAGATGTTGCGGGAGATGAAGCAGAATCATATTCTGGTTTTCTCCACGCACATTCTGCAGTTGGCCTCCGATCTATGTGATGAGTTGGTCGTGTTGAACAATGGACGGTTGTCTGCCGTACCGACAGAGTTGTTGCACAGCGCGGAATTTGAACAAAACATTATTAACCTGTTGAAGGATGAGAGCCATGCTGAGAACTCTTAATACCCTTCTTGCTATTCGGACATCCACTACGGCGAATCTGTTCATTTATTACATCCAGAAGCTACCGGTGATTGGCAAGCATTTAACGGACAGTATCTACGCCAATGTAAACTTGAAAAAGGCCATTTCCATTATCGTATTTCTAATAAGCCTACTATGGGGATTTGTAATTAGGCTAGCCTATGTAGGTCTGCTTATCTACTTGCCTGTAGTCGGATTAGGTAAGGAACTAGCTGTGGAAGATCAGCTTCAGCTTTTTTTACATATATATTTTTTACTCAGCTTTGTGGTCGCAGGTGTCAGTAGCGCCACCATATTGGAGCCGAAACGGGAGAAGTACGTAGCTGTGAAGCTAATGAGGCAGTCTCCTACAAAATATATGAAGGCTTCTCTTGGCTACCGGTATATTACGTTCATGGTGTATCTAATGCCCGCGATGCTTATATTCACCTCACTGATGGGAGCTTCCATCGTAGAGGTTATCTTGTTGTTGGTGTCTGTCACCTTGTGGAGGATTCTAACCGAGTACCTGCATCTTAAGCTCTATGACATAACGGGAATGGTCTTGATAAAAAATAACGTGATTGTCTGGAGCGTCATCGGGCTTGGCTATACTGCCGCTTATTTGCCACTATTGCTCGACCGGGTACCGGTAACCTCGTCGATTCTGCTGAGCCTGCCTGTCTGTCTTGTTCTCGTGGTTGGTGGTATCTTCGCAGCTGTTCGACTTAGCCGTTATTCCAACTACAGAGGGGCAGTCGATGCCGCAACGAAAAGGGACGATCCCCTGCTGGATCTGGGGCGTATGATGTCGGAGGCGCAAAAAACGAGTGTGAAATCGAAAGAAAGCGACTATGCCTTGAATGAAAAACATCAGGAAAATCTCGGAACAAAGCAAGGCTACAGCTATCTGAACATCCTGTTCTTCTCCAGACATCGCAGTCTTATTAACAATCCGGTTTACAAGAGGATGGCCATTACAGCCGCATTGGGTGCGGTGGGAGTGGCAGTTGTGTTGATTCTCTCACAGAGGGACGAATTCCTTGGACCGGATCTGGGAGTTGTTTTTCCATTCTTAGTTTTTGGTATGTATTTCATGTCCGTGGGAGAAAAAATGTGCAGAGCGATGTTCTATAACTGTGACATCAGCCTGTTACGGTATAGCTTCTATCGAACTTCGGCTTTCGAGCATTTTCGCATTCGGCTTATTAAAATTATGAGTCTGAATCTAAGGATTGCAACAATTCTAGCCGCGGCATTGACTGCTATTACGTTAGCGGGAAGCGGAGAATGGTTAAGCAAAGATATACCCATGATGTGGGTGTGCGTACTGTCGTTGTCCGTCTTTTTCTCCATTCATCATCTGTTTATGTATTATATCTTTCAGCCCTATGCTACGGAATTGAATATAAAGAATCCGCTGTATTATGTTATAAACATGTTAGTATCGTTTGCAAGCGGTATATGCCTTATCGTGCGTGCACCAGCAGATATTTTCACTGCTATTGTGGTTACTCTTACGCTAGTTTACTTACTCATTTCGCTTGTTCTCGTTCGAAAATACGGAAGCCGCACATTTCGAGTGAAATAAATCGATTTTCAAGATTTTGTTGAATATCTCAAGCAGTATCCCACGTCCGTAGTGCTCTGAATGATAACTTCAATAGAAGGGCATGTTACAAGTATTACGGAGAATTTATGTTCCATGATAACCAGTTAACTTTACAATGAATATAAGAATAGATATAATTAAGTATACTAATCGGTTTAAGTAATAATTAAGGGGCCTAACGAAAGTGGGCTCTTTTTTATGTTGCTTGGCCATGTTACAGGAGGATGAAGGTCATTCACAATGAAAAAATTATGGTTTGTGTTCATTATGGTCCACATGGGGAGCGTTTAATCCGGCGTGGTGTCGGGTTGTCTGAATTGATAGGGGCGCCATTGTTTATATTAAACGTCGATAGTTCGGACAGCGATGAATATAATGAGGGCAAAGAAATGTATATGACGGTCTGGAAACGTCTTGCTGAGGAAGCTGGCGCGGAGTTTATGGTTCGGAAACGCGAAGGCCGAAAAACAACAGATGTTATTGTAAAGGCTGCTGAAGAGAAGGAAGTTACACAGATTATAATTGGACAATCTGCCCAGACGCGATGGCAGGAGCTTACAAAACGTAATTTCATCAATGAACTTATTGGCAAAATGAATATGGTCGACCTGCATATAGTGGCTGTGCAACGGATGCGCGCCGGGCTGGAAGAGACACATGAGGAAGGCGTTATCTCCTACCTGGTCAAAATCGAGGATGAATATCAGCTCAGTGATGAACCAAAGGGAGAGTTTTCGCTTAAAGGAAAGTATTTTCACGAACTGCATACAGAGTTTGAGAACGGTTTATTCAGAATTGTGCAAGAAGATGGCAAGGTAAGATATTTGCATATTTGCGATGGTACATTGACCGATTCTTTATAATCGGATGTGTCCATAGGTTTTTTGGTTTTTGGTAAAAAAGAAAGTACTAATGTTCACAAATAGATATGTTCAAATGGAAATGGAGGCTTGCCTTTGCTGCATATAATCATACTTCTCCCTTTTCTACTGGCCTTTGTAATAGCGCTTTTAAGAAAGAGGGTACCCAACCTACACAGAGGTTGGCTTGTTTTTCCCGGTCCACTGGTCCTGTTCGTTTATTTTTTGACCCGGATTCCGCTCATTAAGGGAGGGGATTTAGGGTATGAAACCATATCATGGATTCCTTCACTCGGAATTAATCTGGTTTTCCATTTAGATGGATTAAGTTTACTGTTCGCCTTGTTAATAACTGGAATGGGGAGTCTTGTAATCATCTATTCTATTTATTATATGGGCAAGCGCAAGGAAGAACTAACCCCTTTTTATATTTATCTGATGTTGTTTATGGGAGCAATGCTAGGTGTTGTGCTCTCGGATAACTTGATGGTGCTCTACGGTTTCTGGGAATTGACAAGCGTTTCGTCGTTTCTGCTGATCGGTTTCTGGCATCGGAGGCAGAAGTCTCGTTATGGTGCGCAGAAATCCATGCTGATTACCGTATTCGGTGGTCTAGCGATGTTCGCCGGCTTTCTGATGCTCTATGTGATGACAGGTACTTTCAGCATTCGCGAAATTTGGAGTGAGGTTGGCGATATTAGTGGACAGACGCTGTTTATTCCGGCAATGCTGCTGATTCTGCTGGGTGCCTTCACCAAATCGGCCCAGTTCCCATTTCATATATGGCTGCCAGATGCTATGGAAGCACCTACACCGGTCAGTGCTTATCTTCATTCGGCAACTATGGTTAAGGCGGGCCTGTATTTGGTCGCTCGTTTCAGCCCTATTTTTGCAGGGCAGCATGCGTGGTTCTGGATTGTCTCTGTCGTCGGTTTGATCACCTTGATCTATGGTTCGATTCAGGCGATGAAGCAGACGGATCTGAAGGCTCTGTTAGCCTATTCAACGATCAGTCAGCTTGGACTGATTATGGGATTGCTTGGAATGGGTTCAGCGGCAGCTTTTTATACGGGTGAAGAGGCGGTTTTCTATACCGCTGCAACAACGGCGGCTATCTTTCATCTTATTAACCATGCCATATTTAAAGGTTCCTTGTTTATGATGGTTGGTATAGTCGACCATGAGACGGGTACCCGCGACCTGCGCAAGTTGGGGGGGCTAATTTCCTTTATGCCGGTTACTTTCACGATAGCAATGATCGGCAGTTTCTCCATGGCGGGTTTGCCTCCTTTTTCCGGTTTTTTGAGTAAGGAGATGTTTTTCACGGCTGTGTTGAATATTAGACAGCTGGATATAATTTCTATACCTTCGTTATTTACGCTCTTTCCGATTTTAGCCTGGATTGCCAGCGTGTGTACCTTTGCATACAGTATGATTTTGGTGTTCCAAACCTTTTTCGGTAAATATCAGCCTGAGAAACTGGATAAAAAAACACATGAGGCGCCGATTGGCCTTTTGTTGGCTCCATGCCTGCTGGCACTGCTGTCGATTTTAATCGGCTTTTTTCCGAATGTGTTGTCCAATTCGCTCATTATCCCGGCAATGAATGCAATTCACCCTGTAATGCAAACGGGAGAAGTATTTGATGTTAACATTCATTTCTGGCACGGCTGGACACCTGAGATATTTATGACTCTGGGTGTCGTGGTCCTCGGAATAGTTGTTTACAGAATCTATGGCCGCTGGAGTCTTGTCTATAAAGAATGGAGCGAAGGCTACACTTTAACTCAAGTCTATGACGGAGGAATCCGGCTGGTTGAGAAGTTGTCTAGATGGTTGACTGGGATTTATATGACGGGTTCCATGCGTCATTATTTAATGTATATTTTTACTTTCCTGATTGTTGCGCTTGGCGGAACCATGCTGTACACAGACGGAATCAGTTTTGGAATGGGTCAATATGCCCCAATTTCTTTCTTTGAAGTTGTTGTTGTTATGGTTATGCTGGTGGGTGCCTTGGCAATCCCGTTTGTACACTCCAGAATAACAGCGATTCTGTTAACCGGAATGGTAGGTTACATGGTTACCTTGCTTTTCGTTCTGTTCCGGGCGCCTGATTTGGCGCTTACGCAGATGATTGTCGAAGTGGTTTCTGTCGCGTTGTACCTGCTTTGTTTCCGGCATTTGCCCAAGCTGAAGAGAGAACCGTTAAAACTTCGGTCCCGTTTGCCGAAACTGATTATATCCATCGGATTCGGCGTAATAATGACACTTGTTGCACTTGCTGCTCTAGGCAGCAGCCCGTTTGAACCCATCTCGAATTATTACGTAGAGAATAGTTATACCCTAGGCGGCGGTAAAAATATGGTGAATGTTTTACTCGTTGATTTCCGCGGCTTTGATACTATGTTTGAAATTACAGTGCTTGGCCTCGCTTCGCTTGCTATTTATTCCATGATCAAGTTGAAGTTGGAGTCGGGTGAAGCTCCGGCCCCGCTGAAGAGAGCAATTAACGATAATAAGCCACGCTATTTCCGAAGCAACGATGTGCTACTGCAATCGGTAGCCAAAGTCGCATTCGTAATCATTCTTATATTTTCGTTTTACCTATTTTTTGCCGGTCACAACAATCCTGGAGGCGGCTTTATCGGGGCTTTGATGGCTTCCGCTGCGTTGATAATGCTCGCCATTGCTTTTGGGATGGACATGGTTGAGAAGGCATTACCTATCAATTATCGTAAGCTAATAGCAATTGGTGTTTCTATCGCTTTTCTTACAGGGCTGGGCTCATTTTTATTCGACACTCCATTTCTCAGCCAGACATTTGGTTATTTCCATCTGCCCCTTTTAGGCAAAACCGAACTTACGACAGCCATGTTTTTCGATCTTGGCGTATACCTTGCCGTCATTGGTGTCACCATGAATATAATATTTACGATCGGGAGGGATAACTAATGGAACTCCTTATAGCCCTGGCGATCGGTGTATTGTTTACCGTCGGTGTTTATCAGATTCTTTCCAAAGGCTTGCTGCGAGTCCTACTCGGAACCACTTTACTGACCCATGGTGTTCATCTGCTGCTGTTGACAATGGCAGGTCTGAAGACCGGAGCCGCGCCGCTGCTTGGAGAGGACGCGGAGGCATATGTCGATCCTTTGCCACAGGCACTCATCTTGACCTCCATTGTAATAAGCTTTGGGGTTACCGCTTTCTTCATTGTTCTGGCTTACAGGGCTTATCGCTCGACGGGTACGGATGATGTGGAAGGAATCAAGGAGGAGAGACCATGAACAACTTGTTAGTGCTGCCTCTGCTGATTCCGGCCTTTACGGCAGTTATACTCATATTTCTGAAAGAACGGATTGAACTGCAACGTTTCATCAGCGCAGTCAGCGTGTTTTTGAATATTGCTGTTGCTGGACTCATTGTGTACCAAGTAAGTACGGATGGTATTCAAACCCTGTATATGGGCGGCTGGCTTCCGCCTTATGGCATCGTACTTGTTGCCGACATGTTCTCGGCGCTGCTCGTGCTGACCACGGCCGTTGTTGGTGGGGCTTGCCTGTTTTTTTCCTTCGCGAGCATCGGCGAAGAACGGGAACGCTTCTATTATTATACGTTTTTCCATTTCCTGTTGACCGGCGTATTTGGCTCCTTTCTTACCGGGGACCTGTTTAACTTGTTTGTATGCTTCGAGGTGCTGCTGGTAGCCTCTTACGCGATGATTGTGCTCGGCGGTACCAAGGTTCAACTACGGGAAACCTTAAAGTATATTTTAATCAACGTGATTTCTTCAACCTTGTTTGTGGCAACGATTGCTTATTTATATGCAGCGACCGGTACATTGAACATGGCGCATCTGGCCATGCGTGTGGCCGAGACAGGGCAGGGCGGTGTACTGAACGTCATTGCGGTGCTGCTGCTGCTTGTATTCTCGATCAAAGCAGGACTGCTCCTCTTTTTCTGGCTGCCGGACTCTTACAGCGCGCCGCCTTTGGCCGTCAGAGCATTGTTTGGTGCATTGCTGACGAAGGTGGGGCTGTATGCAATTACGCGTACTTTTACACTGATTTTTATTCACGATCCGGGGTTGACCCATACACTGATTGGCTGGATGGCCGGAGCGACAATGATTCTCGGCGCAATCGGTGCGATGGCTTACAACGATCTCAGTCGAATTTTTAATTATAATATCATCATCAGCGTGGGTTTTATTGCCTTTGGTATTTCCGTCGCTACTCAGGATTCATTGAGTGGTGTAGTGTTTTATTTAATGCATGACATGGTAGCCAAAGCATTGCTGTTCTTTCTTGGTGGTTTAATTATCTCTGCTTCAGGCACCGAACGCTTAAAGGATATGGGTGGTTTGATTCGCCGTTACCCTTGGACCGGCTGGATGTTTTTCATATTGGCTCTGGCGCTCGTCGGTGTACCGCCGCTCAGCGGTTTCGCCGGAAAAGTGATGATGGTACGCAGTGCCCTCGGGGAGCATCAAGTTGTTCTAGCGCTGATCGCGCTGGCATCCAGCTTCATTGTGCTCTTTTCTCTGATCAAGGTGTTCCAGCAGGTATTCTGGGGGGGCGAAAAGGGGGAGGATCGCGTCCAGCCTCTACGTTATAAAGCTATGATGGCACCGGCAGCTGTCCTATTCGTTATTGTGATTCTGCTGGGTGTAGGTGCTGAGAAGGTAAACGGATATGTCGGTCAAGCCGGAGCCGTATTGGCTGATCCAGCACTATACATTAACGCTGTCATGAAGGAGTAGATGAATATATGGCCTTTCAATTATTATTGAATTTCATTGTAGCTTTCCTATGGATGTTCCTGCACAATGACTGGACCGGGCCCCGCTTCCTAGTCGGTTTCCTGTTGGGTGTTGGCGTACTTTGGGGGATGCGACGCGTCTGGAGTCGGTTGTATCTCGAAAAGGTGTGGGCGATCATCAAGCTGATCCTTTTACTGCTGCGGGAACTGATTTTTTCTAGTTATATAGTGATAAAAGCTGTTCTGAGACCGGAGCTTAATATACGTCCGGCTATACTGAAGTACACCACGGAGTTGAAATCGGACTGGGAAGTGGCTACCTTAATCACGTTGCTCTGTCTCACCCCTGGATCGGTAGTGCTGGAGGTGTCTGATGACAATCGGACATTGTATATTCATACTATGGATATTCAGGATGTAGAGCAGTTCAAAGCGAACATACGCAATACGTTTGAGCGCGCGATACTGGAGGTGACCCGCTCATGATCCACTTTATTCTCATGCTGTCGCTTTCGATAATGGCTTTGGCCATTGGCGTATGCGCCTGGCGTTTGGTGAAGGGACCTTCTTTATCCGATCGTGTCGCAGCGCTGGATACGATTGGAATAAACCTGTTGGCAATGGTTGCCGTCCTATCTGTGTTACTCAGAACCCAGGCCTTTTTTGAAGTTATTCTGTTAATTGGAATTCTTTCCTTTATCGGTACGACAGCATTCGCCAGATATATTGAGAGGGGAGTGGTGCTTGAACATGGAAATGATCAAGACAGTCGGTGAACTTCTATTTGCATTGTTGATTCTGATTGGCGCACTGCTTAGTGCCGTTAGCGCCTATGGACTGATTCGGCTGCCCGATGTATATCTGAGATCACATGCCTCCGCCAAAAGTGCTACTCTCGGTGTGTTATGTGTTCTCAGTGGCGTTTTTCTCTACTTTGCGTTTTTTCTTGATCATGTCAGCACCAAGCTGCTGTTAGGTATCGTCTTCGTATTTTTGACTTCACCGTTGTCGGCCCATCTGAACAGTAGGGCTGCCTATCGCTCTGGTGTTCCGCTTTGGAACCGCAGAGTTCAGGATGATCTGAAAGAGGTGTTGGAGAACGAACGGATTCGGACTGTAACGCCTGAAGTGATTGAAACTCATGAACAGTGATTAATCATAAATCCAGAACAAAAAGCCCGCGGATGCGGGCTTTTTTTCTTTTACTCTTCCACAGTAACAATTGCGTTCCTCTCATAGCTAATCCGCCGACAGCCTGCCTGAAAAAAGTTAGGTCCAGTTAGATATAGATTGCTGGGTGAAACTTTCGGGAAAGAGCAGGAGATGCAAATTTTTCTCGATAACTTCAATAAGAAGGTTGAAGAAAGTAAAGAGAAGCTAATAGCAGCAGGTCTGATAGATAAGACAGTAACGATTATAGAGGGCGAAAAAAAAGAAATGGCTGATATAGCGAGCAAACAATATGGGTTGCTCTCAGATCATTTATGAATATTTGGGTATGGCGTTTGAATCGCTGAAAGGCATGCTCACAGACAAAATGCAGTTAAAGTAAGCAAATTTGCACTGATGACATTATAGTTTTATAATTGTATATTACAGAATCGTATTACAGGGGGGAGCAGTAACAATGGTGAAAAGTGGAAAATACATGCTTGTCGGTGCACTTCTAGCAGGGGTAGGCGTCTCTTTGATGACCTATACAGCAAGCCGCTATACTTCGTTTAAACGAATCGTAGGCAACACTATCCGTTTAGAAGAAATCGCTTCTCTAGAAATCACACGTTTGTCGTCAGTTCCCGGTGAGAAGAAAGACGTCATTATTACTGATTCTGCTGTCATTGAGAGAATTTTTGCTGATTTCTCTGATGTTCAATTAATGAAATCGGCCCGAAATGTAAGCTCTGACAAAAAATTCAGCTACTATATTACGATAGTTCAGGCTGACCACAAGCAACGATTTGATATTATTTTAAAGGGCAGACAGCATATGATCATCTATGAGAATGATTTGAACAATTCTCACTTAAATGCATATAAAATCATAAGTCCTTATTATCCGCAAGCACTGGAACAGGTTTTTGACTGATTATTATTGGCATAACCTGCTCCTGGGTAATATGAACAAGTTTTCATCGTTATAACTACAGCATAAAGAGCCTGCAGCTTGCGCAGGCTTTTTATGCTGTTCTCCGGTTACTCGACCCTGAGAGTATTGGGCAACTACTGCAGCGACCCAAGAAATTCTTGTTGAAACTGCTTTCAAAGACCTCCTTGTTTGCCAGATTGTTTGCCACAAGCCATGTAGGCACTTTCACGATACGACACTTCCATGTACCCTGAATAACAAAAAGACCGTGAAGGACGCGGTCTCTTGATACTCTATTTATCTCCCCTAGTTATTGGGTTTTCAGACCAACTAATCCAATCACTCCAGTTGCCTGCATACAACTTTACACTCTTATATCGAGCTTTATTCAGCACCAAGCACGTGGGATAGGCGGGCTCGGTACGAAGATTTCATGCAATTGTATTCTTAGAGTGGCTGTTGACTCCGTGTTGACTTGAAACACAAAAAATATCGCCCAAAGCACGCGGCGCATTCGGCAATGTATTTAAATCTTACATACTGCTATTCAGCTTTCGCCTTCTTTTCTTCCCCAATAGCCACCACATTCTCCTCATCACTAATCCAGTTACTCCAGCTTATTATTGACCCTGTAAGCATTTCCAAGAGACTATACGAGAGATGTCCAAGAGGAGGGCGGATAGATCAGAGGTCGGAAATACTGGATTTGAGTAAAGACTTTAAGGCTAAGGATGTATATTGCACAAGTTGAGCGTCAACTATTAGAGCATTTTTGTTTAACTATACTGGTGAATCAATTTCATAATTCCAAAGCCTTACTGCGCTTAAGTTCGTAGAGCATAAAAAAAGGAGTACCTCCCCAAATCTCGAAGTGTTTAGTACCCCTACCAGACACTTATGAGAAGAAAGGAGCATCTCCCAATGTACAATATTCCACAAGAAAGCCTGTTTTCCTTGCAAGACTTATTAGAAATGTCACCCAAAGATACCTACGGCTATCTCTTTGACACGTTAGATATTAATCCATTCTTACGTGTTGTGTCGAAGAAAGCCTTTTTAGGGGCACCGACTCAGCTCAATTATGCAGCTATGCTTCATTCGCTTTTTATTCGAATTGTGGAACGAATTCCTACCATAAAAGATCTAAGGAAACGTTTAAAAAGAAGTATTGAATTTTGCACGGACTGTGGCTTTACCGGCTCTGATCGGATTCCAAGTGAAGCTTCGTATACACGGCTGATCCAAAAGCTTCAAAAATCCAATGTCTTTCAGCAATCGCAAGAAAAATTAGTTCAGCAAGCCTTTCAAGAAGGCTTTATCGATGCAACAACAATCGCTATGGACGCCACTCATATTGAAGCTAGAGATCGCCGACCGGAGAAGAAGAAAGACGATACCGATCAACCAGCAGCTGAACTTCCGAAGAAGAAACGCGGCCGTAAATCCAAGGGTGAGCGTGAGCAATGGTTAAAGGAACAACTGAAACTCGAAGAAAATCTCCCCCTGTTCGAGAAGAAGGTAGAAGCACAATTAACTTACGGGTATGACGCGTTGGTGAAGGAAATTCCACTCACCCCAGCATGGGGTGTGAAGAAGAACTCCGAAGGTAAAAACGTGTTCTGGTATGGATTTAAAGCACATCTGCTGGTCGACTGCAAAAGCCAATATATACTTACAGGATTGCTTTCTTCCGGCAATATCAATGATGGAAAAATGGCCATTCCCTTGCTTAAAGGACTGTCCGAAAGACATCCTAACCTACCGGTTACTCATGTGCTTGCAGATGCTGGTTATGATTTAGTTCCAATTTACAAGCAAGCCGAGATGATGAACGCGAGAGCGCTCATCGATTACAACCATCGCAATGAAAACCAGGATGCCGACGTGGACAAATACTTTCGTCCGACCTGCAAAGAAGGCCATTCATATCGGTACGACAGCTATGATTCGAAATACGAAACCGTAAAGTACACGTAGCCAAAAGAGTGTGAGGAATGTCCGTTTAACGATGGACAATGCCAGAAGGTCTTTAAGAAAAAGATCGACGATAACCCAAGAAAATACACCGTTCCAGCTCGTGGTAGCGACAGTTATTACGATCTGTACAAGAAGAGAACAGCCGTTGTACGCGTGAATGCGTATCTGAAAGAGTACTTTCAATTGAATAACATCCGCCATCGCGGAGCACTGGCTAAGGTTGATTTTGAGCTTGCTTGTCTGACCTACACGGCTTGTAAGCTAACAGTTGATCGCTTGAACCAAAGTATTAAAGCTACAAAAATGGCTGCATAGCTCCTATTTCATAAAAATGATGTTGTAATTTTCGGATTGTCTGATTATTGAGAGGACGCTTTATGAAATTGATTCATTTTATTTTTATTTTTATTGATTCGAGATAGCTTTAGTTCCTTACACTTTTGTCTCCCAATCGGTCTCCCATCTGTCTCCCTGCCGTAATGCTTTAATATTGAATGAGTAGCATTCGATTAAGTATGAAGTAGTTCAGGTACTTTTGTCTTTTATGTCGCATGCTACAAGATATTGCGAATGCCCTTCGTGGAAGTGTTTTCAGATGATCATAGTTGATTTCGTGTTGATTTCAAACCCCTCTGAGAGATTCCCATGTAAGGTACATCGCCTTATCACCAAGTAAAAAAGACCGCGAAGGACGCGGTCTCTCCGTTGTTACTCTTCCCCAGTAGCAATCTCGTTCCTCTCATAACTAATCCAGTCACTCCAGCTCCCACCATACAGCTTCACTTGAGTATAACCAGCCTCATAGAGTCCAAGAACATTCGGGCAGGCGGTAACGCCGGAGCCGCAATAGACTATGATTTCTTGGTCACGTGGTAGATCATCGAAATGTTGGTCGAGTAGGGCAGGCTTTTTCCAATGACCTTGCTCGTCTTTGAGCTCTTTCCAGAACTTATTGATCGCGCCTGGAATGTGACCTGCAACAGCATCTATAGTTTCTTCGAGTCCTTGATAACGTGCGGGTTCTCTAGAATCTATTAGAATAGAGCTACGTTGAAGTGATGCTTGTCTTACACCTTCAACATCTACCAACATGTCAGCGTTTAGATTCGCAACATAGGATTGAGGGACGCGAATAGGTTGATCTGTTGTGACAGGATAACTTGAATTTTTCCAGTCTGAGAATCCCTCATTCATAATATATACTTCACTATGACCTAGATATCTCATCAACCACCATAATCTTGAAGCCATGGCGCCACCTTGATCATCATAGGCAATGATGCGTGTATCATTGGATATCCCTAATTGTTGGAGACGCTTCACCAAATGATCTGGGTCAGGAAGGGGATGTCTACCCCCGTGTTCAGTAACGGGTGCTGAAAGATCCTTTTCCAAGTCTAGATAAACAGCTCCTGGGATATGCTCTTCCTCATATGCACTGCGTCCCGCTTCAGGTTGTCCCATAATAAATCTGCAATCTATGATGACAAGGTCGGGCTCGTACATACGAGCAAGTAGCCATTGTTTCGAAATGATTGAAGTCATTATTTACCGCTCCTTTATACATGATAGTATGGGTTACATTATACACAAGTTGATGGAGAATCTTCTAATTGTTACTCATAATTTAAATAGTAATAACATTCGAAACCATCATATTCATCTTCTGATGCTATATTTATTTTTATCAAATTACCTCAATAATGAGTCTTATTCACCGTTTATGTGTAATAATATATATCTAACATAATAACCAATACAGGAGGACTTATGATAATGGTGAAAAGCTTACAGGATACGACGATGCTTAGCAATGGCGTGAAAATGCCTTGGTTGGGACTTGGTGTATTTAAAGTTGAGGAAGGCTCAGAAGTTGTACATACCGTTAAGAATGCCATTAAACTTGGATATCGTAGTATCGATACAGCTGCGGCTTATAGAAATGAAGAGGGCGTAGGGCAAGGTATTCTTGAAGGCATTCAAGAAGCAGGTCTTACACGCGAAGATATTTTTGTAACTTCTAAAGTATGGAATCCAGATCAAGGTTATGAGTCTACGCTGGCCGCTTTTGATCTCACGATGAATAAATTGGGTCTAGAATATCTTGATTTGTATCTTGTTCATTGGCCTGTAAAAACCAAATACAAAGACACATGGAGAGCCATTGAGAAGTTATATACTGACAAACGTGTTCGTGCGATTGGGGTTAGTAACTTCCATGTTCACCATCTAGAAGACTTACTGCAAGATGCGGAGATTACACCTATGGTGAATCAAGTTGAATATCATCCTCGTCTAGCTCAGCTTGAGTTACGCTCTTATTGCAAAGAGAAGGGTATCCAGCTTGAAGCTTGGTCTCCACTCATGCAAGGGAAATTGTTAGATCATCCTGTGCTTAAAGATATTGCTAACCAACATAGTAAATCTGTGGCTCAGGTCATTCTTCGCTGGGATATACAGAATGGATTCGTTACGATTCCTAAATCCGTTAAAGAAGAGCGCATGATCGAGAATTCTAATATTTTTGACTTCGAGCTTTCAGTGGAAGATATGAAACAAATAGAAGCCATAAATGATAATACGCGGGTAGGTTCGGACCCTGATAATTTTAATTTTTAGCATATAAGTGCGAGTTCGAAAAGTCGACTTTTCAGCACTAAAGTGTATGCTTACGATGTTGCGTTTCTTTGAAACGCCTCAGAAGATTGGATGAAGCAAGGGAGTGAGGAGCGGAACGTAGGCAGTACCTACGTGAGCACCTGAAATGTTTTCGGAGGAAACATACTTCGTAAGCATACGCTTAGACCGGCTGAATTCAATCTTCGACGTCGATTAGGCCTCTTGATATGCTTCGTGATCAAAAGATGACTTTTTGAACAACCTCTATAAATCACAATCATTGAACGAAGAAGCCTCTCTATATAGGAGCGGCTTTTTCGCGCGATGTTATAAAGCCTGCTTTTATTCAATCCACAAGTTCAAGAGGGTATAAAAGTCTGATATGGGCTATATCATGAGATTTAGATGGCGTCCCGAAAGTGTTTCGGAGAAGCACCTTTTACTTTTTTGAAAATTTTAGAGAAAAGTAGAGGATCATCATATCCTACTGAACGAGATATATCACCAATGGATAATTCGCTGTTCATCATGAGCTCACAGGCTTTATTCACCCGAAAATGGATCAAATACTCCTGAATGCTATAGAATATACGCTTTGAAGATGGAGCATAGATAACTTCGGTTAAGCCCAATGAAATCAGCAATATCTGAAATGGTGAAACGATATCGTAAATGGCAATGTATGGACTTAGAATAAGATAGGGTTGATTAGGAATCATTCTGAACACCGCCTGAAATTGATAGCTTAATTATACAAAAAAGAGGCATCTTTCGCACGAATAGATTGTGCAAAGGATGCCTGAAAACCAGAATAATGTATTAAGTTCGAAGTAGCGAAGAGAACGGAATTGTCCTGAAGAAGCGGTAGCGTTCGTCAACAAGCTTTCCTTTGGAAAGCTACTTCGAAAGCATATGCTTTGCCATCGGATTTCAACCGCTATCGAGGTTATATAATCAAGAAATCTGAGGGCAACAACGATCGTAAGGACAATCCGTTATCGTAGCGGCCACACGAACAACTGTTTCTGGACTTTTTCAGTGGCCTCACCCACATGCGGGGTGGTCTTATTTGTATGTTATTACAGCCATTTTTCAGCCCAGTTCTCAACAGCATTTAAGGCTCTACCGAGTTCTATTCCTTTTCTGGTTAATGAATATTCCGTTCGAACAGGGCGTTCAGTAATGACATTCCGAATAATAATTCCGTTTTCCTCAAGCTCTTTCGTACGTTCAATAAGCATTCGTTTACTTAAATCAGGAATAAAAGAGTGAATTTCACTAAATCGCTTAGGTTCTTCCATTAAGCTATGAATGATTAGATTCACCCATTTCTTACCGATTATTTGATGCGCAATTTCAACTTTTTCACATAAATATTTGGATTCCTTATGTTGTAGCATTACACCAGCTCTTTCTTAAGGTTACTATTAATTCCCTTAATGAATTTCAGTAAAGATGATTTGAGGTAGTTGGAATTACATTTATGTATAGTATAACATAGCTATTATCTAGATGAATAGGCGATGAATCACTTCACATTATAGACAAAAATAGTTGACGAATAAAAATCATAGTTGTAATATTGGGTAAGTAAAATATAAAAGGTAACTATAAGTAACCTAAACATAGAGAGATAGACCGATAGGAGGAATGGAAATGGAGTCGACTTTTGTATTGTTTGGAGCGACGGGCGATTTAGCCAAGAGAAAAATTTATCCCGCTTTATTCAATCTGTATTTGGATCAAAAATTACCAGGTTCATTTTCAGTTATTGGCTTGGGAAGACGTGAATTGTCTAATGAAGTGTTTCAGAATCAAGTACGCGATTCGTTAAAGCATTTCTCAAGACGTGAAGCTAGCGATCCTGTCACTCTGGATATATTCCTTAGTGCTTTTCAATATAGCGTGTTAGACGTGAGTCGCAAAGAAGATTATCAAAAACTTCTTCAGCATGTAGAACGAAGAGAGCAGGAACTAGGCATTCCTGAAAATCGGATGTTCTATTTATCCGTCGGTCCAGAATTTTTTGAAATCATAGCTACTAACATTAAAGAAAGCGGCCTAGGATCAACCAAAGGTTGGAAACGACTCATTATTGAGAAACCATTTGGTCGTGATTTGAAGACGGCGCGTGAACTAAACAATACATTGAGTAAAACGTTTGAAGAGAACGAAATTTATCGTATTGATCATTATTTGGGCAAGCATATGGTGCAGAACCTTGAAGTTCTCGAATATTCCAATCCAACTCTTGAGGCATTGTGGAATAATCGTTATATCGCTAATGTTCAAATTACTGCCAGCGAAACGGTAGGGGTGGAAGAACGAGCAGGTTATTATGATAAATCGGGTGCGCTTCGTGATATGTTTCAGAATCACCTTCTGCAACTTCTGATGATGACAGCGATTCAACTTCCCAAACATAGTACACCTGAAGAGGTGCAACGCAAGAAAAAACAAATTATGCAATCTCTTCGTCCTCTACAACCAGAGGATGTTATTCATAATGTTGTGCGTGGTCAGTATACTGCAGGTGAACTTGAAGACCATCCTGTTGTAGGTTATACCGATGAGCATGGCGTAGATAAATCATCGACAAATGATACTTTCATCGCTGCTAAATTGTGGATTGATGATTCGTTCTGGAACGAGGTTCCTTTTTATATTCGTACAGGTAAAAGAATGAACGGAAAATCAACGCGGATTGTCATTGAATTCAAAGAACCGTTAGAACAGTATCGTAAACAAGATAATGAGCATGCTACTCCTAATCTATTGGTGCTTGAGATTGGGCCGGATGAATCAGTTACTTTATATTTGAATAGTTCGGATCCTTTTAGCAATAATAGCTCTGAGCCTGTTCTTGTGAATTGCTACTCCTCATCGAATGACATGCCAGAGGCTTATGAGAACCTAATTCATGATGCAGTGCGTGGAGATTCTACGTTCTTCGCACATTGGGATGAAGTCGAGATGTCGTGGAAATGGGTTCAACCTATTCTTGATGCTGTGGAGATGAACACTTTGCCCCTTCACGGTTATTCGGCGGGTTCTTTTGGACCTGAAGCTTCTAATACACTTTTGGGAGAAGATCAATGGTGGACAGTTGCGGATACGAAAGCTATGTCTGAGTCAAATATAGATAGTGATGATATTGAGGTACCAGAAGGAGAAACAATCGTATTTCCTTCCGTAATCTAACGATTAGCTGCATACTAACAACTTTGGAGGAAATGATATGAAGGTCGGTTTAATTGGACTTGGAAAAATGGGTTTGAACTTAGGTCAGAATTTGTTGGACAGCAAACATGATGTTGTTGCTTTTGATTTAAATACACAAGCAGTTGAAGAGATTAAAGGTTATGGGGCTACAGGTGTTTCGAGTATAAAAGCACTTATCGAAGAGATGGAAAGCCCAAGAATTCTATGGGTTATGGTTCCACATAAAGTCGTTGATGCTGTGATTCTGGAGCTTTCTTCTTTGTTAGATAAGGGGGATATTATTATTGAAGCCGGAAATTCGCATTACAAGGAATCGATCAAGCGTCATGATGCACTTCAAGAAATTGGTGTGAGCTATATGGATGTTGGTACATCAGGAGGTATGGAGGGTGCGCGTCATGGTGCCTGCTATATGATCGGTGGAGATCCTGAAGCTTGGGATATCGTTGAACCTATTTTCCGTGATACATCGGTGGAAAATGGGTATTTGTATGCCGGTAAATCGGGTAGCGGTCATTTTTTGAAGATGGTTCATAATGGGATTGAGTATGGTATGATGGCGGCTATAGGTGAAGGATTTGAAGTTTTAGAAAAAAGCGGATTCGACTATGATTTTGAAAAGGTTGCAAGAGTATGGAATAATGGTTCTGTGATCCGTTCTTGGCTTATCGAGCTAATGGAACGTGCTTTCTCCAAAGATTCTAAGCTAGATGAGATCAAAGGGATTATGCATTCTTCTGGCGAGGCAAAATGGACACTCGAGACAGCGTTTGATCTACAAACGGCTACACCTGTGATTGCGATGTCACTATTAATGCGTTATCGTTCTTTAGAGACCGATACGTTTACAGGTAAAGTAGTAGCAGCACTACGTAATGAATTTGGTGGACATGCTGTAGAAATGAAATAAGAAATTAACAATATGGAGGTAATTACTCATGAAATTTTTTATTGATACTGCAAATGTAGAGGATATCCAAAAAGCTTACAAAATCGGTGTTTTGTCTGGTGTAACTACGAACCCTTCCTTAGTTGCTAAAGAGGGTGTAAAGTTCGAAGATCGTATTGAAGAAATTCTAAAATTAGTACCTGATGTTGAATCTGTTTCTGCTGAAGTGACTCCTGACGCATTAACTGCTGAAGATATGATCGCAGAAGCTAACGAATTGATTAAGATCAATGGCGGCGACAAGAATATTACAATTAAAGTTCCTATGAATATTGCGGGTCTTGAAACCTGTCGTTATCTTACTAAAAAAGGTGTTAAAACGAACGTTACACTAGTATTTACAGTTAACCAAGCGCTTCTAGCGGCTCGTGCTGGTGCTACTTATGTATCTCCGTTCTTAGGACGTCTAGATGATATCTCGGAAGATGGCGTATTACTAGTAGCCAAAATTGCTGAGTTATTCCGTATTCACAACTTGGATTCACAAATTATTGCTGCATCAGTACGTCACCCCGATCATGTAACTCGTGTTGCTATGGCGGGAGCGCATATTGCAACTGTTCCTTATAGTGTGATTGAACAACTGACTAAACATCCTCTAACGGATCAAGGTATGGAGAAATTTGCTGCGGATTGGGTAAAAGCTCCTAAGAACTAATATCTACTAACTTGTAAGAAATCCAGTGAATAAAGATCACATATAAACGGGCCCCAATGCTAATAAGCATTGGGGTCCGTTTATATGTGATGAGCGAACTATGTACAGACCAGGCTAATCTTCTTGTAACCAGACTAGGCATGTGCTCATATGATGGTTATTACAATGATTAACATATTAGGAGGTTTTTTGATGTATTGGGTATCTCCGTATTGGTATAGATCTTCGTTTAAACCAGTCTGGTCCGTATCTGCTCCACAAGCATTAGATTTAATAAAAGAAGCCGTTCAAGGAGAACGCAATGACGAATTATTCTATGATGAACTTATTCGACTCGCTCCGAACGCCGAACAAGCCAGTATCATTGCATCCATCCGTGATGATGAACGTGGTCACAATCAAATGTTCCGAGGTATCTATAGGGAACTTACCGGACAGGAAATTCCGAGTACTAGCAAAGAGCCGTATCAGCAGGTAGAATCCTATGTTGCAGGTTTACAGAAGGCACTTCTAGGAGAATTAGCAGCTGTTGAGAAATACCGAAAGATATGGTTTGGACTACCCGTAGGCATATATCGTGATACTGTAGGCGGTATTATATTAGACGAGTTGAAACATGCAAGCAAGTATAACTATTTGTTTACCTTGAATCGAACGAACGGTTAAACGAACGGAACGCCTAATTATATCAAAAGCAGCGCATCCTTGGATAGGATTGCGCTGCTTTATTTGGTTTTCTATTATTGTAATTCTGCTTGTCTTTTGAATAACCGCTATATTTCATATATTAAGGCAAGAGTGCAAGCCAAACATTCGAATGATTCATTGAATAGAAGTAGAGTAACTAGATTTAGCGACAAGATGAGAAGCGATGACATGGAAGAGGATGATACCACTGAAAAGAAGAGTGACTACAAGAAAAGAGGAACAAGCAGAATATATCAGAATATCAATTTTCCCATGTTCTCCAGCGGTGTTCAACAATAAACCAAAGATCACAAGAAAATGTAAAAGACGACGTTGTCATATTCATAATCATACAAGACGATTATATTATCCTGTACTAACTACATCTCCAAGGCTAATCCCCTTACTTCCCAAAACACGCTCAACTCGATCTACATTACGATGTAAGATCACACACGCGGCGTTTAGGAGATATCCATATAACGCTCGGGCAGTCGCTACGCTACAAGATAATGATTTAATAGATACAACAAGTTGTGGTAATTTTTTGATTCAAGCGAATCAGAGAAATACGATAGAATTATGGGAAGTCGGATCGGGAACGATGGTTACCGTAGCGCATGTATCTATATACTCCAGTCCAAATAACACGGTGATCATAGAAGTGTACATCGATGGCTGTGAATCAAGTGGTTTACAGGCCTTCCCAGGTCAGACACTAAGTTTTGTGGGGAAGGGTATACGCTCCATTCATCTCATGACTAACTCTTCATCTGTGTAACAAGGAAGAGTTAGTCTAGTCGTATAACGTTATACATAGATCCTCAAAGTTTCTTCGATGGATCGATAGGAGAAAGAGAAAATCCAGAGGAACACGATACCGTAGACAGAGGCTTATCTTGGGACAACTGTGAGAGAATCCAAATGCTGTGTTTATTCAAGAACCGCTTCATTCTAAAGCTTCATCGGCGCACAATGAGTGCCGCGATGTCTGAGATGACCTTTCTTTCATTTTGTATATAACGGTCACTTTGTATAATAATCTCTCTCCTTCTTTTTTACATGGTGAAGGAGAGGGAGGAATTATTGATTAGCGAGTCTGTAAAATAGATTGTGTAAACTCCCAAATCTATTAAAATAGATATATAGGAAGGTTGGGGAGCACACATGGGATTATGGACAAAAGAACA
>NZ_JBNPWS010000009.1:0-179715 GCF_050433705.1 Paenibacillus sp. DS2015 | reverse complement strand
ATTTAAAAAAGCTGCCGCCTGCAAAATACAGACAGCAGCTTCAATAAGTTAGCTAACCTTTTTATAATTGTCCTTTACAAAGGGTACATTTTACTTCAATATTGAAGAAGATCTTGCCTTTTTCTTATTCCAAGACCATGATCAACTCTTATCCTGCTTTGGAACTATACAGCCGTCTTCTGTACATACATCACCATCGGCTGAGTCACCAAGTACGGTAAATGGATGCTCTTCGTCCCAAGCTTTCTGCAGCGCATTTAAGAATACTTCACTTGATTGTGCCCCGGATATGGCGTATTTACGGTTAATAACGAAGAATGGAACACCTTTAACCCCTATCTGTCCAGCTTCCTGCTCATTCGCACGCACTTCCTCACCATATTCTCCATCCTTCAATACACAGAGGGCTTCAGCACGATCAAGCCCAACTTCAGCAGCTAAATCTGCTAATATCTCATGATTTCCAATATGAAGCGTGTCGGTAAAATGAGCTCGCAGCAACCGTTCCGTCATCTCCTTAAGCTTCCCCTGGGATGCAGCAAAGTGGGATAAACGATGCGCGTCGAACGTGTTCGTCTGAATCGTGCGATCGAAATAATAATCAAGACCAAGCTCTTTGGCCTGTTGCGTAATATTGTTCGTATTGGCAATAGCCTGTTCGCGGCTCATACCATACTTGGATGCAAGCATATCATACACCCCCGGATTACCATCGCGCGGGGAATCCGGTGCGAGTTCAAAGCTCTTATATACCACGTCAACGGCATCTTTATGCTGGAATTGCTGTAGTCCAGCTTCGAACCTGCGTTTTCCAATATAGCAGAACGGACACCCATAATCAGACCAAATTTCAACTTTCATCGATGATACCTCCACATCTAATTGTTATATCGCTTGATATCTTCATTATACCTTGTTAGTTATAAAAAGTAAGTAATATATAAAAATATATTAAGTAAGGAATATATGTTAACTATGAAGTTGAAGAGTACCCGTCAATTATCAATATCCTTAATCTAAGATCTTTGCGGTCATCATGTTTCACATTTAAGCAAAAAAAAACCTCCCAGAGCGACGACATCCATACGGGTCGCGTCCAGGGGGCAATACTAATACTCTTTACTCAATCACAAGTATCTGTGGAGACGTAGTAGCCACTATTCTTGAGGACGCCCATGAGCCAAGCCCAGCTGAGATGATAGTCACAACGGCTATGGCAATGATCCATCCCCAATGCAGTACCAAAGGTAATTCATCTATCCCATAATCCAAGAGAAGACTTCTTAAAATCATAGGCAAAAGATAAACTCCCACAAATACACCTATGATGGCTCCAATCGTAGATAGAGCTACGATCCCCAGCGTTACACACAATCTAATTTTTGTTGAAGTCAGTCCTATGGATTTATATATGCCGTAGGTTTTACTTTCTTTTCTAATGTTAATACGGCTAGTACTGTATATGATGATGATCGTAACCCCAGTGAATAACAATCCCATGATACTCATGGGCAGAATTAAAGATGCAACAGCTTGTTTAAATAAATTATCTAATAACGTTTGCTGCGATACTGCCGATGCGGAGTCCTTATATTTCAAATTTAATTCATTTACAACATGATCTATTTCTCGATCATTTTCCAGATTAATGTAAGCTCCATCCAGAGCATTGTAATCGGGATGATTTACTTTGATTGCATCCACTGTAATTCTTCCTGAAACAGACATATTAGCGATGGCCTGGTAGATTCCACTAACCGTAAGTGTATGCTTGTATCCTTCGATATAGACCTCGACAACATCTCCTATATCTTTGTCCAGTTGTTTAGCTACACTAATTCCAATCGCAATTTCACTTTTATTTCGCGGGTTCTCACCTCTAAATGTGGTGAATCCTATCTCGTCATAACTCCCATCCATTACAGTTATAGGGAAATTGATGGGCTGGGGATTGGAGACAACTCCATTCGTACCGTCCACCCATCCGATACTTTTAATTCTTGGGTTAGACAATATTGCTCTATCAAATTCAGCACGAGGAAACGCCGATTTGTTATTAATCTGTACTACAATGTCGGATGAATCATATCCCCATAATGGTGATGTCTGCTTAATATTACTAATACTATTTATTAAAATAAACCCTAGCACGAGCACTGCTGACATAATGGTTGCTAAAAGCATCATAAGACTGGAGGCCTTCTTGTTCTTCCATAAATTTCTTATACCAATCACGACAAGGAGCGGTGCCTTCCCAAAAGAAATGATTTGATTTTCTTTAGCAGCGAATCGTTTTGTCATTCTGCTATTATCCGTTTCGGACATCCCATATCGAATTGCTTGCATAGGCTGTACAAGCCGCGCTTTGTTGGAATAGAACAGCACACACAACAAGACAAGTATAAATACAAAGATTCCAACGGCTAAGGTTATAAGATTCCCTTCCAGACTGGCTTCCGTGGTTCCCGTCTTCAAAGACGAAAGTGTACTTTCTATGATAACGTTCGATATCCATTGACTAGCTATTAATCCCGGGATTATCGCGAACATAGAAATCAATGCATATTGTGTTAAATAAGTGCCCATCCATCTCCTTGAAGATAGCCCTAATGCTTTGATTACACCAATCGTTTTATAATTGGATAAGATATCATCTGAAATTGTAAATCCAATCGTAAATAAAGCCACAAACATCATCACAATACCTAAAAAAATCATTATAAATCCAATCATTTTATTCATAATCAGATAAAAAGCAGTTATTTCCTCAAAACTCGTTTTTGTGTCAAGATAAGGCGTACCCATGTCTTGCTCGAATTGTGCCCAATAGCTTGTACTTTGGCTATAATCATCAAATCTAATCCCCATCATATACTGATCTTTACCCTTCATGGCATGAAATTGTTCATTATAGTCCTCATGATTCATCCATATGCGTACACTTGTGGCAAAGGGTGCTCCGAGGGGCATATCCACAACGATCGCCGCTACTTGCAATTCGAAATCTTTCTCACCTGTTTTAAATCCTAGTGTATCTCCTACTGAAATCTCATGTAAATAAGCAATGGAAGAGGGGAGCCATATTGTCCCTCTATCTGGCTTTAAACTCTCATTCCCTTGTGCAAATATAAGCTCATCCACGGCATAAGGACGCGTAGGCGTATCCATCATATACAAATATAGGCTTGAAAGATCTAGCCCCTGTTTCGTCGTGATTCCGGATAAATTTCTAAACGGAATCAATTCTGATGACGTAACTCCTTCTTGTTCATTCCACCATTGATGTACCCTCTGCGGGTCATGCAGCTCATTTCTTAACTCCAACATCTCATGTGAGCCATGTGTTTTATTGTGCATATCCGTAAATAAATTATTTGTATTCAATATAACCGTGACCGATGTAGCAAGTAGTAGTGTCGATAAAAGGATGAGTAAGCCAATCAGTCCATTGTGTATTTTCTTTTTTCTTAAATTAGCTAAACAAAGAGTATAAACTGCATACATAAGCGCTTACCCCTTTCCTGAGACGCACGAGAATATGATCGCTTCTCTGTCTTGGATTTGGGTATGTTCAAACTTATCAAACTCCAGCACATCTGAGATTTTCCCATCTTTTATCAGAATAAGACGATCAGCTCTGCAAGCTGCTTTGATATCATGGGTTACCATGACCACGGACTGTCCTTTACGATTCATATCCGTTAGAATATCTAGGACTGCCACACCTTGATCATAATTTAGGCTTCCTGTCGGCTCATCGGCAAATATAACGTCTGGTGTATTGATCAACGCCCTGGCAATCGCTGCTCTTTGTTGTTGTCCACCTGAGGTCTGTGAGGGGAGGCGATGCTGCTGTCCGTCGATTTCCATGCCCTTCATCAATGAGAGTACGTTTCTCTTCACTTGCTTCTTAGGCTGTCCAGCAATGTACCCGGGTAAAGCGATATTCTCATATAGGGTAAGGTCAGGCACTAAATTAATACTTTGATAAATATATCCGATTCTATTTGCTCTGAACTCTGCTATTTGCTTCTGGGTGTAGCTATCGATCCGTTGTCCTTGAAAGTAAACCTCACCCACCGTTACGGAATCAAGCCCACTTAGCATATACATCAGTGTGGATTTTCCTGATCCTGAATTCCCCATAATCACTGTGAAGTCCCCTTCATAAATTTCTAAATCTAGATTCCTGATGGCATGAAATTGTTCGCTGCCTGTGGAATATGTTTTGCAAAGGTTCGTAGCTTGAATGATCGCCTTTTTTACCAAGAATAATCCCTCCTCAAATAAATACATATCCTTATTGTAAAGGGCAGTTATGTATAAATACTTATCTAAATATTAATGAAATATTACAACCGCCATCTATCATAACGGAATCAAACACTGAAATACCGTTCCTTGACCCTGTACGCTTTTGAATGAAATGGAACCATGATGCGCTTCAATAATATGTTTGCAAATGGAGAGTCCTAATCCCGACCCCTCATTCTTGGGATTGGCATGCAACGTGACTTTGAAATAGCGATCAAAAACAAAAGGCATATCCTGCGGCAAAATCCCCTTCCCTGTATCCGCTATCGTTATTTTCAACTGCCCCTGCGCAAGCTCTATATTCACACTAATGGAATCACCCGCAGCTGTATGTTTCAAAGCATTGGCAATGAGATTAGAAATAACCTGTTCCAATCGATTGGCATCAGCACGAATCAGCACATTAGGAATATCTAGCGGCTCAATGAAAGTCACCCCTGATGTGCGAACATAATGACAGATCGGTTGTAGAATCGTAAGCAACATGTCCCGAGTATACTGCTCCGTGAGCGTCACAGAGATCTGTCCTAATTCTTTTAAGGCATGTAGCAAAAGATCCTCTGTCAATCTCGTCATTTTCTCCGTGTTATTATGCATCACCTCAACATATTCCATAACCGATGACATATCAGGACAGACCCCCTCACGAATCGCTTCAATGTAGGCTTTCAGCGTTGTTAAGGGTGTCTTTATCTCGTGAGAAATATTGGTGATTAGTTCCTTCTGTGCTTGCTCTTGTTCATCTCTCCGCAGACTATGATGCATAATCTCCATTCTCATTTGGTCAAACACTGTATAAACCTCACCGATTTCATCCATGGCAGCATATGTAGCTTTTTGCTCATAATTGCCTTTTAGAATAGCTTCTGAGTGATCTTTCAAGTGATGAATAGGCTGAATAATTTTCCTGTTCATTTTATTTCTAATAAGAAATATCAGATAACAGAGGATGAGCAGTATAGAGGTCATAATCATAAATAGGGAAAAAGGCATAACGTGGCTTCTCTCAGCAAACACAGTATTCGCAGGTATTGCAAATAAAGCATTTCCAACTTGGACTTGAGTTGCCTCATCAATCACCGGAAAAGCGATGTTATAGGTATCCTGATCTACTCTTGCATGATATAAATCATAATGAAGCGCCGTTTTGAGATCTATGTGTTGGATGGTGTTGTTGGGTGAGGAATTGAAGATAACGCGTCCATCCAGTTGTGCATATATTAAGCTCACTTGGTGATCTTGAGATAGGGCTTGGAGGCCCTCTTTTACCTTGCGATCATCAGCAATCTTCCCATTATTTTGCTCTAAGTACAGCATCATCTCACTCACTTGAAGTCGTACCTGATTAATGACATGTCTGGAGTCAGCCTCTTGTTCACTTCTGTAGTCATCCCAGAGCAAGCCTCCCCCACATCCGAATAGGATGAGTAGACAAACAAGAACGACTTTAAACCATTTACTAATCCACTCACTCAAATACATAGGATTCTCCCATCTTACTGACATTCAAATGTCATTCATGTGTCATTCGTCAAAGCTAAATTTGTATCCAATCCCCCAGACTGTCTTAATATACTTAGGGTTGGACGGATCTACTTCCAACTTCTCACGTATTCTTCGAATATACACAGTTATCGTACTTTCATCTCCATACGCCGTGTAGCCCCATACAGCATCCAATAGCTGACTTTTAGAGAATACTTGGTTTCTATGCTTGGATAGAAAAAATAACAGTTCCAGTTCTTTCGCAGATAATGAAATTTCGTTGCCTTCATTGGTTACTTTATATCCCTTTTTATCAATGGTGACCGTTCCAAAATGTAGAATATCCTCGTTGTCCGGTTGCTTTGGCGGTGCACTTACCATACTCTCGACTCTACGTAGATTAGATTTGATTCTTGCTAATAACTCGGTTAATGAGAAAGGCTTCGTCATATAATCATCCGCACCAAATCCCAATCCAAGCACTTTATCTGTGTCGCTACCTCGGGCACTTAGGATAAGAATGGGAACATTATTGTTCTCGCGAATTTGGCGGCAGAGCTCGATCCCATCAATATCAGGTAGCATAATATCCAGAATAATGAACTCCGGATTCAATAACTCAATGGCTAATAAAGCATCTTTACCATTGCCAGCAATAGTTGCCTCGTATCCGTTCTTGCTAATATAATCCTTTATAATTCGTGCAATATCTTGTTCATCTTCGATAATAAGGATCTTTCGTTGTCGATTCATCTCTCGTCTCCTGAACGTATATAAATAGTGGATTAGGGTGTCATATCGGGCTCAATAGCAATATCAGTGCTTGACAAATGTATCGAGTTGATTGATGACGCTGCGCTGATGGATTGTCCTTCCGATCACTGTTGCCCCCTAAATTTTTTTGAATCTGCCGCTCTTTGCGGTGAAAATTTAGGGGCAAAGTATATGCTTCCGATGTGGCTTTCCAAAGGAAAGCTTTAGGCGAACGCTACGCTTCTCCAAGACAATTCCATCCTCTCCGCTACGATCTGCACAGCCTTCTATTTTCTGCAATCACTTATTATGATTTAGAGCCTCATATCGTTTAATTCGTTCATAACCGACTTATTCCCTTCTTTCGCCAATATGAATACACACAAAAAAGCATCTGACTCAAGTTCCATCAGATGCTTTACTTTAGAGAATATTACTTTATAGAAAGGGATGCCCAAGTGCTTTCGAGCCACTGATCAAAGTTATCGCCCTTGTCACCTTCGTACGTATCATAAATATCGACTCTCATCTTTTTCAGCTTCTCTTTGAAATCTTCATACGTATGATCTGCGGGTAGACTTTTCTTGATTCTTATTAAGATTTTAGTTAATCCTTTAAATAATTCACCTTTGTTCTTGGAAGGTGCTGGAACATCTTCGCCCAGTTCTTTAAGCTTCAGATAAGCAGCCTCTTGTACTTGATACACAGGATCATTAGTTGCCATATGCGTCAGTACATCGATCACTTGTTTATTATCTAACTTAGCCAACTCTTCAACTGCATTTAATCGAACTTTCCAATCGGATGAACGATTAGCAGATTTTTTCAAATCCTCATATGTTGGACCTACCTCAATATCTTCTTGTTCATTTATTTCTTCTCCATTAACTACTTCTTCATTGATGACTTCTTCATTATTCAAACCATTCAATCCCCTTCTAATTCAAATCTTGTTAACCCATTGAGAAATATTCATATACAGCAATATATTCGTTCTCTTTATTGTGAGCGTTAACGTCAATAATGTCCATATAAATCTCCATAGACACTAGTCTTTCCCTCATAAAAGATAAATAACCCGCCTAGTTTGCACCAGTGTCGGGTTATTTCGGTTACGGTACTCATTATATCGCTGTATTACACCATTATTTTGCAAATATCATTTGTAAATTCTACTGGATCTTGAATTGGCAATCCTTCTATTAACAATGCTTGCGTGTATAACAGACTGGTATATAGATTCAGTTTGTCTTTATCTTGTGCATAAGCATCCTTTAAGGACTTAAATACCTCATGGTTGATGTTGATTTCCAGAACTTTATCTGCTTGTACATCTTGACCATTAGGCATTGCTTTCAATATTTTTTCCATTTCAATTGTAACTTCACCCTCTGTAGATAGACATACGGGATGCGTTCTTAATCTTTTGGAAGCTCTGACGCTCTTCACTTTATTCGACAGTTGGCTTGTCATATATTCAAAAAGTTCCTTGTTTTCATTCTCTTCAGCATCTGATTTCTCTTCATTTGCTTCCGATTCGATCCCTAAGTCACCGCTCGATACAGATTTAAACTCTTTCTCTTTGTAGTTCTGGATCATCTTGATCGCGAACTCATCGATATCATCCGTAAAGTAAAGAATCTCAAATCCCTTGTCCAGTACCATTTCGGTCTGTGGAAGCTTATCAATTCTATCCATCGATTCCCCAGAAGCATAATAGATGTACTTCTGATCCTCCGGCATTCTTGATACGTATTCATCCAAGGAGACTAGTTTCTTCTCTTTAGAGGAGTAGAACATTAGCAAGTCTTGCAGTACTTCTTTTTCCATACCATAATCGTTGTATACCCCAAATTTAAGCTGTCTGCCAAAGGATTTATAGAATTGCTCATATTGTTCTCTTTCATCCTTCAACAAGCTTTGCAATTGACCTTTGATTTTGTTCTTAATGTTCTTGGCAATAAGTTTAAGTTGTCTATCGTGTTGTAGCAGTTCTCTTGAGATGTTAAGTGATAGATCTTCTGAGTCTACCATTCCTTTGACAAAGCTGAAATAGTCAGGAAGTAGGTCCGAGCACTTGTCCATGATCAATACACCATTGGAATATAGCTCTAATCCCTTCTCATATTCCTTCGTATAATAATCAAATGGCGTATTCTCTGGGATATATAGAATGGCATTATAGACTACAGCACCATCTGCACTGATATGAATATGTTTAATGGGCTTATCGAAGCCATAACGTTTCTCAGCATAAAAGTTATTATAATCTTCTGCTGTCAGCTCATTCTTATTTTTTCGCCAGATTGGAACCATACTGTTGATAGTTTGTTCTTCTTGGAATTCTTCGAATTCATTCTCACTGTCTTCTTTAGGACGTTGTCCCTTAACATCCATCTTGATTGGGAATCTAATGAAGTCTGAGTACTTCTTAATAATCGATTTTAACCGATACTCATCTAAATATTCATCATATTGATCATCTTCTGTGTTCTCTTTAATTTGCAGAATAATCTCCGTACCCACAGCGTCCTTCTCACAAGGCTCAATAGTATACCCATCTGAACCCTCAGATTCCCACTTGAAGGCTTCGTCGCTTCCCAATGCTTTACTGATTACAGTCACTACATCTGCCACCATAAAAGCTGCATAGAACCCTACTCCAAACTGACCAATAATATTGTGCCCATCTTTGGATTCATTCTCTTTCTTGAATGATAATGAGCCACTCTTGGCAATAATACCCAAGTTATTCTCAAGATCCTCTTTCGTCATCCCAATACCCGTATCGGAGATTGTTAAAGTACGACGTTCCTTATCGGCAGTTACTTTAATATAATAATCCTCTTGATTAAACACCAATTGATCATCGGTTAATGCTTTATAATATATTTTGTCAATGGCATCGCTCGCATTAGATACGAGCTCTCTCAGAAATATTTCTTTCTGCGTGTAAATGGAGTTAATCATCATTTCTAGCAATCTTTTGGACTCTGCTTTAAACTTTTTCTTAGCCATGAATAATGGATCTCCTTTCAATATAAGAAAATAATTAGGATGCTTTAATTGATATGCTACTCTAGCTGAAGTGTTGGCACTAGGATTAGCACTCTGGATCTCTGAGTGCTAATCCTTGTTTTTATATACCATGTACGCCTATGGAATGTCAATATTTGAACGGTTCCGAATACATATTAGATTTAAATAACTACTAATCGAAATCTATTTAATGAGTCATTTGATCCATTTATATCAGCATATATAACTGTATAGATTGAACTAGAATCTAGTCTCCTATTCTCAGTTATTATTATAATTCATGTAAAATGATGGGTGGCCATCCACTTAAGTAACACTCTGTCTTCCCTACTTTCTTTCTTCAAAATATGATGATTTCCTCAACTTAACCTACCGATTTCAATAGTCATTTCAGCTATTTTTCGAGCAAAAAATTCAAAATATTTATTCGCTTCACTAAACCCGCTAAAATTACATTAATATGCTTCAATTGTCATATTGTGAAATTTAAGAATATAATTTATAATCTACAGTGTAAACGTTTGCATTACTTTTAATGTTTTTCCTCTTCTCTTTAAACCCCACACGCTGACTGGCCTTAGCCCGCCGTTTTAACCTAGTTACAACGATTCACAGAACCCGCTTTCAGAGCTGCACGAAGAATCATTCCAAGTCATATGTAAGCGGATTCACAAAAAAAGGAGGATGGTAGATTTGAATTCAAGTAGAATGTTTTGGAGAAAAGCTCGTGCTCTTGCTTTAGGCTTTATTTTAGTCTTCTCCACGATTACAGGCTTATTTACAGGATCAGGCACAGCAAGCGCAGATGTAGCTAACGATTTCAAGGCATCTGTTATGGCGCCACTAAGTAAAATCACAGATTGGAATGCGTTTAGAAACCAATTGCAGACATTGAAAAATAATGGTGTCTACGGAATTACCACCGATGTATGGTGGGGCGATGTAGAAGCAGCAGGCGATAATCAATTCGATTGGAGCTACTACAAGACTTATGCAAACGTTGTCAGCGAATCTGGGCTGAAATGGGTTCCGATCCTTTCGACCCACACCTGCGGAGGAAATCCAGGTGACGATTGCAACATCCCTATTCCTTCCTGGTTATGGAACAAAGGCTCTGCTGATGAAATGAAGTATAAGAGTGAGACCGGTTTTGTCAATAATGAAGCTCTTTCACCATTCTGGAGCGGCATTAGCCAACAATACTCTGAATTATACACCTCATTTGCATCTAACTTTGCTAGCTACAAAGCACTTATACCCAAAATCTATCTAAGCGCTGGACCTTCAGGTGAACTTCGTTACCCTTCCTATTATAATTCAGCGGGCTGGAATTATCCTTCTAGAGGAAAGTTCCAGGTCTATACAGACACTGCGAAGAATGCATTTAGAACAGCTATGGTCAGTAAATATGGTTCTTTAACCGGCGTAAATCAGGCCTGGGGACTATCCTTGACGAATGCGAGCCAAATCAACCCTCCAAGTGATGGTGATTCGTTCTATTCTACTGGCGGATACAACACGAATTACGGTAAAGACTTCCTTAAATGGAACCAAGGCGTACTTGAGAATCATCTTGGCGTAATAGCCACAGCAGCTCACAATAGCTTCGATTCCGTGTTCGGCGTTCGTATCGGTGCGAAGATCTCTGGTATCCACTGGCAATATAACAATCCATCTGCGCCACACAGCGCGGAAAATGCTGCAGGATACTACGATTACAACACCCTTATTCAAAAATTCAAAGACAGCAATCTGGATCTGACATTTACCGCATTGGAAATGAATAATGACGGCAGCTCACCAGCGTATTCGATGCCTTCTACGCTGGTCGATACTGTATCTTCCATTGCGAATAGTAAAGGCGTTCGCTTGAATGGCGAAAATGCTCTTCCCACAGGTAACTTCCAAAAAGTCCAAGAAAAAATTACGCAATGGAAATATAATGGCTTTACTCTTCTACGTCTTGCAAATCTCGTGAATAGTAATGGCTCTGCCACCGGTGATATGGCTGGATTTAAACAGTACGTCATCAGCCATACGAAGGATGACGTTGACACCACGGCACCAAGTATTCCAACAAACCTGGTGTCTACAGGTAAGACAAGTACATCCATTTCCCTAGGCTGGACAGCTTCCTCAGATGCTGTCGGGGTAACCGGCTACGAGATTTGGCGTAATGGTACTAAGGTTGGAACAAGCGCTGCCACTAGTTATACAAATACAGGATTAACGGCAAATACAGCTTACAGTTATACCGTGAAGGCTTATGATGCAGCTGGTAATATCTCAAATCCAAGTACTGCACTTCCTGTCACTACTAACCCAATAGTTATCGATACCATTGCACCATCCATTCCAACGAGTGTGGTATCTACAAGCAAAACAGATACAACCGTTTCCTTATCCTGGACAGCTTCCTCAGATGTTGTCGGGGTAACCGGCTACGAAATTTGGCGCGATGGTGCCAAGGTGGGAACATCTACTTCCACAAGTTATACGAATATTGGATTAACGGCTAGCACAGCTTACAGTTATACTGTGAAAGCATATGATGCAGCTGGTAACATCTCCGATGCGAGTACGGCATTCAGCGTAACAACTAACGACGTATCGGCTGGTAATCAGGTGACTGTTTACTACAAAAAGGGATACGCTACACCTTATATTCACTACCGTCCAGCAGGCGGCACTTGGACTACGGCACCAGGGACAGCCATGCTTGATTCAGAATTAAGCGGTTATTCCAAAATCATAGTTAATATTGGCTCTGCCTCCCAATTAGAAGCTGTCTTCAACAATGGTAGTGGCACTTGGGATAACAACAATTCTACAAATTATCTGTTTAACGTTGGTACTTGGACTTTCACTCCTGGCTCTAATGGAGCAGCTGGCTCAATCTCAGCAGGACCTGTTCAAGGTACCGATGACACCACTGCACCAAGCGTACCAACGAATGTCGTATCTACAGCTAAAACAGAAACATCCGTTTCCTTATCCTGGACAGCTTCCTCAGATGTTGTCGGGGTAACCGGCTACGAAATTTGGCGCGATGGTGCCAAGGTGGGAACATCTACTTCCACAAGTTATACGAATATTGGATTAACGGCTAGCACAGCTTACAGTTATACTGTGAAAGCATATGATGCAGCTGGTAACATCTCCGATGCGAGTACGGCATTCAGCGTAACAACTAACGACGTATCGGCTGGTAATCAGGTGACTGTTTACTACAAAAAGGGATACGCTACACCTTATATTCACTACCGTCCAGCAGGCGGCACTTGGACTACGGCACCAGGGACAGCTATGCTTGATTCAGAATTAAGCGGTTATTCCAAAATCACAGTTAATATTGGCTCTGCCTCCCAATTAGAAGCTGTCTTCAACAATGGTAGTGGCACTTGGGATAACAACAATTCTAGAAATTATCTATTTAACATCGGTACTTGGACTTTCACTCCTAGCTCTAATGGAGCAGCTGGCTCAATCTCAGCAGGACCTGTTCAAGGTACCGACGACACCACTGCACCAAGCGTACCAACGAATGTCGTATCTTCGGCTAAAACAGAAACATCCGTTTCCTTATCCTGGACAGCATCTTCGGATGTTGTCGGGGTAACTGGCTACGAAATTTGGCGCGATGGTGCCAAGGTGGGAACATCCACTTCAACTACCTATACGAATACTGGATTAACGGCTAACACAGCTTACAGTTATACTGTGAAGGCGTATGATGCAGCCGGTAACATCTCCGATGCAAGTACGGCATTTAGCGTAACGACTAACAACGTATCGACTGGCAAGCAAGTGACCGTTTATTACAAAAAGGGATATGCAACACCTTATATTCACTACCGTCCAGCAGGCGGCACTTGGACTACGGCGCCTGGGACAGCTATGCTTAATTCTGAATTAAGCGGTTATTCCAAAATCACAGTTAATATTGGCTCTGCCTCCCAATTAGAAGCTGTCTTCAACAATGGTAGTGGCACTTGGGATAACAACAATTCTAGAAATTATCTATTTAACATCGGTACTTGGACTTTCACTCCTGGCTCTAATGGAGCAGCTGGCTCAATCTCAGCAGGACCTGTTCAAGGTACCGACGACACCACTGCACCAAGCGTACCAACGAATGTCGTATCTTCGGCTAAAACAGAAACATCCGTTTCCTTATCCTGGACAGCATCTTCGGATGTTGTCGGGGTAACTGGCTACGAAATTTGGCGCGATGGTGCCAAGGTGGGAACATCCACTTCAACTACCTATACGAATACTGGATTAACGGCTAACACAGCTTACAGTTATACTGTGAAGGCGTATGATGCAGCCGGTAACATCTCCGATGCAAGTACGGCATTTAGCGTAACGACTAACAACGTATCGACTGGCAAGCAAGTGACCGTTTATTACAAAAAGGGATACGCTACACCTTATATTCACTACCGTCCAGCAGGCGGCACTTGGACTACGGCGCCTGGGACAGCTATGCTTAATTCTGAATTAAGCGGTTATTCCAAAATCACAGTTAATATTGGCTCTGCCTCCCAATTAGAAGCTGTCTTCAACAATGGTAGTGGTACTTGGGATAACAACAATTCTATAAACTATCTGTTTAACGTTGGTACGTGGACATTCACTCCTGGCTCTAATGGAGCAGCCGGTACGATCTCTGCTGGGGCACCCATTATCGATAATACTACACCTAGTATTCCTACGAATGTCGTATCTACCAGTAAAACAGGCACAACCATTTCCTTTTCTTGGACAGCTTCTCCGGGTGCTGTCGGGTACGAAATTTGGCGCAATGGATCCAAGGTAGGAACCACCAGTTCGACTAGCTACACGGATACAGGATTATCAGTATTAACAACATACACTTACACTGTAAAGGCTTATAATTCTGCAGGTAACACCTCTGGAGCAAGTGCTCCCCTTAATGTGACTACTGACAGTTCAACTAACCAAGGAGCAACAGACTGGTCGAAACAAAGCATTTACTTTATCATGACAGACCGCTTCGTTAACGGTGACACTTCGAATGACAATTTTGATGGATTCAATTCGAACAAGAGTGATCCTAAGAAATGGCACGGCGGAGATTTCCAAGGCGTTATCAATCAACTGGATTACATCAAGAATCTGGGTTTTACAGCCATCTGGATTACACCCGTTACATTGCAGAAGGGTGACTACGCTTACCACGGTTACCATACCTACGACTTCTACTCGGTAGATGGGCACCTTGGTTCAATGAATAAATTCAAAGAACTGGTAAATACGGCTCACAACAAGGGGATCGCTGTCATGCTAGATGTCGTTCCTAACCACACGGGTGACTTCCAACCAAACGGCTTTGCCAAAGCTCCATTTAATAATTATGATTGGTACCATCATAATGGAGAAATTACAGGCTCCGATTATAATTCGAACAACCAATGGAAAATTGAGAACGGTGACGTTGCCGGTTTGGACGATTTGAATCAAGATAATCCAGCGGTAACTGCTGAGTTGAACAACTGGATTAAATGGCTTATTAACGAATCCAAAGTCGATGGTTTACGTGTGGACACAGCCAAACATGTATCTAAAGGGTTCTTGAAATCCTTTGACAATGCGGCTAATATATTTACAATCGGCGAAATATTTGACGGAAGTCCAACTAAAATTGGAGATTACTCCAATTACCTTGACGCTGTCCTAGACTTCCCTATGTATTACACAATGCAAAATGTGTTCGGTCATGACGGGTCAATGACACAAATTAGAGACCGTTACGCCCAAGATTCCAATTATCGTGATGTAAGTCTAAACGGCACATTCATTGATAATCACGATGTGAAACGTTTCCTCAATGACGCTTCCGGAAAACCAGGCAATGGTGCTGACAAATGGCCACAATTAAAAGCAGCTTTAGGATTTATGCTAACATCACGCGGTATCCCAATTCTCTACCAGGGTACGGAACTAGGCTATAGCGGTGGTGACGACCCTTATAACCGTGAAGACGTAGTTCCTAACGCTAATCACGAGCTTTATAAGTATATCGCCAAGATCAACGCTGTTCGCAATAGTCATCCTGCATTGCAGAATGGTACGCAAAAAGAAAGATGGGCTGACAGTACCTTCTACAGCTTCCAACGTTCTAAAGGTGGCGACGAGGCAATTGTCATGATCAACAACTCTTGGAATACGGAAACTCGGACTATTGGAAATTTCGAGAATCTCTCAAATGGATTGACACTCAAGAATCAACTAGGTACGGATTCTGTTCAACTTAACAACGGTACGGTTACCGTTACTTTGGCTCCTAAGGAAGTCAAAATCTTTACAAAATAAAGCGTTCCTGCGAAGCTCAATCGATTTTCCCAGAAGTAGAAGATAGTCTCTATCAAAAGAGAGGGGGAGTATTCTCCTCCTCTTTTTTGTGTTTCCCTTTCTAGGCGGGAAGCCACATATAATCTACTACAGAAGGGGAGCAATCAAAACAACCCCGACACCGTCTAAACGGTGTCGGGGCTAAACTTGTTCCTTCTAATTTTCCCATAGAGGATTCATACAAGATGATCTTTATTCATGAATATTATGGTGCTGTAATGACACCTGTACTTACGGTGTAGTCTGCGGGTGCCACATAATTTGCAGCATCTGCTCCCGATAGGGTGTACACCACCGTTATCGTTTTGTTCGTTCCTACGGTTGTATCATTGTAAGTTGCAACGGCACTTACTGTTACATCGTCTCCACCTATAACTCCTACTAATGAGCCTGTTGTCACGACTGCTGTTGCCGATCCATCATATACTTTAGATTCTATTAATAAAGGCGCGTCAATAGTTAATGCTAATGCCGTTATGACACCTGTACTTACGGTGTAGCTAACGGGTGGAAAATAATTACCTGCACCTATTCCCGTTAGGAAGTAATCCACGGTTATCGTTTTATGGGTACCTACGGTTCTATCATTATAAGTTGCTGTTATATTAACGGTAACCTCATCATCATCTCCATCAACTATTCCAATTACTGAGCCTAGTGTAACGGCCGCTGTTGCAGTTCCATCATATACCTTGGATCTGGTTATTTGATCTCTGTCAATTTCACCAGTAGTTACTGTATAGTCTAACGGTGCAATATAATTCGCTGCATCTGCTCCACTCAACGTATACACCACTGTAATCGTTTTGTTAGTACCTACTGACGGTGTATCATAATTTGCTACTGCGCTCACCGTGACATCTTCACCACTAACAACACCCATTAATGTACCTGCTGTCACAGCTGCTGTAGTCGTTCCATCTTTAAACTTTGTAAGTGTCAATGCCGGTGTATCAATAGTTAACAGTGCGTTTATAATAACTCCCGTATTTACTGTGTAGTTTGCTGGAGCCATATATTTGCCAGCATCTGCTCCACTCAGCACATAAGCCACTGTTATTGTTTTACCTGTTCCCAGTGTTTCATCATCGTAAGATGCTACTGCATTCACTGTTACTACATCACCAGGAATAACTCCAATTAATGAATTCGCTATTGCGATGGCTGTTGTAGTTCCATCATACATTTTTGTTTCTGTTACAGATGTTGGATTTGCAATGGTTAATTGTAATCCAATGACTAATATATCTGCTGAAGCTGTAGATATATTGTTAGAAGAATCAACGGCATACACAACATAAGTACCAGCTGGTAAACCTGATGTACTAATCGTTGAATATACGGAAGCTGTTACTGCTAACTTTTCACCCCGTGAAGCATCAACCGAATGATTCAAATCCGTTATTATATGGAGTGTTGTTGAAGGCACTAGATACAAATATCCATTCTCACTACTTGCAGCATAAACGCTATCTCCAACTGTTACTTGACCCACAGTTACCCTTGATAGAGTCGGAGCTGTTGTATCACCACTACTTCCATCTGGAGGTAGCGGTTCTGATGGTGTTGAGGGTGTTGCGGGTGTTGAAGGTCCAGTTGGAGTTGAGTTAGTGCTAGGCATAGGAACTGATGAACCTCCATCTTTATCCAACAGCTTCATGGGTTGCTTTTCAAATATCGTACCTGCTTTAGCAATGGAACTTAACGTTGCTATCTCAATAGTACCCGTCCCTACCATCTTAGCTATTGCTTCTAAAATAAGACTAACAATCTTTGCATCAGCACCTAAATTAAGCGTCAGACCCGTTGCTGTTGATTCTACAGTGACTTCTTTAATACTGCCTTCAGGAATATCAAGCTGAATTTGATCGGCTTTAATATTTATGCTATTGAAGAATCCCTTGAAGATAACTTTCGAACCCGCGGGTAGCTTCTCTGAAAGAGTAATCTTACTCAAATCTACTCCAGTCGCTTCCATTCTTTGAATAATGGCTGGTGAATCAATAATAATTTCTCTAACTGTTGTTGAACCATTAATTACAATACGAACGATAATTTTATTTTCCTTATCAATTATAAGTGTAGATAGAAGTGAATGATTCAGATGAATTGAATTTTCACCCCCGGCCTCTACTCTGGTTACTCCTTGTACCGTTACATTGTTAAGGGTTGCATCGCCACTGCCAATACCACTAGCAAACAATAAATTCCCGGTTATGATTGTGTTCTGTAGCGTAACCCCAGTCGTGTTAATTACAACGTCGCCATGGATTGTTTCTGTACCCGCTACAGGGCCATAAGTTCCTGCATGGTTATAAGCAACAGCTTTTACCGAAATAGCGTGGTCCAATGTTACGACAGCCTCTGCACGAGTAATGAATTTGCCAGGCTTGAAGCTATTATCTTCTGCATAACCCTGCATAATCCCCTTAGCTACAGTTGCGTCTACTGAACTTTTAGCCCAAGAGGCTATTGAACTTGAATCTGTAAAAAAAGTCTCTGCGCCCTCAAATTGGGCCAATCCCACTAATCGCTCAACGATCACTGCAACTTCTTGTCTGCTAATCAACTTACGTGCCCCGATTGTTCCATCTGCATAACCTGATATGTATCCGACTTTGGTAGCTTTGGCAATCTCAGCATATGCCCAATTTGACGAAGTGATATCACTATAGGAAACCGTCGCCGATTCAGTGAATCCAAAAGAGCGGTTAATCAAAGCAATAAATTCCGCTCTAGTAATGGTGTTGTTGGGCTTAAAGCTGCCGTCCTCGTAGCCTTGAATGAACCCTTTGTCGATCCATGCAGAGATTTCGCTTTCTGCCCAGTGTCCCTTGATGTCTGATTTTGTCGATGTTGTTGTCGATGCCCCTGCACCAAAGGCTACACCAAATGATGAAAATAGCATCATTATAATTAATAGAGATGAAACAAATGTCTTAAACGGTCTGTACTTAAAAGATTTATTCTTCAATTTTAGTCCCCCTTAAATAATTATCCAAAATTAACCATACTACATGTTACCTAAAATTTAACTTAATTTAAGCTGAATTTTAGCAAAGTAGATATATTTCTGTCGTTGCCACTTCCTAAATTGATTCTAATCCAATTTCTTTCATGAAAAAATCCCCCAAATGGGGGGGGGAAGCAGACAACTATAACAATATCATTGTAAAAGTTAGATTAAAAAGAAAAACCTCCTCATTCAAAATCATCGAATGGGAGGCACTTTAAATATGTTATATTCATCGTACACGTCAACTTCAATTCTGCACACTTGTGATAAATCCAGAAAGCCCTGGATCCCTTCTATATTGCGCAGTTTTAATCCAAGAAACCTTGGATGAATTCTCCTTAACCTGCCAGATATCATATAAGGAGTACTTACGGTCACCTTTATCATCCAATAACATCCATCCGGTTGCTCCTGCATATTTGGCAGAGAGTTCAACCAGGTTAGCTTTCAACTCAACAGCATCTTCAGGATTATCCATGTTCTCAAATGCGGTTACTAGCATCCATGGAATATCGTAGGCAAATATGGCATCAGGAATCACTTGTGTCTTCAACTTTCCCTGTAATTTCTTCTGAACCTCTTGGTATAGTGGTGTATCATTAATACCGAATGTGACTCCCGTAAAATTCACAGTAGCTGCAAAAGCGGCAGCTTCATTATTATTAATGAGTGCAGAATTCAGCACGGTTGTATCCGTTCCGAACCAACGTACATGATTCAATGCATCTGCTTGTTCAATTATAGGAACCACTTCATCAAATGAAAACACAACAATACCGACGGAATCTGGATTTAGTTCAGAATTCTCAAGCTGTTGCTCCATTTGTGATACCGTTAATTTAAAATCAGTACTCCCTGGCTCGTATATAACTGGCGAACCAGCCTTTCCGCCAAGTTCCTTAAACTCCATGATGAGTTGCTGTGACAATTCTCGTCCATACACATCGTTGCGGTGGACTGGAATGATGTTACGAATTCCTTGTTCAGATAGGAGAGTAGCCAAGGCTTTCGCCTGCTGATAGTCATTTGGCACTACTCTATAAATACTATCCTTATCCACCGCCAATGAAGGAGCTGTGCTACTGTAACTGATAACAACGACATCATTTGAATCAGACCAGCTCTTTAGAAGTGTTAATTCCGCACTCGAACCCACAATAAGGATATCCGTTCCTTCTTCATGTAGCGCTTTGGCCTGTTTCAATGTTTCTTCAGGGTCACTCTTGCTATCCTTAATGATCAATTCCATCTTGAAACCTAAGTTGGCTTTACCCAAGTATGTATCTATCTCATCCATCGCCAAATGAAGAGCCGTTTCTCTTGCTTCACCTTTTGAGGATAATTCTCCAGTTAAGGGAAGAATAGCCCCAATCCCAATGGGTCCAGTGTTATTCTTATCTCCATCTGAACAGGCTACAAGCAGAATAATCCATACAATAGTCAATACTAAACATCCATATCGTTTCATTTTGGGCTCCCGTTCAATATTCAATTTAATTAACGCATATTTCCAATAATTGATGATCTGCTATCTTGCATTTTTTTGAGGAAATTAGTCATCACTTCGAATGCTTCGTTACGCTTGTTGCTCAAAGATTGTAATCGAAGCATATCCATTTGTTGTGAGTTAGATTGTGAATCTATCATAGATTTTAAATTCATACTCATTGTATCAAGTTCAGCTTTACTAATATCTGTGGTTGGAATTGCGATTCCCGCGTTCTGAATGGCTTGGATGGTCTCGTTGCTCAAATTTAACTTAGTATCTGCTTTTGCATCTGCAGGAAGTATTGCACTGGCCTTATTTAATTGACTAAGCGCATCATTTAACTTATTAATCTGTGAATTCCGATCTTCCACTGCCGCAATTTGAGACCTAAGCTGATCTTCTAACAATCTCGTTCTTTCACTCTGTACCGCCATCAAGGCTGTTTCTATGTCCATACTCTGTATATTTAACTGACTTAATGGAGTCACTTCAGACTGAACTACAACTTCAGGCTGAGCTGCAATAATAGAAGCCGTTATTTGCTCTTGCACTTTCTCTTTTTGCTCCAATTGCACCTGTAACTGCTCTTCCTTAACCTGATCATTATTATTCTGTGCATCAGCGATCTGTGTTTCTAGATCTACTTGTTCCTTTTCATTTGTCGTTACAGTATCCAAAATCTGAGTAATCTCATCGTCTAAAGGTTCATTTTGCGTAGTTACTATTTGTTCCGAGGCTGACGCGACTGACGCTGAAAGGGCCAATAGAGTCAGCATACTCGAAAGCATTATTTTCTTCATCGTACTCACAATAACATTCTCCTCATCTATGTAGTTTCGTATAACACTCATTCATTGCAATTCTATCAATACCTCTGATAAATAACTACTAAAAATTTAAGTATTTAAAATTAACAAAAAATAGATAACACATGCATTAAATCCGAGGCCACTGAAAAAGTAGCGCAATTATTGTGGATGCTACACATACGAAACACGATTTAATCAGAAATCACCGAGAGAGATTTTGATAAACGACTAGAAAAAAAGAAACAGAACGCTATAAAAGTTTTAAACATTATAAAGGAAGTATCAAGTAAAAATCGGACGATGATTGTTGTCACACATGAAATGGCCTTTGCACGAGAAGTAGTCGATCGCGTCATATTCATGGCAGACGGTATTATTAACAGGCACCTTTCGCACAAATGAATTGTGCAATAGGTGCCTGCTTGATTATTCTGGACTTTTTCAGTGCCCTCTCATCACCCTCAAATCCTGCTTCAAAATTACAATTCTCTTACACAACTTCATGCTCTACACTTCATAATTAGGGAGTTTATCAGTTGTGTTGCGATCGGATGCTTACCATAACTATCCTTCAACTTCCAAGTGGTTAAAGTAAGACTACCTTCTCTACTTCTCTGAATGAGAAGGGATCAACGTACCTGTGGTGAAATCGTCAATTCCTCTTCGTTGCTTGCCGCAATATCGCCATCAACAGAAAACAATGTAATTCCAAAGAGGGTTATTCCTCAAGCAGTCTGTTTGGCTGCCTGTAGAATAACCCTCATCACATTTTTTTGGCACAACATATTTATTCGCACAGCGCCTCAAAATGAATATTTGAGGTGGAGTTGTCTTAACTCTCCGTGTAACCCTGTAATAAGTACGATACGATAAAGGACACACGTATTCAATCGTTATATTCATGCATCCTTATTATCATTGTCTCGTGTGAACACTTTAATGATCTCATTTACAATGAGGGGTACGAGACCTAATCCGATGACCAATCCCCAATCAGCGAATGAGAGATTCTGCACTTTAAACGCTGTGGCTAGGAAGGGTATGGTGATTACTCCAAACTGCAGAATTAGGCCTACGATTATAGCGCCTATTAAGTATTTGTTCGTGAATAGCCCAACTTGAAATATGAACTTCGTTGCACTTCTCATCGATAAAGAATAGAACAGCTGTGAAGAAGCAAGCACAACAAAGGCCATAGTCCTCGCATAAGTCAAAGCATCTTCAGAGATATTGTTTGAGCCTAAGCTATATCCGTATTCATGTAATCCTAAATAGAAGGCAATTAAAGTAGTCGACCCAATTAGGATCCCCCCTATGATGGCACGTATGCCTGCTCCTTTTGCGAAGAAGCTTTCATTAGGGTCCCTCGGCTTCTTCTTCATCACGTCTTTCTCACCAGGGTCCACTCCCAGTGCGATTGCCGGTAGCGTGTCGGTCACCAGATTAACCCATAATATCTGGGTTGGCAGGAGCGGAATAGGCCAAAAGAACAAGATCGAAACGAGCACCGCGATGACTTCCCCAAGGTTACATGATAATAGAAAGATAACCGCTTTCCGAATATTCAAATAGATATTTCTTCCTTCTCTAATCGCATGGACGATGGTTGAAAAGTTATCATCCGTTAATATCATGTCGCTGGCACCTTTGGAAACATCTGTCCCAGTAATCCCCATGGCTACGCCGATATCAGCAAATTTCAATGAAGGAGCATCATTTACCCCATCTCCTGTCATCGAGACGATATTCCCTTGGGCCTTTAAAGCTTTGATAATCTTAACTTTGTGCTCAGGTGAGACCCGAGCAAATACTCTATAGTCATTAATTTGTCGCGAGAATTCATCTTCTGACAAATTATCAATTTCTGCTCCTGTCATACATTGCTTAATAGAATTTGCGATACCCAATTCTTTCGCAATTGCAAATGCTGTGTTCTTGTGGTCCCCAGTGATCATCACCGAAGTAATTCCCGCCACTTTTGCTTCATGTATCGAATCCTTCACTTCAAGTCTTGGTGGGTCAATCATGCCTACGAATCCAAGTACCGTAAGGTTCTGTTCCATCTCATCTGGGTCAATTATACGATCCGTATCCTTATACGCAGCACCAAGTACTCTTAAGGCATCAGCCGACATATCTTCCGAAGCCGTAACATATTGGGCCTTCATTTCTTCTGTCAAGGGCACAACCTCTCCATCTACGAAAGCAGAGGTTGAAATCTGCAAGATTTGATCGATGGCCCCCTTGGTATACACTCGATAACCCGTTGGGATTTCATTTAATGTAGACATCAGCTTTCGATCAGAGTCAAATGGCTTCTCAGAAACCCTTTTGAACTCTGCGTCTAAAGATCTTTTGGTTAAATTATTCTTATCACCGAATATGATTAGAGCTATTTCAGTAGGGTCTCCAGTACCCTTCCCATGTTCAAAGGTCGCATCTGAACATAACACCATAGCTTTAATCAGATCTACAGGAGGTTCATCATGGTTTGGTTCTGGTGATGTGTAATGCTTCACGACAGACATCTTATTCTGCGTAAGTGTACCTGTTTTGTCTGAACAAATGATATTGACTGATCCTAACGTTTCGACGGCCGGCAATTTCTTCACAATGGCGTTAATTTTGGACATTCTTGTAACACCAAGTGCCAATACAATCGCCACAATCGCCGGGAGTCCTTCCGGAATAGCCGCAACTGCTAAACTGATAGCCGTTAAGAGCATTTCAAATAGATCTCTTTTTTGGATTAAAGCAACGACAAAAATGAGCAAGCATATTCCGATGGCAATATACCCTAACGTTTTACCGAGTTCCTCTAATTTTTTTTGCAGAGGGGTCAATTCCTTATGATCATCATCAAGGATCTTGGCGATTTTCCCCATTTCCGTATTCATGGCAGTACCCACTGCAATACCTTCGCCTCTCCCGTAGGTAACAAGTGTAGACATAAATGCCATGTTAGATTTGTCACCAATAGGCATTTTGGGATCTGTATGAATATCAGCTGCATTTTTATCCGACGGCACAGATTCACCGGTTAACGCAGATTCTTCAATCTGTAAATTAGCGCTCTCAAGTAATCGTAAATCAGCAGAGATGAATCTCCCTGCATCTAATATGACGATATCTCCTGGTACAATGTCCTCGGATTGAATTTCCTTAACTTCTCCGTCACGTCTGACAAGTGTCTTTGGAGTCGTCATTTGTTGCAAAGCCTCTATTGCTTTCTCCGCTTTGTTTTCTTGAATCACTCCGATCAACGCGTTTAACAGAACGACTGCAACAATGATAATCGTATCCATGAATTCCCCAATGGCAAGCGTAACAATCGCAGCACCTAGAAGAACATAAATGAGCATATCTTTCATTTGCGCAAAGAAGAGAAAAATCAAGCCTTTCTTAGGTTTTCCCTTGAGCTTATTGGCGCCATATTGTTCAAGTCTAGATTTAGCTTCCTCAGACGTCAGCCCCGTTGTAGCGTTTACTTGAAGCTCCTGTAGTACTTCTTCTTTCGATTTTGAATACCACACCCTAGACACCCCTTATATTATTATTTATGTTCTTCTATCCTATTCATATATGTTCCCTCTTTCTGAATTAAAAAACCCCATTTCTGCTAATAATTCAACAAAATGAGGTTTGCTTTACTGCTATAATTATCCCGACAATCCTTTTGAAAGAAGTGCTTATTGGGTTTTTAGAAACTTTATTACTTTTACCCATGCTGATTTCGTATTTTCGAAGTCTTTATAATGTTCTTCTACATGCTCATGATAAAAGTCCAGTTCTTTCAATACATCTTTAAATTCGTCATTTCCAAAATAGTTACATATCTTTGGAATGACATTAGATAAGTCTTCCTTCATTTTCTTAATCTCAGCTTCATAATTCTCTCTTTGCGTAATATAAAGCAAAAGTGGCTTGTAACGAATCCAACCGATAGAAGCTTTTAAGAACCTTTTAGTAATAACACTCGAATCCGCTCTCATCCCTTTTAATTTGTTAGGAAGCACTCCAAGGAGTAAATGCTCATAAGTAGTAAAACCATCATGAAAGGTATAACAAGGAACTTTCCTTATATTACATTCACCAATGCAGGTGCTTAAGAAAGTATCTTCTCCTCTTGCTCCCGGCGGGTTATAAAAAGGGAATAATTTATCAAGATTCTTAAGGTTAAAGCCCAGGTTAGCACCAGAGATAAACTTCATTCCATTTACTTCTTCAACGACTTCTATAATTTCACTATTCATGATATCAAGGTCAGCATAGGTAACTCCGCCATCATTCATTTTTTCTTTTATGGAGTCCCAGTTAATAATATCATTGCTTATAGACTCCACAAAAATTCTAAATTCATCTTCAGAAAGCTTATCGTTAAAATCAAATTGTGGTATTGGAGAAATATAACCACAATGATGACCGTGGGTCATATCAGCATGTTTAATATTGTTAATATGCGTGGACAGAACCTCTTGACCTTTCCAGACAATGCTATCATTAATTTTTATATTTGCTATCGGGTACTCATCATCATCGAGGAAAATAAGATAATCCATTTTATTTTTTATTGCAAAATATAAAACTGCATTTCTTTTCATGGCATAACCTTCACCAAATATCAGTTTAGCCTCTTTTTGAGTAACTACTTTCTTCTCAACTAGATATTGTGCCTCATTTGTAATCGAAGAATTCCCCAAGTAATAAGCTGAATCCACACTATCCAATATTTCTTCATCTGTGACTTTGTAATCACTCACTTTAGTGCGCTTATACTTCAAATCGTAAGCAACAAACAGGTGGAGTGCATTTTTCTTGTTATCGACGAGTCCAGATTCATTCCAGTTATCAACATAGGTTTTCACCACATTTTTAAAGTTCTTACGACCTGTTACAAAACCAACACCAACGTTAACTTTCTTCTTTTCAATTTTCATATAACTTCTCCCGCTTCCCACTTTATTAAGTTGGGATTAGTATCCATAATCGAATCATATTGCTCCCTAATTCCATATATAGCATCTGGGTCCAATAGCTGATATCTCACATACTTTTCTGCTCGATCTTCTTGTGTTGCCCAGCCCAAATGTTGCACACGAAATTCAGATCCAGCCTTTGGAAAGGAGGATGTATTCATTGGAAATCTTCCGCAATGTTGCGCTGTTTCATTCCACGTATAATTAAAATCTGGCTGGTATCTCATTAAGAAGGGTCTATAAATACTTTGCGCATTCCAATATTCATCCTCACGGTAGTGCTTTTCATCCCACATATCATATAGCCTAAAGCAATAAAAATCGTATTTTTTGTTATTAATAAGTTGTTGCGCATTAACCCAGAACCCTTCTTCTAGTATTTCATCTGCATCCAGGTTTAGTATCCAGTCGGGATTTGTTTTGATAGTTTCATTCCATTGCTTCTTCCTAAGCTCTACCTCGCCGGCAAACATAGATTTCTCATTCTGTATAATATGTAAAGGGATACCTTCAAGTATTTCTCTACACAAGGCTATGGTGTTATCAGAACTTCCGTCATCAATAATAACAGCTTCATCAATATGACCCTTTAAACTGTTTAGCATCTGATTGAGATAACGTCCCTCTTCATTTTTCACGATCATGGAAAGAGTAACCTTATTCCCCTGTTCTTTAGTTCTACGTACAAATGCGAGGTCTGCTTCATTAGTTTTTACATAAGCTTGCACACCCTCTAAATCTTTCTCTCTATAAATATGATATGCAGGATAATGAGTATCCACGAAAAGATCAATACCTAGCACTGCCGCTCGTATGCAGAAAAATCTATCCTCACCATGGATCGTTAAGTTTTTAATCGGCTCAAAGCTAACACCTTTTACCAATGCAGCCCTACTAATCAATGTACAAGCCCCTAATCCGCCCACTTCATATATGCCAGGAATTCTAAGTTGGTTCAAAAACTTCATTTGTCGTATTTCCATCTCTTTATCGCTAAGTTCTTCACCTAATCTCTTAGGAACTAAATCATACTCGTCAAACAACCAAACATTGGGTTCAAAAGGTCTATCCTTATGCCATTGACTCCAAAATATTTCTGAGATTATATCCTTATTCGCTGTCTTTAGGTGTTCTATCAGATTAGGGTGTAAAACCAAATCAGAGTCCACAAAAAATAGATAATCATAATTATTTTCTATTGCGTAATTAATGATAGAATTTTTGTAATTAGCTACCTTCAACATTAAGCTATCGTCCCAGTAATGGGATGCATCGTTGCACAGATAGACCCCTTGCTCATTTCCACGAACGATAATGACCGTTGATTCTTCTGATTCTACTTTTTCAAACTCAGCTAATAACTGGCTTGATTGTTCATCAATATTGTCATCAACAAACATATAATCGATAGAAATTGTATCTCTATTAAGACTTTTCAAGGAATCTAAAAACGCTTTTAGTATTTCTGGCTTTTGATATACCGGACTTCCAACTAGCACTTTCTTTTTATTCATTTATATTAACTCCTCCACGGACCTTTTAATTGATATTACCCAATTCATCCAAAAGAGAATCTTGGCATAATTATATTTATCTATTAATTTTTCTATTAATTTACATATTATATTATTAGTAAATCCAGATTCAGGAGGAAATTCACGGCATAATTAGTGCGCTTTTGTTCATACACCGTTTATATTTCTAATGATCCATTTTTAGATATCGAATATAAGATACAGAATACGACGACACTACTCGCATTCATTATTCCTGCCTATATTTTACTTGTAGCCATCGTATTGCTTATCATTATTATTTTTTTCGATAAAAAAACTCTCTACCCCCGCGGAATTGTGGGATAGAGAGTTTTCTCGTTCATAAAAGTGCTTTACTGCTTACTTTGACTACTGCCTTTTTGATCATTGCCGGTTTCGAAGATCTATAAACACCAGGACGATGAAGGTCAGAAGGGAGAAAGATCGCGAACATCCCTGGCTTTATAATTAAATCCATCTCTTCTTCGACGTCCTCATAAAGAGCGTAGTCCTTCGTCACCCATTCATTATGGCAAATAACGTGACGCTCCGATTGTCGGGCATAACCAATCACTTCTTCATCCCCATCGATTAAATAATGGATATCGACATATTTCAAATGAGATTCTAGTTTTTTATCGACTTTCGGTTCCGTCTCCATTTCTTGAATGAGTATAAACATTTGATCTCCGTCCCAATCGTATCTTCCGGGGAGCAACCCTTTTAAATCCGTCTGAGAAAGCTTCAGGAGAGCCTTCTGCAACAATGGATGGAGGGTATCAAGTTCTTGACTTATCATCCTTTTCAAATCACCAACTATCATATACCCACTCCATTTCCTTGGATTGCTAGATGTTTTACCAAGAGGTTAATCCACCGTCAATGACAAGATTGTGGCCGACGGTATAGTCAGATGCTGCAGATGCAAGATATGCGATCGAACCTTTCAAGTCAATTCGATCTCTTCCCATCCGTCCTAACGGAACAAGCTTCGAGTAGTTATCGACGAATTGATCCGGCTGTGCACGGTAGAACCCGCCTGGCGAAATTGCATTGACATATATACCGAAGGGAGCTAGCGAAACGCCGATTCCCTTCGTTAAATTGATGACACCAGCCTTGCTCGCCAGGTAATCTGGGACGGTCGGTGACAATCCCGAACCGGGATATATTCTTAAATCACGCCCCACGATTCCATCAACTGATGCCATGTTAATGATTTTGCCAGAGCGTGCTTTCTTCATATATGGAGCAACTGTTCTGCAACCCAAGAAAACACTTGTTAAATTTGCATCCATCGTGTATTTCCAATCTTCAAGCAGGCGTGTCTCTAGGAACTCGAATGATGGATCCCCTTCGATAGACTCAGGTACAACCGAGACCTTGCGTCCTCCAGCGTTATTGATGAGAATATCAATTTTCCCATATTGGGAGATGAGGTCACGAACAACCTTCATCCAGCTGTCCTCCTCTGTTACCTCGAGCTCCGCTCCGGAAACCTCCGCACCTGTATCTAGAGTAAGAAGGGCAGCTGTTTTATCCGCTGCTTCTTGCTTGCGACGAGTGACCACTACAGTTGCACCCAACTCCGCCAAAGCCTCCGCCGCATCGTAACCTAGATTACTCCCGCCTGTAACCAATGCAATTCTACCTGTTAAATCGAACATGTCTCTTACATTGACTCTTGCTGTCATTAGGGTTTCACCTCCAATCTAACATCACTCCACATTTAAGAAAGAGAAGCGCTTAGCTATCTCGTAAATGTCAGCACGCTGGGCCTCATCCAATTGCTGAATCGGTTTGCGTGGGATGCCGACATCGAAGCCTTGAAGCCTTAGAATCTCTCGTTCGAAGGCGATAAAATCATATTTTAGCAATTCATGAATAACCCGGTTGACCTCATATTGAATCACTCTGGCTCCGGTTATGTTCCCTTGCTTGAACAACTTATAAAGCTCCGCAAACTTCGCTGGCATAATATTATAGGTAGAACCGATTGCTCCACAAGCTCCCATGGTCAAGCCTGCCAGACAGATCTCGTCCGGACCATTAAACACGAGAAAATCATCACCACAGACATCCATGATCTGCTGCATCTCAAAAACATTAGTCGATGTGAATTTCAATCCGATAATACCTTCGACTTGAGATAATTCCTTATAAAAGTCAGCAGACTGCTTCGAACCAGTCATATCCGGAAAATGATACGCTATTAATGGAATATCCGCAGCCTCGGCAATATCGATATAATGACGCTTGATCTGCTCTGAGCCATGTTTATAATAGAACGGCGTGACTGCCGATACGGCCGTTGCCCCCGTATCATAGGCATGCTTTGTTAACCTTACCGCAGTATCCGTATCCATCGAACCCACATGCGCAATAACGGGAACTTCTTTTTTAACCTCATCCATGACGACCTCAAGTAAATATTGACGTTCTTCGATAGTCTGTAAGAACCCTTCACCAGTGCTTCCGCTTAAGTAGAAGCCAGAGGCACCCTGGGAGATGAGATGTCTAATTAACTTCCGTGTTACAGGATCGCTAATCGTACCGTCAGCATTATAAGGTGTGATGAGTGCAGGGATGATCCCCTGTAAATGGGCGTACTTCGTTTTGTTTGAGTTCATATGATAATTCTCCTATCTCCATCTGAATTGGGGTCAACCTTTAATTCCACCAGCTGTAAGACCTTCGATTAATAGCCTCTGAATAAAAGAGAAAATGATGATAATGGGGAGGATGACGATGACTCCACTAGCTAGAATACCGCCCCAGTTCGCTGCTCCCATGCTTTCCATAACCTCAGCAATACCGACCTGAACAGTCTTAGCCGATAACGAGTTGGTCAGAATCAAGGAGTATTGGTAATCGTTCCAGCCAAGAATGAACGAATACATACTCACGGAGATGAGGCCCGGCAAAGCCATCGGAACCATAATCTTAAACAGTGTATTTAACTTGGTAGAACCATCCATATAGGCGGCTTCTTCTAGTTCTTTGGGAACACTTTTGAAAAATCCACTCATGATCCACACGGCAACGGGAATAGTCATCGTATTATAGATAAGGACAAGCACCGTCTTCGTATTTAGTAACGAAAAGGCGGAAGCAAGCTTGTACCATGGAATCATAATTAAAGGGCCTTGAATCATCTGTGCGAGTACAAACAAGATTACGACCAGACTGATCCCCGGCACTTTGAATCTGGCCAGGCCATACCCGCTTACACATGCAATCAGCCCTGTACAAAGCGCAGTAAGCGAACACACAACAATAGAGTTGTATAGTAATTTCCCGATATTCATCCCATGCTCACCGAGTGCCCAAGTGTAATGCTCAAGAGTGAAGTTGGATATCCACCAAGTAGGCGCCGAGGAGAACATTTCCTCAGTGCTCTTGAACGTTGTATCTAATAGCCAAAGGAAAGGAAAGAGGGTAAATACCATCAGAATCGTTAGGCTTGTGTATTTAATAATGCGTAGCGATAGCGTCTCTTTCATAATCTCACCCTTCTAATCGTTTTCCTTGCCAAGTAATTTCGCGTAGATCCCAACGAGAACAAGGACGAATACCATAGATAATGCCGCAATGGCTGAACCTCTGCCCAGATCATAATAAACAAATGCATTGGTATAGACATAAGTAGGAAGGATGCTCGTCTCGAAACCCGGACCTCCATTCGTCAAGGCCCAGATCATTTCGAACTTCGTCCAGGATGAGACAATAGACACCATACCCGTGACGTACATGATGGGTCTAAGCAAAGGTAGCACGATACCAATTAACCGTTGCCAGAAATTAGCTCCATCTACTTCTGCTGCTTCGAGCATTTCTCTCGAAATACCAGTCATTCCCGACAGTAGCATTAAGGCAATATACGGAAATCCCTTCCACACAGAGGTCAGCAATAGCGCAGGCCATACCCAGAAGTCATCTCCTAGCCAAACAATGTTATCCTGAATGATATGCAATGCACTCAGATAGTGGTTGGCTAGTCCATTATGACCGTCATAAATCCATTTCCAAATGATACCGATAATGATAACCGGGGAAACCCAAGGTACCATCATCAAACCTCGCCATAGCCCCCGAGAGCGTAGCTTGCTATTTAATATCAAGGCAGCTGGAATGGCAATCGCGAATTGGAATACCGTTGACCCGATAACCCAAACGAGGCTATTCCACATTATCTTCCAAAATTTATCGTCTTCCTTAAGTAAGTACACATAGTTATCCAAGCCGATGAATGACATTCCCTTACTCGAAATCAAGGAATAATCGAACAAGCTCAAACGGATAGTTTCAAATAAGGGATAGAATTGAAAGGCGATTAAATAAAGCACGGCAGGTGCAAGAAGCATATAACCAAAGCCGTGTGTCCTAAAAAAATTCCGGGTCATCATGTCACTCTCCTCGCCCTGTCCATTCTCTTACATTTAGGAAAGGTGACTCCATAGCCGAGCTATAGAATCACCAAACTATAAACAACTTACTTCGCGTATTTAGTGATAATTGGATCAATGCCCTTCTTAATGGCATTAAACGCTTCTTCCGCATCCATTTTATTCGTCATCATTTTGACCATAACGTCCTGTACGACCGTTTCCATCTCAGGCTGTCCAATGATTTTGTCCATAGGCACTCCTGACTTTTCTACGATGCCCAAGAAATCTTCGATCACACGCTTATGACCATCAATCGCTTTAGGGTACACATTCTCTGCCTTCTTGATCACTTCATCCAGACTTGTTGCTTTCTCAGCGGAGATGTTAAGAATAGCCGCTTGTGTACTGTTAAATTCTGGAGAGAGCAGTTCTTCAATTAATTTCCATGCTACTTCCTTGTTCTTACTTCCTTTATAGATACCGAAGCCCGAGTTAGCAACTGGCGTCTTCGCGGCTGATCCTGAAGGACCTTTCGGATATGGAATAGCACGGGAAACGTTAATGATATCCGGATTAATGCTGTATACGTTTGATGAGAAGAAGGTACCCGCAGGGATCATACCGACTTCCCCATTGCTGTATGCTCTAAACATCTCGGGATAACCCCATGTTAGATGCGCTTTAGGCTGATAAGCTTCAAGCTTCTTGAAATGGTTCAACAGTTCAATATATTTCGTTTTGTTCTGATCAGACGTATCCGAGATCAAAAGATCATTACTGTAACCCGCTGTGAACGGCACACGGAAGGCAAATCGAGCTACTCCCATTGGATAACCAAATCCGTATTTACCGTCTTTAGTCATCAATTCAGCTGCTTTCTCCATATCTCCCCACGTTTGAAGATCCTCGATCTTCATACCAACATCGTTAAGCATCTTTTCATTTACCATCAGATTAAATGCGTTAGCCGTCGCGGGAGCCGCATATATTTTACCTTCAACACTCGAATAATCGAGCGTACCCGGGAGGAACTGATCCGCTTTCACGGTAGAATCCTCACGCTGCATATAAGGAGCCAAATCTTCTAACCCGTCCATCTGTACAAAATTGGTAACATCTTGGGTAGTCGCGATATCAGGTACATCACCCGTGCTGATCATAACAGATATCTTTTTCTCCATATCCGCCCATGATAAGTACATAAACTCAATGTTGACGTTGGGATATTTCTCTTTCATGGCATTCTTGAACGTCTCGGCAAACAACTTCTCTGACTCCGACGTACCCGGATATACGAAGCGGATATCCGCTTTCACCGTGTTCCAGTCTATTTCTTCGCCAGAGGAATTTGAGCTTGCTGGGCTGTTGGACGGAGATGCTTCGTTCGAGTTTCCATTAGAGCACCCAGCGAATACCAAGCTAAATGCTAGAATTAAACCTGTCAATCTAGCCGTACCCTTCTTGAAAGCCTTCATTATTTTTGCCCCCTATAATATCGTCTGCCTTAGTTACACGTTTATCTTATACTGTGATGTAAACACCTCACAATGAGACAATTTCAAGATTTGGTGGACATTTTCTAGCACTCTCTACAACAAGATGAGTCGACGATTGTAACCGCATTCATTTTTTGTTAAGCTTACCATGCTAAACATCTATGTTGTTCTTTCAGTGGAGGCTCACGATGAAACTGTTCCATAAACTTCAAACTAGGATCTTCTTCTACTTTATTATTGTGGTGCTCATCCCCTTGCTAAGTCTGGGCATATTCTCTTATTTTACTTCCACCAATTTGCTAGAGAAACAAGTTCTCGTCCACCAGAACCAGACCATCGGTCTTATACAAAGTAACATCAAGTTGATGCTAGACGATGTACAAGATATTTCTTCCTATATTATGAATAATGAAACGTTTCAAAATCTGCTCAATCAATCAAGGCCCGACGAATATAATCTCTCACAACAAACGATGTTATCTTACTTGTCCAATCTAAAGATAGCCAAAAACTACATCTCCTTCATCATCGTATACGGAGAGAACGGCTTTCTTTTCCGAGATTTCAACGAGTTCTATAGAGAAGTCATTCCTTATCAACAATTAATAGAATCACCGACTTATATCGTAACGGCAGCTAAAGCAGGAGAAGCGAACTGGATGTTCTCAAGCGACCCTCTGTTTCCATATTTGCAACAATACAACGAAATTATGATAGGTCGTCGGATTACTAATATATATGATTCAGACCAGAAACTGGGTATGCTTTTTATGGGGATACGCCGCGAGGCACTGCTCAATTCTATCAAAGATATTGACATTAGCGAGACCACTCAGCTGTTGTTAATTGATGATAATTACAATCTGGTTGCAAGCAATCAAAGTACGCGTGATATTCAATATTACCGCGATGGGGATCTTGCATTTAAGAAAAAATTAATAAACCCGGAGTCCGATCCCGTTATTCATGTGAATGACAGGGATTACTACATTTCCACCGCCGCTGTTAAACCTTACGGTTGGAGCGTGGTCAGTCTAACACCCTTAAAAGAGATACGTAGCCAACATCAAGTTCTACTGCGGATCACTTTAATTGCTTCTATTTCCCTTTTGTTGATCGTTGGGCTACTTTCGGTGTTCTTATCTCGTAACGTGACCTCACCCATTCGGAAATTGCTGCGGTCAATGAACGATTTCAAGAGAGGAGATTTCAACCAGAAGGTGTCTGTTGAGTCCAAAGACGAGATCGGTCTATTAACTCAAAGATATAACCAAATGGTAGTAGAATTGAACGAGTTGATACAAAAAGTGTATATTAGCCAAACAAACCAAAAGATGATCGAACTCAAGACGCTACAGGCGCAGATTGAGCCCCATTTTCTGTACAATACGCTAGATTATATTTTTCTTAATTCCAAAATCAATGGTGATAATGATACGGCAGAAGTCGTTCGATCGCTTAGCCAACTATTTCGTATATCGCTTAATCGCGGGAATGATTATTATAAGTTAGAAAATGAGATTAATCAGATCCGAGCCTATGTACACATCCAACACGCCCGATTCCCACAACGATTTCAGGTCGAATATGATATTCATCCAGAAGTGGAGCCATATCTGACATCCAAATTACTATTGCAGCCCATCGTTGAAAATGCCATTATTCATGCCTTTAACACCCACATTGAGCGAGAAGGCATCCTGAGAATTACAGGCCGTATGACCTCGGGGAGGATCTTGTTTACAGTGGAGGATAACGGCAAAGGAATGACGGAACAACAAGTCGCATTATTACTGGAGGTGTCCCCTAATAGTAATGGTGGATACGGCATTAAGAATGTCAACGAACGGCTAACGATGCTATTCGGAGAAGAATACAAGTTACGTATCACTAGCACGATAGATAAAGGAACAATTGTCACGGTCTGTATGCCTATGATCCAAAATGAAGAGGAATGGGTGAGCCTATATGAAAGTCATAATCATCGATGATGAACCCATCGTATGCATTGGATTACGAAAGCTTATTCCGTGGGAAGCCTATGGTTTCGAATGGCTCGGGACGGCAGATAATGGCGTAAAAGCATTAGCACTAATTGAAGCCAAGCGCCCTGATCTGATTATCTTGGATTGTCAGATGCCATTAATGGACGGTTTACAATTACTTCGGGAGTTGGCCGCACGTCAAATCCACCTTAAATCCATTATTCTAAGCAGCTACGACGAATTCACATATGCCCAGCAGGCACTCCAGCTCGGTGCCTCTGATTATTTACTTAAACCACCTGATCTAGACCGGTTCACTGAAGTTATCCTACGAGTAAAAGAAGAATGGGAAATGGAGAATGTGCTGAAAATACAGATGAAGGAGAACTTCCCGGTTATGGTGGAGCGTTTCCTTCATAGCTTGATCCACGGCGCGAAGCAAAAGCAAGGTGTATTCCGTGAAAAGACGGAGTATCTTAAGCTCCAGATCCATTCCGGACCGTTCCGCGTTTGTTTGCTGGAGATCGAGGATGAAGTGGGGAAGCTGGATAGATACAGCGTAGAGGATCACCATCTTATCCATTTTGCCATCGGTAACACAATTGAAGAAACACTTGAAGCATGGGATGCTAAAGTGTTGTTCCAAGAGCAGTCTCGTAGATTCATCATGATGTTCAATATCGATAGTGAAGATCAAATCACACACATTCGGGCGTTACTACAACAGCTCATTGTAAATTTGCAAACTACGCTTCGGCTTGGTGCTACTATTGGGGTATCAAGACACTATGCAAGCCTGCTGGACGACTCTAAGATGGCTTACGAGAATGCCAAAATTGCATTGCAATATAAGTACTATACGGGCGCAAATCAAATTATTGTAATGGACGATCTTGAGGGAGAACAAGATTGCGTCACGATGACCAAGGACAAACATCCTCTCGAAGATGAGGATCTTATCATGTCCATACGGGTCTGTAATGAAAGTAGGCTAATCGCTTGGCTTGCTTCATTCATTTCATTCTTGAAGAATCAGGCATTTAACCAGCATGAGACAAAAATGTTAAGCTTACAGCAAATGATGGCAGCCACCCATACGATGGTCGAAATGCATCCTCAACTCCAATTAGACGAACTTCTCACGACGAAGGACATTGAATGGATCTTCAATGCTAATACCATCGATGAATTATCTCAGCTAATGCACCGATTTTTATTCAAATTGTTTGCGTTGACACAAGATTTACGTAAATCTGGGAAAAACGTGGTTATCGAAAAAACGAAAGCTTATATACGCGAAAACTATCAACACAACATAACTCTTGAGGCTATTGCTACAGAGGTATTCCTATCTCCTGTTTATCTAAGCTTCTTATTTAAGCAAGTTGAATCTATGAATATCACAGATTATATTACCCACGTACGCATCGAGCATGCCAAGTCATTATTAATAAAAACAATCAAAAAAACGTACGAAATTGCCAATCTTGTTGGTTATCAGGACGATAAATATTTCAGCCGAATATTCAAAAAAAGAGTCGGGATGACCCCTTCGGAATACCGCATGCAAATTTAGTATATTTGATGGTTATAAGACTTATCTTTCTCATCAGATCAGCTTCCTCATATTCGATAGAAGTTCTCCTGACCCAATGAAACCAACGATAGCCCCATCCTGGAAGTTCCAGACTGGGGCTATTGGCTTAATCCTATAATTGAAGCATAGCTATTACCAATTATTCACGGCATGCTCAATAAATGCGACCATATTCTTCACTTCTATGATTCTACCGTCATCTAGGACGGCTTGCCCCGTGAAAGTACCGAACAGTTGATGACAGCTATTATCCACAAACAATAGTTTCGTTGCTGTAATCTGATCGTAGATGGGCGTGAACTCCATCTCGAATCTCCCATCATCACTTGTAACTTGTTTCTTCGACATATAGCCACCGGCAGATAAATCAAAGATCACCTGACCAAGCTTATGTGCGGTACCCTCGTAGAACAGCATATTCTCCGTTGCAGCGGTTGTATTCCCGAAGCCATGACCGATATTGAAGCCGAATCGTTTACCATCCACATAACAGCTACCGTTTCCCCAATACCAATCTTGTCGGAAAGGCCATACGCCCCTACCCCAATCGAGTAAACCAAAGGAAGAATCAGGTTCGAATCGGTACTCCGTATCTCCGATATGCACTACACCGCTGGCAGGCATACAGTTGATTTTATGATTATAGTAAAACATAGAAGGGTGTTCATCAAAGGGTGTAGCTATCACAAGCGAAGTCGGATCGGGTTGGGATAACTCAATATCAACATCGATCGGAGGCGAGCCCTTTCCGATTGCTTTGCAAATCAACCTCCGTCCTCCGTTCGACACCTGAAACTCCATGAACATATCCTTTCGTCGGTAGGTCAAATCTCCATCCTCCGCTGAAAGCGGCATCCGCAGTCGATTAAAGGGCAGAACGAGCATTTTCGTAATTTCATAATGTTGCCCTGTTGCAAATTCGAACAATTTAACCGAAATATTACCTGCATATGACACATGTCCAATCGTCAATTGCAGACAATAGTCATCGTTCGAGACCTGATAGAAATCCCACTCTTTAATCCGCCAAGGCCGCGCTTTAATACCATCTCGGTTATAAGTTAATATGGCTTGTGTCGAATATCCTTGCTGAAGAAGTGAACCTTCGTTGCCGAGCAAGTTACCAGGTAAGCTTATCTTATTCTGTTGCATATCTACACCTCCAAATTAGGGTCTGTCTCGGTTTCAGCTTGCAATTGCAGGCGTTTCTTCGCTTGTTTGCCTGCCGGAATGAGTGGTAGAAGAGTAAAGAGCGTAATGAAGGCAGCAACTAGGAATAGCGCCTCCGTAGGTACCATACCGGATACACCCTCTATTTCCATATGAACGCCATAACGCTGAATGACTATACTGGAGATAAACGGACCTATGACCATCGGTAGGCATACGGCAAATATCATCTTGATGCCCTCGAATTGTCCCCGCTGTTGCTCCGGATACAGGTTTTTGACCCATGCAGTAATCGTCTGAATAATGAGTACATAACCTACCCCAGCGCCGAAAATCCCGATCAGTAGAACGATTATATTGGAAGTTAGTGAAATCAGGATGAGTCCGATGATGTTCGCCACTACCGCGAATAGAATGATAGACACTGTTTTCCCTTTATGAATAGATTTGGCTACCGGTATCGTCAGGAAAATGGCAGTGACTAGACCAATCCCTTGTAAGGCCCCTGACAGCGCATAGCTCATTTTCAAGTAGTTATTAAGATAAATAGTGATATAGGGAAAGTACACATTAAATGCTATAAAATACACACAATTGATGACAAGCACCCAGAATAGCTCTTTGTTCTTTATAACCGTTCTGATATGGAATACCTCGGCAAATTGCCGCCAATACCCACCGGTATTCTTTCTTGCCTTCAGACTGGGATGATCCTTCAAAGTAAACAGGGCGAACAGACCTGTAAGAGTAACAATGCTACCCATAATAATAAAAAATGCAAAGAAGTCAAAAGCATCAACGATGATCCCTGATACGACAGCACCGAAGATGGTTGCCAACACCGGCATTGCCGCAAAGGCACCCCCAAGCTTACCTCGGTTATGAACATTCGAAATATCAGTCGTCCATGGGTTATACCCGGCGTCATAACCCGTAGAGCCAAAGAAACTCATGACAGCATCGGCTGCTATAATAACGACAATGGCAACGATTATGGGATCTGTGGGAAGGAATTCCGTGGCTCCGAAGGCCATCGTAAATATGCCCCAGCATATATAACCAATGACAATAAACGGCTTCCGTCTACCTGCCCGATCACCCCACGTGCCTATAATGAAAGTTGCCAGCGTCGATACAATAGCACTTACACCCACCATCCAAGAAATAATGGAAGGGTCTTTAGCAATTTTATCGTATACAAACGTGTTAAACCAGGAGTTTTCAATATTCCAGCATATTTGTCCTGCCATCCCGAGGATCCATATTAATGTCCAGTTTTTTGCCGAAATGCGATTGTCTATCATTGGCCTCAGCTCCCCTCAATCAATCCTTTATGTAACGCTTTCAATAGATCGGAGTCTATCTTAATGATTTCCCGATCATAGGTAAGGATACCGTTGAGCTCGGTCTCAACATCGGTAAGTTGAGTATAGACCGCCGCCGAAACACCTCTTAGGATTAGAGGTTGGAGTTGATCGTTAATTAAAGCAGCATAAGCAGTGTTTAATCCCTCTCTTGTTTTGCATTTCTTATAGCCAAACCCCTTGCCTTCACGCCATACATGCCCCTTCTCAAGTAAGCTGTAACCGCCATATTCAGAAATCACTACGGCACGGTTATTGATTTTCTTCGGCATTTTTAATTTACGGAAGTAGATATGGACACTTTTGATATCACCCACCTCTTGATCATGCCATCCACTAGCATGATCTACGGGGCGTGTCGGATCATAGTCCTTTACCCATTCCGCAGTTTCCGTAGCATCAAATTGACCCCAGGCTTCGTTAAAAGGCACCCACATTCCAATGCTAGGAACATTATAAAGCGCATCGATCATTTCCTTTAATTCTTTACGATATCGCTCCCGGTTGGACTTCTCCTCTCGGCCAAGAGCTTTGTACTTATTATCTTTCACTTTGAGTGCGCTTAAAAAATTTGGAAGAATAAGGTGATGTAGGTTATTCCACTCTCCTCCACCATTGATCATGTCCTGCCATACAATAACTCCTAACCGATCACAGTGATAATACCACCTAGCAGGTTCTACCTTAATGTGTTTCCGTATCATATTAAAGCCAAGATTTTTCGCCATGATTACATCATATGCAAGGGCCTCATCCGTAGGAGCTGTATACAAGCCGTCTGGCCAATAACCCTGATCTAGTACACCCTGTTGGAATAAGGGTTCCCGATTCAGGCATAACCTTTTCAACCCATCCTTGTATTGTTCAATACTAAATTTCCTCATCCCAAAATAGCTAGCAATGGTATCCACAGGTTCACCATCTTCCATCAAACGGAGGGTCATATCATAGAGAAATGGCGACTCTGGACTCCAAAGTCTTACATTAGAAAGCTTCAGCTTCAGGATATTCCCCAATCTACTTCTACCGGAGGCGATGATTTCCCCATCCTCGTAAGCGATGGCTTCAACCTCCATGTTCTTATTCTCCCCTGCCGCTTCGACATGAATGGATAGCTCTTTCGCATCGATATCAGGAGTTAATCGAAAGGATGAAATATACTGGAACGGAACAGGTTCGATCCATACGGTCTGCCATATGCCGGAAACGGCTGTATAGAATAATCCCTTTGGGTGTAACGTCTGTTTGCCTCTCTCTTGACCATATGTATTCGTAGGGTCCCATACACTCACCCTAATTTCATTCTCACTATCGCCATCGCTTAGAAATTCTGTTATGTCAAATGTAAAGGGATAATACCCACCCGTGTGTTCCCCCACCTTTTGTTTATTGATCCATACTTCTGTCTTCCAATCAACCGCTCCGAAATGTAAAAGAAGTTTGTGCCCCTTCCACAAATCAGGTATGGAGAATCCCCTTCTATACCACAGTTTCTCATTGGGGAGTAAAGACTTATGTACTCCTGAAAGCGCAGATTCAACAGGAAATGGAACTAGAATGGTGCCATCGTATTCAGATATCTCATCAACTTCTATAGAACGTATCGCGTAATCCCATAGACCGTTTAAATTCATCCATCGATCTCTAACCATCTGTGGTCGTGGATATTCCGGCAATACCGTTTGCGGATTAACCTCTTTAGCCCATCTGGTCATCAAGCTTCCTACAGCAGGTTTCCAACGAATATCTTGTTCTGACTCCATGACAACAACCTCCAAATTCTTCATAACATACAGTCATACTAAACTATATTTCTATTTTTTCGAAACCATATTATTACAAATATTTCCCGCTAGTAATCTACGCTCACATTTATAAGCTATACAACATGATGTATTGAAAAAAGATGACTTCTGATTGAATTCAGAAGTCATCTCTTAGTAGCTAAAGGCGGTCAGACGACTAGAAGGAACTATTCTTCTTTCTTAGTCAGCAATTGCGGATATACAACTGATGTCCGTTTGAACTTCATCCCTAATTCGGTCTACTAGAGAGAAATCTATAGATTGGGCATAGATATTATCCAGTTCATCTTGGAGTGATTTAGCTTCTGCCAGGTATTGTATAGATTGTTTCATTCGTGCAGCGTATCGTTCCTTAATATGAATGATAGCTTCATCATGTGCTTCATCTGTTCCAGGTATTATACAGCGCGTATACATATCCACAATCTCATCCGTGACACGTTCAGGGAAATACTCGTGGGGTGCCGTACTATCAAATATCGCGAATTCCAGATCACGTACGATGATCATATCCAGACTGTTAGAATCAAAGCCACAATGGTAGATCTCGACGTCGAAGCCTCGTTCAATGCCTACGGCGGCTATTTTCTTGAGTATGGTAGATTTACCTGAACCGGGTCTCCCTTTAATGAGGTACCTTTTCAAGCCTTCTGTCAGATTGGGGACAAAATCCACCGCACCTTTGGGTGTAGCTGCACCTAAGAACCGATGGTCCACCCGGCTCTGCTTCTGGAGTTTCCGGTCACCATAGAGAACATCAATATATTCTTTCGTTAGCTCATCAGCTGCCTGAAAATCCATGTTTGCGATGTAGAGCGCTTCCCATTCATCATGAATACGGAGTGCTTCTGCAAATCCAGCATAAGCATCTTGATAGGCGCGAGAGATTTGTCTATTCAAATCATCAATTGTAACTTGTTGATTTCTCAGTTGAGTCGAGTCACAAGCTTCTCCCAGATTCACGTATTCCACGGCGATTTCCGGCAGCATCGATTGGATTACATATCTGTCAGTTCCTACGATGATTCCAACTTTTAAGAGAGGAATGACCATACCATCTAGAGATGAATTGTCTGAGGCACAATGAATAAACCAAATGTCATGACCATTGGAGACCATATGATCTCCAATGGTTCGAATCATATCTGACTTCCCTGTACGTGACGTCCCTTGCAGGATAAACAGACGCTCCAAACCTTGAAGTGACGATTCCATCAAACTCACAAATCCATGGGCAGTATTACCCCCCACATAAAAATGATTAATATGTCCAGTCATCATTACCACACCTTTCTTTAGCTAATATCACGGTGCATATATTACATCGTATTATTCGCCTACCCATAAGGTGCAACAAAAATCTAGGCAACCGATTCAACGCAAACAAAAACGCCCTTCCTTTCATAGTTGAAAGAAATGGCGATTTTGTTCAATTCATATTAGAAATCAAAGTTGTCTGGATCTGGGCCAACACGATGATTCTCATTCAGACCATCAATACGAGCTACGTCTTCTCTTGATAGTTCGAAGTTAAAAACATCTGCGTTCTCAATAATTCGATGTTCCTTCGTAGATTTAGGAATGGTCACAATGCCATGTTGTAGATCCCAGCGCAAAATGACTTGAGCAACGGATTTGTTATGTTTATTCGCAATTTCAAGTAAGTCTGGCTGATCTAAGAGTTCACCTTGCATCAATGGAGACCAGGCTTCGATTTGAATCCCCTGTTCCTTGCAGAAGCTTCTCAACTCACGTTGAGTTAATCTTGGATGAAGTTCCACTTGATTCACCATCGGTTTAATAGTCGCCTCTTTCATTAGGTCCTCCATATGATGAATTTGGAAATTACTTACCCCAATCGCCTTAACACGCCCTTCTTTATACAGTGTTTCTAAAGCACGCCATGCTTCTTTATATTTCCCTTCCACAGGCCAGTGAATGAGGTATAAATCTAGATATTCCAACCCTAATTTAGTTAAACTCGTCTCGTAAGCTGCCAAAGTGGCTTCATAACCAAGATCGGCATTCCACACTTTTGAAGTAATGAAAAGGTCTTCCCGTGAGAGAGGGGTCTCGTCAATAACTTCTGAGATGCCCTGTCCAACGCCTTTTTCGTTGCCATAAACTGCAGCTGTATCAATACTACGGTAGCCCTGTTTAATAGCAGACTTTACCGCATTCACTAGTTCAGAGCCCTCTTCTACTTTGAAGACCCCTAGTCCAAACCAAGGCATCTGAATCCCATTGTGTAGTGTTGTTGAATCTTGTAAATTAGTCGTCATGTTATAGCCTCCGATTCGAATGTTTAGTGATATCATACCCCTACTGCGTTCCATAATATGATGTATGATTATGATGCTTGAGCTAATTTAACCTCATCTTTTCTTTCCAGTGAACGAGCCCAACCTGTTAAGACGACAGCCATAAGAACCATCAATGCGCCCACCCAGGCTGTATGAATAAGCCCCATCTTGTCAGTAACTATACCACCCAAGTATGCTCCAATCGCAATACCTGCATTGAACGCGGCAATATTGACAGCAGAAGCTACATCTACAGCTTTGGGTGCATAACGTTCAGCCAGCATCACTACATACACTTGCAACCCCGGTACGTTCATAAATGCTAATAATCCCATAAAGAAGATCGTTACTAAGCCAGCAACTTTGAATGGAGCCGTGAATGTTAAGATAAGAAGAACAATAGATTGTAAAGCAAACATATAGAATAAAGCAGATACAGGTTTACGATTAGCCGCTTTCCCCCCAATGATATTACCGATGGCGATCGCAATACCATAGATAAGAAGGATGATCGCTACGGTACTTTCCTTAAATCCAGTAATGTCGTGAAGTAACGGGGATAGATAAGTAAAAACAACAAATGTCCCTCCATAACCTATAGCTGTAATAGCGAATGCGAGAAGCAATCGTCCATTCGTCACCAGTTTAATCTGTTCGTGAAGCGGTGTTCGAGTTCCTTTACGTAAATCCGAGGGAACCAGAATCGTGTTTGCAATGAAAGCCAAGATACCGATAGCAACGATTCCTATAAACGCAGCTCGCCATCCAAAATGTTGCCCAATCACAGTACCCAAGGGTACTCCAGTTACAGTGGCCACGGTTAGTCCAGAGAACATTATAGCAATAGCACTAGCCCTACGATTCTCCGGTACAAGATCTGCTGCAATCGTGGAACCAATCGACATAAATATACCGTGTGCGAACGCAGAGATGACACGAGCGATAAGTAATACGGTAATTCCATTCGCAGTTGCTGCAAGGCTATTGCCTGCTATAAAAATAATCATAATCCATAACAATAATGTCTTACGTGGGACATTAGAGGTCAGAGACGTTAGTATAGGGGCTCCAAAAGTTACCCCTAAGGCATATAAAGTTACAGTTAATGCAGATGTTGTGACTGATATATTTAAGTCTTCAGAGATAAGGGGGAGTAACCCTACACTGATGAACTCTGTTGTCCCAATCGCAAAGGCACTAATGGCTAGTGCAAGAAGTGCTAATGTGCTTCTCTTCTTATCTAATGACATTTCTTCCACTCCTACAGTATGGTATTACCGGCCAGCAAATGTTATTATGAATTACTTGAACCAAAATAAACAGTACGTACTTTTAAGTGCTCAAGGAACCAAAAGGTAATATACGCACTAAAAAGTACCTATACATAAGATAGGAGAAAATACACCAAAATGAAAAAAAAATATAATATATCCGTAGAAGCAACACTAGAAGTAATCGGTGGCAAATGGAAATGTGTGATCCTATGCCATTTAACCTATGGAAAAAAACGTACTAGTGAATTAAAACGTAGTATGCCCGCAATCACCCAAAAAATGTTAACGCAACAGCTGCGAGAATTAGAACAAGATGGTATCGTGAATCGGATTAGCTATAATCAAGTTCCTCCCAAAGTGGAATACGAACTTAGTGAATATGGATGGAGCTTACAATCGATATTAAATTCCCTATGTGCTTGGGGTGAGAATCATATTATTAAAGAGTACGGAGATAAATTCGCTGTATTAGAGGATAATGTATTAAATAATAATTAAATCCAAGTAGCGCTGATAGATATTGACCAATGATGAAGATCGCCTAAGGTGAATATGCAACATAAAAAGACGTTGGAGCTATTGTTCCCAACGTCTTTTTATGTTGCATTTATTCTTTCTTCTGAGCAGGCAGAAAGTATTATGATTTAATCTAGATTTTCAGCCAGGTTTATCATGTAATGTAGCTTATCAGTTAGTAATTCAGTACAAAAAGAAGGGATTCCAGATCATGTTACTGAATATAACAACGAAGTAAAGAAGCATATCAACTACATCTTTGAGAGGGGAGTTTGGAACAAAATTCGTAAAATACAATTCATTCTCATCATTTTGCTCAGTGCATCTATTTTATTATCTAGCGGAACAGCCAACGCAATAACCGCACCAAGGACCATACAAGCCTATGAGGAATCCTATTTTATATCCTATAACGGTCAAGAATCATTAGCACAAAGTAAGCTCATTACCTATAAGCAAGATTCCTATCTTCCTTTACAAGAAGTTGCTCAATTGCTTGGACTTACCTTTGAAGAAAGTTCTGGTGATATTTATTTATCGGGCAGTCCTTCAGTTAATCTAACACCCTCCATAGGTTCCTTGCCGAAAGAAACGTTTGATTACATAGATACGTTTCGGATCAATCCAGCGATTGGCGCATATGCAGGTATTGTTATTGAAGACGGAAAGCAGAGTACACCTGTTTTTTCAAAGAATGCCAATCAACGATTATATCCCTCTAGTACGACTAAGTTGATGACAGCACTCCTAGCCATCGAACAGGGTGATTTAAACGACGTCGTAACCATTGGCTCTAATGCCATCAACATCCCCGCCGATAGCTCAAAAGCAGGGATCAAACCTGGTGATCAGATGAAGCTTGAACAACTCCTGTATGCTATGCTGCTTCCTTCCGGTAACGATGCTGCCATTGCTGTTGCAGAGCATATTGGGGGTACTGAACGGAAATTTGTTACACTGATGAATGCAAAAGCTCAAGAACTAGGTGCAACACATACATCTTTTACAAATTCACATGGCTATCATGATCCCAACTTGTATACGACTGCTGCAGACCTTGCCCTTATTGCAAAAGAAGTGGCAAAGTATCCGGCTTTCTTAAAAATCGCGGGTACTCCCGTCTATTCAACAAGCTACAGAAATAAGAGTGGCCACACGATTACAAAGACATGGGAAAATAGCAATCAACTTTTACAGGCTAAGAGTCCATACTATTTACCATCCGTTCAAGCAGGAAAGACAGGGTACACAAGCAAATCTGGCTATAATCTTGTTAGTTTTGTAACCAAAGGCGACCATGATTATATTGTTGTCCTTCTTCGTGGTAAACGTAACCAACGTTATCTAGATACGAGAACTCTGGTAAATGCCGCCTATTCAGAGCGCGTTCAATTGAACCATAGTAAAACACCAATGAAGGTATTGCCATTTAACAATAAAATATATGTAAACAGCTATGAATTACAACCGAATGATGGCATCTTCATCAAAGATGGACAACCCTTCATTTCAACAAATCTGATTGATGATGTAGCGCCAGTTATCTCAAAAGTCAAAGTGAGTGATACACAGATATTAAAAGCAAGTCTTGATCATAGACTTCTATCATTCGGTCAGAATACGCCGATGATTCAAAATGGGCAAATGCTTGTACCTGTCAAATCATTCTTTGAACAAGCTGGACTGACGCTAAACTGGAATCAAAGCACTCAAACCGTTGAAGCCTTTTCACCTGATATGCTGATCCAAATGCAAATCAACTCAAAGAACGTCGTTGTAAATGGTCACAAGACCATACTTGACGTCCCGGCGACGATTAAGAATGGACATACACTTGTCCCACTCCGGTTCATCTCAGAAGCAACTGGCTCCACAATCGACTGGGGACGCGGGCGCACGCTGTATCTATACTAAAGGTTCTCACAAATAACGAGAATAAAGGTGGATAGGCATGACATTTCTAGTTATTAAATTATTAGTATCCATCCTTGTTGTCATAGCCATTACTGAGATCTCAAAGAGGGTGAATCCAGAGTTAGGTGGAATCATTTCGGGCTTGCCTTTGGGAACAGGCCTTTCTGTTTATTTTATAAGTTACGAAATGGGAACCGACTATATCTTACACGCCATACCTTGGGGAATTACCGGATTAGTTTCCTCTATACTCTTCTGCTTAGCTTATTTTATGGTCGGTAGATATTTAGTGAATTGTAAAAAAAACATTCAAATCATATTTTCTTCATTTTTATCAATCTTACTTTTCATTATCACCGGATATGTCGTTCAGCAATTGGATTTAAGCCTACTATATTCTGTCTTCGTGTTTGCGATCATATGGGTTATAAATATTAAATTATTACGAAAATTCCCTCGTACTTCTCAAGTGCCACATCCAGGGAAAACTCGTTTTTATTCCATGCTATTAAGAGCGATCACTGTTTCTTGTATTATTCTACTCATTACTACTATTGCCCCATTCGTAGGTAATAAGTGGTCAGCCATTTTGAGCTCTTTTCCCTCTACCCTGTATGTAGTCATTCTGGCTTTACATATGGAAGAGGGGCATCGTTGGGTCCAACATGTCATTATTGGTTTCTCTTATGGAATTAGTGCGCTAATGGTCTTTTATTTGCTTTGTTACTTTCTATTACCCTTATTAGGTTTAAATATCGGATTCATCATTATATTCTTGTGCTGTATTGTTTACTTATATTTATTCAATAAATTCAAAAAATTCATTATGAATTCAACTTCCTCCTCCTGACATTCCAACTAGTCGCGCCTTGATCATTTGGATACCAAATTACGCATCAATAACAAAAAGGATTATCCCTGAGCAATATATTCAATCGCTCGTGGGATAACCCCATTATAGATGTACAAGACTGTTAGATATGAACACTTAACACATTAGTTATATGACATCCAACTCGTTGTCCCTACAACCTCAAAATCCTGTTTAAACCAAAAATTTCGTGATTTATCTAGCGTATATACATACATTTTCTTATTAGGATATTTCACCTTAAGCCAGTTGATGAAGAAAGCAGCATAACCCTTTCCTTCAAATTCTTTTAAAATATCCAATGCTTCAATAAATACAATATCTGCTTTGTTCTTAATATCAATGTAAAAGTCCTTCTCCAGGTATCTTTCATCTTCACGGAAATAATCTTGTTCCGCTTTATGAACTAGCTGTTTCCCGCTTTTAAATTCCCAAATTACGCCATAGCCAGCCATTTCATCATCAACTTCAATTAAGTATAGCTCCCCAGGTAATTCTGAGACTTCCTTCTTACTCAACTCCCATGCATGATATCCAGATTTCAATTCACTTAATACGGTTTGCATTTCTTTATCAAATGGTCTTGCAGTAATGTTCGGCATTTTTCAATCTCCTTTGGCTATTCATAGTATGTATAGAGTCTTCATAGAAAAAGAAGCAGATTGTTCATTCAATCCAACTTCTTATGTTTTATTGTTCATGGTTAATGATCAAGCGTCTTTAAGACTAACTTATTCGTTTCCTGACGTCAAACCGGCGCACTTTGAGTCATGGCCGTTTCCAGGCAAAGTAGATTTTACATAACTCGAGTCCGTAGGCATTACGCCTGACGGTAAATACATGTTCATGGCCATGCAGAGCGCTCTACGTAACCCCGACAAATCCATGGATAACTCACGCCAAGTACGTATCATTAAGATTGACCTGGCGACACTGAACCCAGTAGCCGAATATGCCTATTTTTTGGAAGATGCGACGACATTCAAGAATTTGGTTCAAGCGGATATCGTGAAGTTGAAAGACCAAACAACCCGGTCAGACCTAAAGGTCCGCCGGGTTTGTTCTGACTAATATATAGCGCAATTAGCTCCCGAGATATTGTTAGTTTATTATTTCGTTACGATATACTTAGGTTCTTTTAGCCATTTCTTATATATATTTCCCCCACCATCTGCGCTATGAAACGTCTTTTTTAAACGGATCGTTAATTTAGCTTTGTCTAACACCCACGTCTCAAAGTAATATCCCCAATCCTCTGCGTTGTTAAAGTAAACGGATTGAAAAGTTTGATCTCCAGCTGCTTTGATGTTGACACCATTGATTGTGAAAATCCCCTTTTTCAATCCAGCCATTTTTTCGTTAACCATTGTATATAAATCTACGGACGCTCCAGAGGATGCCTCGCAACGCGCAATGGCAATGAGGTCAGGTTTCCCCTTCACTGCATAAGCAAAGTTATATGATGTCTTAGCATCAAAAGACTGTTCTCCAATTTGGGTAGTTTGGACTTTAGTAGACCCCTGTTTAATAACAGCAATGTTATAATTACCTGTGTAATAGGAATCACCTTCACGAGCGCATGCCCATCCGATGTCATTGACAGCCTTTTTCTCTTTATCAGAATAAATAAAAGCATCATATTGAGATTTGCCATCCATGACTTTAAATTTATATCTGCTTTTCTTACTAAATTTGTTGATTAATTCCGAGCGGGAGTCACCTGCCGCTTTTGCGCTTTCAGGAACAATCGTAGTTCCTAATAAAGTTAAGACCAGCAATACGCTAATGATTACAAACATATTTTTCCGATTTAATATTTTCACTTTAATCCTCCGTCATTTTCTCTATTGGGTTTATGATATTAAAATTAATAGTACTCCTCAACTGATGATCGCTCCATACGATGAAGTTAAATAGCATCCGTCCGAATGATAAATGCATATTCTGACTCATTGTCTCCCCATATGCAATTCAATCGAAAACCTCTGATTGTGGCCCCTGGCTCATAATCCGCACTGTCAGAACTTAATGCTGCAGCTGGATTTGGCCCTAGAATGAAGGAAGGCGTATTATTATAATATTTAAATGGAATTGATTTTGTTTCTTTTTCCGTATATTTGATACTACCGCTTGCATCTACAATATATTCACGCAATTCAAATTGATCAGGAGCAGTACCTTTAAATTCAATTTGTATTTCTTGATTTAATTGGAGATAAGGGACATCTGCTACTGATTTTTCTTTCATACTCGTATGAAAGGTATCTTCTCTGTCATATATAGAACCATTCCATTGGTTTAGTCCGACCACAGACGCTATTTCCATATCACCGGCAGTAATTCGGATTTCCGGCGGTTCCGACATTGTATTACTTGTATTACTGCAACCGTACAAAAGAATGAATAATAAAACGAATACAGATAATAATAAACGTTTTTTCATTTGTCCGCTCCCCTTGCCTAATATTCATAGTTTTCTTTTAAGGCTCAACCTTGAAATCAGTGTTTGAGTTTTCAGAAAGTGAAATTACAGGAAATTCTCCAGCTAATGTGACTAGTAAACTAGCTGAGAGATGATTTAACTGGAATACCTCCATCTAGTTCGGCGCTATGAGGCAATATTGAAAGAGAATCGGTAGAATTAACGTGAGAAATTCCAGTTAGATAGAGGAATGCTAGGTCCACACCATCATTAACGGGAGATTTTCCCGTTAAATAAACTCAACATTTTGCCATGAAGACTGGCTCAATCTTCTTACGTAATTGTTTAATTCGTCAACCGCTGATTTTGATTTTGAGCCTCTTTTAAAATATTGTATATTTCTAAATAGACAATACTCTTGCCCGACCATAAAGTAGCCGACAGATATGTATACCGCTCATTCTCCTCTACTATGTTGGCTACGTGGAAATCACAGACTATGTTGAAATTATACACTATAAATGAAAAACATGGATATTATGTAGAACCGAAAATACAATAGTCATGAGGCACCCAAGAACAGCAAGAGACTGATAGCGAAATACGCAACCAGCCTCTTGGATTACTATTCATTTACCGATAAAACCGAGTTCATTCCCCTATTCAACAATAAGGCACTTCACTGTCAGTACCTCATATGGATCAAGCTTAAACTTCTGATGCAATGTTGCCTCTCGTGATACAGCAATCCAATCTTCACCTAGAGCGGAAACGGACTGCTCGTTTGGCGTATAATTCTTACCTTAGTTTTGAGTGGTTATATCATCGTTTCCTTGATAACGGAAATGAGTGAAATCAGCGTAACTACCTTGAAATTGTTGCATATCATGGGCAGCAATGCCCACAAAATTCCCAGTAAATCCACCTGATAAGAAACTAATATTTTGCGATTCACAAAGTGGCTCCCAAACGGATTCATCCCCGATGTGGTAATAGAATTGCCCTTGTGTCTCATTTACTTCCACTGCTAAATGAATGGGAAGATCATACTCAAGTGAAATGGCATGAGAAGCTAATGTAAATGAATCCGCTTCACACCTCATCATTCGTAATACCTTCCCTTGTCCCTCTTCATGGCTGAGATAAGCATAAAGATAATTGTCTTCGTTCAGATACAATAACAATCCTGCCATCTGCAAATAACTATTAGGTTGATACTCAAGCGCTGTCTCCGCTCGAAAATGCATATCGCTTTGGCGAATAGCTAGAATATGATGCTCAAAGAGACTTTGTATAGATTCTCCAGCCTTCAAACGAAGAAATCCCGGTCGCTTAGTCAACGAACACCAACTGTCGTTCACCAGAATCCGTAACGAATTCCACGTCTTCTTTAACTCCGGTCCGTCAAAACAATCTTCAAATAGGGAGCTACGTTCCTGCACATCCATGAAAATCCCCTTAGGAGCTGGCACTTCTAATTGAGGAGTATTACCGCCTGCCGTTAATCGTAACCAGCCTTCTTCATTCCAGTAGACTTGCTGTAAGGCCGTCTCCCGTCCTAGAATCGCATATTCCCCTTCAAGTGGACGCGTACATAAATGTGCCATGTACCATTCTCCATCAGGAGTTTCAGTTAGACTTCCGTGCCCTGCACATTGTAGCGTCAACTCAGGATTTTCTCTTGAAGTAAGCATTGGATTCTGAGGGTCCACTTCATAAGGTCCTAATAGGTGCTTGGAGCGTGCCACGGTTACAGCATGTCCTGTTCCCGTTCCACCTTCTGCTGTAATAAGGTAGTAATACCCGTTGCGTTTATATATATGAGGTGCTTCTGTCTTCTTTAATGGCGTACAATCAAACAGCTTAATAGGCTCACCAACTAATCGTTGCTGTTGGCTATCGTATTCTTGCATCACTATACCACTGGATTTATTGCCCTCCACAATGCGGTAATCCCACAATGCATTCAACAACCACTTGCGTCCATCATCGTCGTGAAATAAAGATGGATCAAATCCACTACTATTCAGGTAGACCGGTTCTGACCAAGGTCCTTCAATCGTTTCTGCTGTAATAAGATAATTATGAGCATCCTTAAACGGGCGTTTTGTACTTTTCACATCTGTATATAATAGATAAAAAAGGTTATCGTGGTAACTAAGTTGTGGCGCCCAAATACTACTATTCTTCGGATTCCCCCTTAAATCAACTTGATTCGTTATAATATCCGTGCAATGCTCCCAATGGGCTAAATCTTGGGATTGATACACCCTTACGCCTGGCAACCACTCAAATGAAGACACCACAATATAGTAAGTTTCCTCTACACGTAAAATACACGGATCTGGATTAAAGCCTCTTAATATTGGATTTTTGATCATTTTATTCATCATGTTAGAGATCCTCACTTTCTATTGTCTTCCCGTCTCCAGAAATCGCTATCAGGGAAGATATGTTCCTGACTCAATGCTACTTCCATAGTTTCAAAACAATCTGCCCATGGAACACGTTGTACACGTGAAACTGTAGCATCCTTCACCCCATACTCCTGATATTGAACCGTTTCCTCATTAGCAGCATTATTCCAATGATCCCAGCCCAAAGGATGAATATGTGTCGCCATGTGACATCCAATAAAGACAGTCTTGGCGTATTCTCGCCACGGACGCCCCAGAAACACCGGAGATATAGCAGCTTCTGCTGTTAAGTAACAATTATTAAATACATATCCGTGTGCCTGTCCCTTGGGTGTGGAAGCTGCGCTAATATAACCAGCTTGGTTATCCCAATGTCGTAAACTACGAATTTCACACTGATCAAAATAAGCTGTTGCTCCACCAAATATAAAATCTACAGTTCCCTCAATATAGCAATTCTGATACAACTGGCGATAGTGGGTATGATGTTCTTTTAGAAGAATTCCGCCAAACTCTAGTCGCTCTTTGGGTGCTGGTGGCAATGGACCTGTAAATAATGTATCTTGATATCCCTTGAAGGTACAATTTCTAAAAACCGTCTGATCACAATGAGCATACACTGCGATTGCCTGACCTATAGATTCCCCTTGTCCAGCTGTATTGGTAATCAAAAGATTGTCCAAGACAAGATGGATCCCCCCCAAGAATAACGTTGGGGTAGCAAATGTTCCAATTTCCGTTCCTGTCTCATCACGTTCTTTGGCATAACGATTCATGACAATCTCCACTCGTCCGACCCCTATAATTTTAAGATGCGAACGATAGATTCGCACTTCTTCTTCATAGACTCCCGACAATATAACCAATGTTTCCGCTTGGTCTGAAGATTGTTGCTCTAACGAATCAACCGCCTCTTGAATATTGTGGTAATCACAAAAGGAATCTTTTCCTACAACTAGCATGGTTGGTTTCTGTTCCCTTCAATTGAATTATCATATTACGAAATTTCCATCTTACCTGCTAACATTCTGCTCTGAAGGCGTAACTGTAACTTGCTCCACCAGTTTTTCGGGCTTGCTCGTGTTTCTTGAATGACAATTGATAATTTCAACATCTTCACCATTCTCAATATAAAAAGCAGGTCCTTCATGGTTCTCAATCGTCACCTGATGGAATTGAATATCTTTCACATTTCCCAAATAAAACCCTCGGTTATTCATATCCTTAAGACCTGTCATCATATCAGGTTGACCCGGAGTACCATTTGGCGCCATAGAAATATCAACATTAGTAAACGTAACTTCTGAAACATATTGTTCAGCAAGTCCATATAGAAAGCCTGCAGAGGCGTGAACATTACGTGCAGTAATGTTAGCGAAATGAATGCGTCTGAAACAAGGTGTTTCCTCTGTAATCGGATAAGGATTTTTGTCCCACACATATTTTTCTTTACCACGAGGTCCGCAGAAATAATAAAGGTTCATCGTAAATGGACAAATTACGTCCTCCATCACAATGTTACTGATCCGAATATCTTCGATAGTCCCCCCGCGTCCTCGTCTTGATTTCATACGAATGCCACGATCGGTTTGTTTAAAGATACAATTGCTAATCGTAACATTACGGATATCCCCACTCATTTCACTTCCAAGTACGACAGCACCATGTCCGTGAACCATCGTACAGTTCGTAATCGTAATATTCTCGCAAGGAATCCGTTCTTTGGTATCTTCCGTTCCCGCTTTTATAGCAATACAATCATCACCCACATCAATATTACAGTTACTTATACGGACATTGGAGCATGACTCCGGATTAATTCCATCTGTATTTGGTGAATCAGCTGGATTAAGAATAGACACATTATCAATCGTAACATCATAACAAGCGATAGGATTAACGGTCCAACTTGGAGAATTCAAGAGTGTCACATCTTTCATGGTCACACGCTGACAACGATCGAAGCTAATTAATTTCGGTCTAGGATACTTCAGATTCTCTCGGTTATTTCGAAACAGATCCCACCATGCTTGACCATTTCCCTCTAGAGTTCCGCTTCCTGTAATCGATATATTACGCAAATCCTCACCATACACACAAGAAGCATAGACCTCTTTTTTTACACCTTCCCATCTGGATACAACAACAGGATAATCCTCTGGATTCGTACTAAATGAAAGGATAGCACCTGGACTTAGATTCAACTCAATATTACTTTTCATAATAATAGCGCCGGTTAGGAAAGTGCCTGCGGGAATATGAACCGTTCCCCCACCTGCGTTACTTGCTGCTTCAATTGCAGACGCAATAGCCTCCGTTGCAAGCGTTCCACTATTCCTGATTGCTCCATAGTCTACGATGTTATACACATTCATCCGCCTCTCACCCATTGTTTATATTCTTATCTATCGTCTTAATTGTTCATACTCACCGCAAGCTTGCAGGAATGCACCTAATCCCTTTTGATCGTTAGTAACGATAGATTCACTAATATAATACTCAAAGCTACCGTCACGCTTCTCACCTACACCTAAGCCAGCAACTTCACAGTTTTTATTGAGATTTACCCATCCTTCTTTAGTTTCAAGTACAAACTCTGTGATCAATCCATTAAAGGCTAAGTCCAATGTCTCGCCCCAGCTCGTATCTAACACTCCTAATCGAATCCCTTTAGCCATAGCATAGGTGATCATACTAGAAGCAGATGCTTCAAGATAATTCCCCTTGCGTTCTCCCAAGTTAACCACTTGATACCATACTCCCGATTCCGCATCCTGATATTTCTTCAATGCGTTTAAAGTATCATTCAGAATACGTACAAGCTCCTGATAATCTGTATGTTCTTTTGGTAATATCTCCAGTACATCCACTAATGCCATGAGATACCATCCTAAGGATCGACCCCAGAAGTTAGGGGATAGTCCGGTTTCCGGGTTACACCACAGTTGAACACGTTGTTCATCCCAAGCATGGTATAGCAGACCTGTAACGGAATCCTTCGTATGCTTCTCACACAGAATGAATTGTTTCGTCACATCGTCTAATCCTTGTCCTTCTTCGAACGTCAACAAGTATTCCAGATAGAAAGGCGCTCCCATATAAAGGCCATCCAACCAAATTTGATATGGATATATTTCCTTATGCCAAAACGCACCTTCCGATGTACGCGGATGTGTGTTTAATTGTCCTCTTAATAAAATCGCAGCTTGTTTGTATTTCTCTTGCTTCGTTTCTTTATATAGAAGGAATAACAATTTCCCATTATTAATGTGATCGATATTGTACTCGTCAAGACGATAACCTTGAATGCTACCGTCTTCTTGAATGAAATAATCCATATTGTCTTGAATGAATTGCAAATATTTACGATCTCCCGTTTGCTTGAACAGCAACTCGAATCCTTTTAGAATCACACCATAATCATATGACCATTTGCCCTTTTTCCCTTTGTCTTCGTATAGTTTCGGTGTACGTTCCATGATGGAACCGGCTGTTTGGATCGCCCATTGTTTATTCATGTAAATCCCCTCCAACATATATTTTTATCATTCACAAAATCCTTGTCATCCAGTTGTTGCGCCCAAGCCACACGTGTAGTTGAGCTTGCTCCTGGCCCTATAGACCCTGACTCTCCATATAAATACGGTTCTAGCATAATCTCGCCATGGTCTTCCTAGAACAGATACAGATTGGGTTTATTAATCTTAAGTTTTTCCTTATATACACCTGATTCAATAGTAACCATCATTTCCTCTGTAGAATGATCCTGAATACTATTTATCGCTGCTTGGATCGTACTGAAATCACCGTTTTCCCGTTGACTTACCTTTATCACGTTCTTCATAGATTCACCTGTAAGTTTTACTTGTTAAACATTGTTAAAAGTGATCCCACCATAAGGTGGGATCGGCTAAATAACTATTTACTTTTGAGACTTTTTATAAGCTTCTTCGTATTCAGCCGTGATAGCTGATCCACCATTTTTCTTCCAAGATTCTACTGCCTTTTTGAAGTCATCTTCAGTAGCTTGGCCCATGATGTATTTGAATGAAGCATCTGTGATGATTTTCGCTAATTCAGTACCTTGTTCATTGGAAGTAGCTGAATCCAATGGAACCGTTGGATCAAATATTGCAAATCCATCGTTTTCTCTAATCAATTCATTTGCTAATTGTTTCTTAGGATTGGAATCCTGCAAATCATAGGTAACTTCACTTGGTCTAGAGCTAGCGAAAGGTTGTACATCCGTTTCCCATAATTTTTGATTAATAATTTTGAAGGCTCCCGTCGCATCGAATTCATAGTGAGTCCCTTCAATACCACCTGTCATATACATAAATACTTCTTCATCAATCAAATCATTTACGAATTGTAGCAATGCTTTAAGCTCTTCTTCTGTTTTAACTTCTGATTTAGGGAATCCCAACAATCCACCGACTCCACTTCCTTCAGACCAGATACGATATTCTCCATCACCATTAGAAATTTTATTAACAGGGACTAATTCCATACCTTCTTGCAATCCTTGTGATAGATTCTGTAGGTTGGCAATGTCAACTATACCTGTGTAAATACCGGTTTTACCTTGTGCGAATTGTTGCTGTTGGTCCGTTTTAGCAGTTACAGCGAAATCTTGAGCCAAGTACTTATTTTCATATAACTTCTTCGAGAAATTAAGAGTTTCTAAATATTGTGGTGTATCGAATTCAGGAGTAAACTTACCATTCTCATCTACCGCCCAACCATTCGGTGTTCCGAAATAAGAACTAAGTGTTTTAAAACTACTGTATCTTAGATCTGATCTATCACCAAAGCCCGTTGTATCATCTTTACCATTACCGTCAGGGTCACCCTCTGTAAATGCTTTAGCTACTTCGTAGACTTCATCCAATGTTGTGGGTACAGCTAATCCCAACTTATCTAGCCAATCTTTACGGAAGATAAGACCTGAACGTGCCAAGTTCTTCTGGAAAGGTACGCCATACAGAACCCCTTCTATGGAAGCTGCAGTTCTTACTTCTTGTGGTATCTTCTTCAAGTTCTCATACTCATCTAGATATGGACCTACATCCCAGAACAATCCGGATTTCAATGAGTTTCTAACAGATGAATTCGTCATCATCGTTAGAGTAACGATATCTGCTAGCTGACCCGAAGCAAGAGAAGTTGTAATACGTTCCTCTTTGGAAGCATCTGGTACCCAATTGAAGGTAATCTTAGTATTCGTATATTCCTCAATTTTGTTCTTAATTACATCCGTTGGAGGTGATGCCGTATGCAGGATATGTAACCAAGTTAATTCAAGTGGCTTAGCAGTTTCAACTGCAGTAGTACCATTACCGCTATTCTTACTTTCTACTGTGTTTCCATTCCCTCCTCCACATGCGGCGAGTATTGAACCCATCAAGGAAAGAACAAGCACCGAACTCATTAATCTTTTTTTCATTTTAATTCTCCTTTGCTATTTTTCATAGTCGTTCTTAGTACACGCCATCTTCCCCAATTTTTCTAGCAAACTTGTTAGCTGCTACGACTAGGACTAGACCAACCACCCCTTTGAACATCCCCATTGTCGTACTGAAACTTAGTTGTCCATTTTTTAAACCTGCTGTATAAATATACGTATCAAATATTTCAGCAACTTCGCGGTTTAATGAATTTAGGAGCAAGTACATATGCTCAAAACCAAGATCTAATGTGCTACCAATCTTCAATATTAGCAGGGTAATGATAACAGGGCGAATTGCCGGTAGTGTCACGTGCCACATTTTTCTCAAGCGTCCTGCACCATCCATTCCTGCTGCTTCGTAAAGCATTGGATCTACTGTAGTAACAGCAGCTAGATAAATAATGGTTGACCACCCAAGTTCCTTCCAAATGATCTGCCCGATATACATCGTCCTTAGCCACTCCGGTGAGGTTAAGAAACTAATCTTTTCTCCTCCCATAGAAGCTATCAATTCATTGATTACTCCACCGTCTAATGTTAGGAACACATAAGTAATGGAAACGATGATAACCCATGACATAAAGTGTGGAATGTAGATAATCGTTTGAATCAAATTTTTGAAGAAACGATTTGTCACTTCATTCAACATTAACGCGACAATAATAGGTATTGGGAAGAAAAACAAGATATTCATTCCAAATAGAATCAGTGTGTTACGTAACAACATAAAAAAGGTTGGTTCCGTAAACAATCGAATGAAATGCTTAAACCCTACCCACTCGCTTCCTGTGATACCTAGATAGGGTTGATAATCTTGAAACGAAATGATCAATCCCGCCATTGGCAAATACTTAAATATAATGAAATACAATAATCCGGGAAGTATCATAAGATAAAGCAACTTATATCTCTTTACATTTGCAATAGCCGTTGATAATTTCCCTTTTTCCAAATTTTCCAAATTTATATTGGTTGCGGTTACAGTTGAACTTTTCACTTCACAGCCTCCTCCACCTAATCGTTGTTTGCCTTCTCAGATTAAATAATTTATCGCATTACGTATATAATCATTAAATGACAGCGATTACATTCCCTTATAAACACTAGGTTTCTTGATTATTCAACTCATTTAATGACTATTCAGCAAGTAATGATTACTCTTAGATTTCAACATACTTCCATCCATTAAATGAATAAAAGGCGAATAAGACATGAGTGGATTATTCACGGAATGCGACTCACTTGTTACAATTTAGATGCAACATCAATTACGAGGAGGAACATACATGATACAGAGATCAAGTAACAAAGAGTCCCTTGGCAGCCGTCTTTTCGCAATAGCAAATAACCTTATATTGATACTTATCGCTCTCGCCTGTCTATTGCCATTTATTAATATTATCGCTAGTTCTTTTTCTTCCACGCAAGAAATGATGGAGAGAAGGTTCATGCTGTTTCCAACAACATTTTCATTGGATGCTTATAAATATATCCTGTCAACGTCAACGATCTTTAAAGGACTTGCCGTTTCGATTGGCACTACCGCAGTTGGAACAGTGGTAAGTATGATCCTGACGTCGACGATGGCCTATGGATTATCAAGAAAGTACCTTCCAGGTAGAAATGTTATCAACTTTTTAGTCGTATTCTCTTTATTGTTCAGCGGTGGGATGATACCTACTTTCTTAGTTGTAAAGAGTATGGGAATTATCAATTCCTATTGGGCACTGATTCTACCTGTTGCGATTAACGCCTTCAACATGATTATTATGCGGAACTTCTTCCAAGCTCTTCCGGATGATTTAGAAGAATCAGCTAAGATTGACGGATGTAATGATTTAGGTATCTTCTTTAAAATCATGCTTCCGCTCGCGCTACCATCCATAGCGACCATCTCTCTCTTTTACGCAGTCGCTTACTGGAATACGTATATGAATGCGATTCTCTATCTTACAGACTCAGCCAAATGGCCGATTCAAGTATTACTTCGTCAAATCGTTATCGTCTCCAGTGGGATGCAAGCTGAAGGAGCTTCAGTGGATATCGTTCCACCTGCACAGACGATCAAGATGGCAGTTATCGTCGTGGCTACCGTTCCAATGCTCATCTGCTATCCTTTCGTACAGAAACACTTCAATAAGGGTGCATTGATGGGAGCGGTAAAGGGATAATCTTCAACCCTTTACTCCTCATGCAACTTTCCTATAGATCGTATATATAAACAGGGACTGTCTCTCTAGCCATATGAATGGCTGATGAGACAGTCCCTGTTTTATTAGAATATACAAGCGTAGAAGTTTCAATTGAACCTCTATTCCTTAATCGTCTCCCTGCATCTTACGATAAATACCAGGTGTTACATGCTCTTCCTTTCGAAAGGACCGAATAAAGTTCTGCGGATTATTATATTGTAATCTTTCAGCTATTTCCTTAACCGTCATATCAGTCTCAATTAACCACTTCTTCGCTATTTCTAATCGGTAGTTCTTCAAATACTCACTAAACACAGTTCCATATTCCTTTTTAAATATTCTGCTTAAATAATTGGGACTATAGTGTAGACGCTCTCCGATGATCTCCAAAGTTAATTCTTGATCATATTCAGTACTCACGATGGCGATAATCTGTTCGGAGACACCACGGAATTGATTATTTGTTTTCTCCCGCATGCTATTCACCATTGGGTAGATAACTTGATCCACCAACATGTGTTCTACCTCTTCTGGATTACGGATATCTAACAATGTGTGATAAAGTTTATGATTATCTTGCGTTAGCAGTACATTTATTCCTAATTGCTGCTCTAATTGAATCAGATTATTTACTAATCGTACTAACATCACTTCAAAGTTCATTGAATTCTTATTTTTCCCCATCATCTCGGCTAAGAAAGGATATAAATGCTGGCTGACCTGATCCTTGTCTCCTATACGAATAGCATCAAACAATTGTGATTCTAGCTCCGTAGGGTAATGAAGTAGCACTGGACCAGAGACCACTTTAGAAATATCTCCATAGAATATGATAGATTCTTTCCCTAAATTCAAACGTTGATGTAAGGCTTGCTTGCTCATTTCTGCCGCTTTTTTACTCTCCAGTAAATCCTCATATGGGGTACTGATTCCGATACTGATCGATAAATGCAAATAATCACTAACTGCCCTTAGAAGTGCCTTGGCATAATCTAGTATTTTCTTATTCATCTCTTGTTCACTCATTCCAGTGAAAGATAAGATGGTCGCTTGAGTGTTATCATTTAGAATAACGGGAAACATTCGTTGCTGCTTCGGAACAACTTCTTCTACTATTTTATTAATAGCTAACAACAATACGTCCTTGTCAGAAGATTCTCGACCTCCGAAGTTATCCAATTGAACTAGCATCGCAACATGCATTTGATTCTCTGTCTTCTGATACCCGAAACGATGCAATTTTTTCACTATTTCTTCTGGAGATATTCGATTTCGGAATAGATTGAGAATCAATTGTGTTTCAAGTTGTGGCATTTCAGCTTGAATTAAGTTTTCCAGAGATTCCTTCTCTGTTAGAATCATATCAATCGAATCAATAATCCATTCAATTTCATTTTTAGAATTAGACTGTGGAACTTTAGATAGACTACGCTTAATTTGTAGGATAGGCTTCGTAAAGAAAACGGATATTATATAAGCTACCACCACAATGAATATCATTAACACTAATCCCATCGTGAACAATCCATATTTGGTAATCTTCAGCGATTTAGCAATTTCCGTCTGATCCAATATCGTAAGATAGATCCAATTGTTATAGTTAGATTTAGCATAAATAAATTGAACAGATTGATGATCCATATTTTCCTGTGTCACCATGCCTGTATCATTCTCTGATCCAATAGCGATTGAGATTTGTTGGAGCTGTTTGTCGTTGAACATTTCTTTGGCTGGATCAGATGCATACATCAGATCGCCTTGTTTGTTCAGAATATAGACTGTCGCATTTTCTTCTGTTTTGATCGTACGATCCAATGTTTGTAGCGAGATATCCGACAGTGCAATGGCTTGTTTATTCTTAGAAAATACAGGTAAGGTATTCACAAAGCGTATCCCTTTATCTGTCTTGATCCAGAATAACCCTTGGTCTTTATTGACGATATAGGCTTCAATCATCTTCTCTCGTTCACTTTCCGTTAAGTGGGTCAGACTTCCATCAGAGATTTGCCAGTTCTGAACTAGACTGATCAGGGAATACTCTGTCCCTTCTAATGCCATCGAGGCAATATAATTAAGCTGTGTATTTACATCTCGATAAGCTATGAAATCTTGTTCTGTAATAGGATTTTTAACTACGTCTTGAAATGAACTGGTAGTACTATATGTGTTGAAGGCATATTCAATTCTTTGGATTTTATTTTCCACATTATTTTTTGTTTGTTCAATATAACTTTGTTTGCTACTAGAGAATCTCTCAATAACTGAATTTATTGTACTAAAGTAGATATAACTCCCAAAACTAGCAACCAGTCCTACTGCCAAGACTAGAATGGGAATAAAGATTCTATAGAACATTTTTCCTCTTTTCATGTTGCAACCCCTTTAATTCATATCCACTTTATATATTATAGCGCTTTCATGAATTCACACAAGCATTTAACGTGTGCATTAATTTTCATGATAGACAACAATCTATCCATGTGCATGCTACTTCCTCATTAAATCGATTGTTTACAGATCTTCTTCGTTATCCAACTTTTGTATCATTATAACATAATCACTGACCCTCGATATGTTAGGTATTTCATATGTGCATTCCATTTTAATCCTTGACTTAAAAATGGGTACTTATTAAAATGGAGCCGTTAACAATAATACGAAATACTGACGAAATACGCTTAATATCTAAAATAAATGTTAACGTGTGCAAAATGATGATAAGAGGGAGAACAAATGACACAGACACTATTTATCGCCGGAGATTCTAATGCGGCTATTAAAGGGGCAAGTGAAAAACCTATGACAGGCTGGGGAGAATCCCTCCAAATTAAGTGGTAAATTCTGATACAGAATATCAAGGTGCTCGGGAAATCGCCAAGCTTGTTATACAAGCCATTCAACAATCCACTGTCCTACCATTATTAGAGTTAAAGAAACTGTTACAAGCAACCGTTTGATTCATATCACATTAAATTAAAGAGGAATGATCATATGACAATCCCCCTTCATCTAGGCATTCGAGCACATGATTTCGAACAAATTCCATTGGAGGACTTGATTGGGAAGATACAACACTATAACTTCTCACATATTCAATTTGCTCTAAAAAAGTCATTTCCTGAAAGCGCCCCGAGTCTCGCTGCTATTAGTCCGGGAACGGCCTGTTATTATGGTAATGCATTTAGACAAGCTGGCATCCAAATAGCTGTTCTCGGTTGTTACGTCAACATTGTGGATTCTGATCCGCAAAAACGAGCACAAGCCTTATCTGAATTTAGCACCCACCTTCGCTTAGCCAGAGACTTTGGTGCTAGTCTAGTAGGCACAGAGACGGGTAGTGTTGGACAAGGCTACACAACGGACAACTTTACAGAAGAAGCTTTTCAAGAGGTCGTTACTTCCGTAAAAGCAATGGTGGCGGAAGCCGAACGCTTTGGCGTGACTGTGGGTATTGAGGCAGGATTACATCATCCCCTACACACGGCTCCATTGACACGACGACTACTTGATCTTATTCCTTCTAATAATCTTCAAGTGATTCTTGATTGTGCAAATCTTATGTCACCTACCCATTACTCACAACAGGAATCCATCGTTGCGGAAGCTTTCGAACTTCTAGGAAATCGGATTGCCGTCATTCACTTGAAAGACTTTATCGTTAAAGATGGACGAATTCAAATTGTCCCTGTCGGTCAGGGATGGCTTCAGTTTGAGCCTATTCTTCGCTATATGAAACACCAACGCCCACATATTCAAGGTATATTAGAAAGTACCACAGAAGAATATTTGGAAGAAAGTATAGCCTTTTTAAATCGAGTATATGAGGAAGTATAATGATAAGTTAACCCTAATACATCTACTAAATTTCAGAATATTTTCCCATGTACTATTGCAAAAAGAAAGCACTATCCTCAAGTGGTTTCTTTCACCACTTGGGGATAGTGCAAATAAGATACATCATAGAGATTCGGAATCATGATACACCCTAGTTCAACTTCGCTACACTTACCGCTACTTTCTCGATTTGTGCGCTTATAATCCGCCAGCACCTCTTCCAACGTCAACGCCCTGTTGTATATCTTCAGTTCGTCGATCGTGCCCTTTTGTACGGCATATCCCAATAATGGACGCCGAGGGCGAATACACCATCCTCTCCATCGAATACATCCGTAAATCCGGTTCCTGTGGTTTCACCACACCATTGACATACGTTTTAACCGTACCGACATCGTAAGTAAAAGTTAGATGCGACCATTGATCCTGCTAGAAAAGTGAAGGAAATGCAGGATTTTTCATATCTCGCATAGAATAGTATCAATTACCTATGTCTTTAGACTCAGTTCACTTAACCAAGGAGGATATTTATGAATTGCAAGAAATGTACTGCTGAACTACCAGAGGACGGTCTGTTCTGTAGTAAGTGCGGAACTAAGAACGAAACGAAGCCAGAATCGGAGTCTTCAACCAAGTTAGGTATCAAGAAAAAATGGATTCTATTAGGTGGTATTATTGGCGTCATCGTCATCATCGGATTGATCTTATTATTCTTAAACAACAGTCCTGTTCATTCATTTAAAAATGCCGTGCATGACAATAACTATGGCGAGGCCAATGAAGTCTATGATCAGGAAATCAAGGGTGATACTAAAAAAGAAGTCGAAATTGAATCTTTCATAAAGACAGAGATCGAGGATGCGAAACAAAGTTATACAAATGGAACCCTCGATTATAATGCTACCACCATTAGACTGGAGACGATCCAAAAAACGGATCTCCTTAAATCCGAAGTAAAGAAAGTCATATCCGAGATCAATACGCTCAATAATTCGAGAACAGCATTCACAACTGGAGAAGAACTCCTGAAGAACAACAATATCAAAGAAGCTCTTACAGAATTAAAAAAGGTCATCGAAGCGGATTCTGCCAACTATAGTAAAGCACAGGACATGATAAAAGATACTTCATCTGACTATAAAACAGTCATACTTGGTGATGCGGACAAGCTTGCATCCGAACAAAAATATGATGATGCGATCCAAGTTATAGTCGATGCGTTAACGATCCTATCTAATGATTCAGACTTAACTGCGAAAAAAGTGGTCTATGTAAAACAGAATGAGGAGAAATTGGCTGCCGAACAAAAAAAGAAGATGGAAGAGGCCAAGATCGGGCAAGAATTAACAGTTCAGAATGCCAACATTCTTGTTCAAGACGATACCTATAAATCTTTATATCCTGATATGATTCAAGTGATTATAAAGAACAACTCCGATAAAACAGTAAAAAACATGAAGGTATCTATGTTAGGTTTTGATTCTAACGGGCTTCCCCTCAAGATTAAATCTCAATATGACTTCTCAGATGGTTCTTTCGAAAATATTGGCAAAGCTGAAAATGTAAACATATTACCCGGAGCAACATATGGAAATAGTAAGGGCTGGTCAATCGACGAGTCGCATGGTATCAAGACTGTTCTTGCTTGTGTCATAGAAGCTGAATACTACGATGGAACGAAATGGGGGAATGATTTCTATCCGTATTGGTTAGAAGAATATCAGGAAAAACCATTAAAATAGGTTCTGTAAAACAGATGACGACACCATACCTGTTCGGATAAAAGAAAGAGGGGCTAAATGCCCCTCTTTACTATATGCGCCAATACAAACAAAGCTTCTATTACTAAATCAACTTATGCGCATACCATTTGTCCCCTTTGAATCGCCATGCAAAAATAGTTCCCCGAATGGCCCATTCTGCTACCATAGCCACCCATACACCCATAATACCGAAACCGAGTGTAATACCTAAAATATAACCTAGGATCACACGGAACAACCACATAGAAAGCAAGGAAGAAATCGACGTAAATTTCGAATCCCCAGCTGCACGTAATGCCGAAGGCATAATAAAGCTAAATGACCACAAAAAGGGCTGTGCAATCGCTATTAATAAAGTTAGAGCGAAGATCGTAGGGACCATGTCTTCCGGCGGAGAGAACAATTTCACAATCAAAGGGAATAATGGCAATATGATGGCCGTCACGATCACAAAGAACACCGTGGAGAGTCCGATAAAAGATTTAATAAACTTCCTAGCATCTTGAATGTTTCTTCGTCCGATACACTGACCAACAACGGTTATAACGGCAATACTCAGTGCACTCCCGCCGATTTGAAACAACATTGATATAGAACCACTAATTGCATTCACCGTCATCGCGATCGTCCCTAATTGTACAATAAACGTCTGCGTTAATAGTTTACCACCATTGAAAAACATCTGTTCTGCTGCAAACGGAATCCCGATGAACATAATTTTCCTAAGAATTGAGAAATCAATCCTCAGTGCATTTCTTATTTTGAAGCGTAACGTCTGATTATATTTCAACAAATAAATTAATGAAGTAACCATTCCCAATATTCTTGCTAGAATCATGGAGATCACTAACCCTATGACACCCATATCAAATACGGTGATTAACAATATATTTAAACATAAGTAAGTTATATTCATAATCAATGACAAGCCCAAACATGCTTTTGTTTCTGCAACACCTCGGAGCACACCCGTGACAGCTTGAAATATTGCAATGAATGGGTACGAGATACAACTACCGATGAGAAAAATCCTTGCATTCTGAAACACCTCAGCATCAGCATTACCAAACAACAAATTTAAGGTCGGTGTATGAAAAATAATAACGAACATACTGATCAGTACAGATAATATCGCAACAGCGGATATGGCTTGCGAAGCAGCCTTGGATACCATCTCTTGATTCCCACTGCCTTTATATTGCGCCACAATAACTGTACCACCTGTAGCGACAGCGACAAACACATTAATCAAGAAAATATTCAGAGAATCTACCATACTCACCGCGCTGACAGCAGCAACCCCCGATGAACTTATCATGGCGGTATTCAACAAGCTCATGAGAATAATAAATGCCTGATCCACAAATATCGGAATAATAATAGCGATAATTTGTTTATAATCAATCGAGTCCCCTGTGAAATATTTACTCAATAAAAAAACGGTTTTTTGTTTTATATTCAGTTTTATTCTATTCACTACATCATCACTTCTTCGGATTGTATTCTGTCGAGAGACATTGTCGATTCGTCCAACGACTTTGCATATTATACCACTCCTAAAGAGAGAATCATGTACTAAGTGTTACCACAACGTATGAGTAGTGAACATAAATGCATAAAAAAAACGAGCCACACTGTTGCTGTAGCTCGTCTCTCTTATAAAGTTCACTTTCTGTTAGCCTATGCTTAACAAGTAATCAAGTAAACAAGTAACACAAGTAACTTTTCACTTGTTACTTCTCACTTTACTTTTTATCCACTTGAAGTATTGTGATATTCTTAACCGAATATGTATCTCGAATGGCGTCTTCCGAGATGACATTCAATTTAATAAGACTAGCGATCTTGGAAGAATCCGGCTTGGAGAGCATACGCCACACCCCAGGGTCAGGCAGTGCTTCATATAGCTTATTATCATCGTATTCCTTCCGCTCTTGGCGCACTATCTTTACCCTATGACTTCCAATCTCAAGATCGGAAACGTCTTGTTCTGCACAATGGTTCATAATCTCGTTGCGCAGTTCCCCCAGTTCTTGCTCTGTCTCTTTCTGTTTTTGCTTCAGTTGATAGTAACGTTTCACTTTCTTGTCCACTATGTTCACGCTCCTCTTTACTACATATCTATGCTGAGGATAGTGATTTAGGACAAGAAGCTCCTTTAGCTGCGAACTCCGCACATGTGATATTGCCATAAGGATTTAACTTTCCATTACAGCTTCCGACGACCTTCAGTATCACGATTTCATGTCCTTCACGAAACATCTCTGGAATTATCTATAGAAAATCAGTGATTCCATACCGCACAGCAAAAATAGCTGCCTGAGTTCTATCTCTGAAATCCATTTTAGAAATGATATTTGATACATGTAGCTTCGCTGTTCCTTCGGAAATAAATAACTTGTCCGCCAGTTCACGATTGTTATAACCAAGTCCGAGAAGCTTTAGAACTTCCTGCTCCCGATCAGTCAGCTTCTTATAACGCAAAACCTCGGTTTCCTGATGACTAATTGTGTTCTGCGCCTTTCTGAGTTCACGAACTAGCTGCTGGGAAATGATAGGCTGAAGCACTACACCTCCTGTTGCAACTGTCATAATTGCACTGACGATTGACTCCGCGGGCATTTCCTTTAACAGATAGCCGCTTGCCCCCTGTTCCATCGCCTGCAGTAGCAATGCGTTGTCATTGAAGGTCGTCAATATCAGTACTTTAATATTCGGGAAACTTTTCTTGATGCGTTTCGTCCCTTCTACCCCATCCACCTTAGGCATATAAATATCCATAAGAACAACATCCGGTAAATGCTTTTCGGCCATCTCGAATGCTTCCAGCCCGTTGCTCGCCATCCCAACAACATCAATATTTTCCTCCAACTGCAGGATGGTCACTAGCCCTTCCCTCATAATCGTCTGATCATCAACCACTAAGACGCGTATCATAGTTTCTCTCCTTAAAAGGATCAATTAACAACGGAATAGAAATGGCCACCTGAAAGCCGCTGCCAACATCACTGGTAATCCGAATTGTTCCTCCGTGCTCCTCTACACGGTCACTCATACTACGAATCCCGCAACCTTCCTTCACTTCTGCCGTACCTTCGCCATTATCCTGTAATACGAGTTCAATCTCATTCGAATTGCGCTGAAGATGTATTATTGTCAATGTAGCCTTACCGTGCTTATGCGCATTTGTCAGGAACTCCTGAACGATTCGATAGATCGATAATTGTATTTGTTGCTGCACACCTGTAATATCATCATCTGAGTGAAACGTAATATTCATCCCGGTAATAATCGAGAAATCATGGATCAACGTGCGTAATGATTCCAAAAAAGCAGCCTTCCAATCCTCATCTCTCATCGCGCGGACAGATAGTCTCACTTCTTGTAGAGCAACTCTTGCCAGTTCCTCGCTTTTAATCAGTGAGTCAAAGCTTTTGTCCTGATCAACAGGATGCAGCTTACGGGTAACCTGAAGCTGTACCAATAGCGAGGTGAGCATATGGCCAATACTATCATGTATCTCCCGAGCAATTCTGCTTCTTTCTTTGGCTGCCCCCAAGTTCTCCACCTGCTTTGCGTACTTCCTCAACTGTTCATACAATTCTGCAGCCTCTTCACGGGATTGCTTATAAAAACGAATTAACGATCCAATGAACGTCAGAAACACAATAAAAGCTGTATTAACGATAATCGCGACGACGTCGATTCTACCTAAATAATGATATTCAACAGTCAAGAAAGTAACCCAGTAAGCAACCAGAAGTGTGAGCCATACAATCACAAGATAAGGGGAAGAAACACGCATAAACAGAATTAGTCCAACAAGTCCCATCACTGCCTGATCTGGTAGATTGCCCCCAAGAAAAACAAAACCATAGCTACTTGCTGCGAGGAAATCAATACCAGCGATGAGAAATAATAAGCTCAATTTTTGAGTACGGTCATACAATACATGGTTAACAATAAATAGAATAATCGTTCCAATGACGAAAGCTTCCTTCCAAGGAGGCACATCAGTCTGCGCAAAAATATAAACCGGACAGTAGAGTAGTATAAACCCGATACGAAGTATAAAAAGCATCCTGTAATTAATAGGCCATGATCCCAAAAATCCCCCTCCTACTGATGACCAATAGCTCACCGAGAAATGCTCGATTCCCGTATTTTTTCAAATACCATTTTTGTTTCAATTTGTATATGTAGTATATATTTTAAATTATACTCAAAATATTTAATATATGTCATTCGCTATAGACGATTATCCTAATTATATAGATTTAAATCTCAAAAATATACCTTAATATACTTTTTTTGACACCATGCAAGATGTCCTCATTTTCTTATAATGCTAGCATTATTGTAAGAAAACATTAATTGAATGGGGGAGTCCGATTTTGAGGGCATTAACACGTTTTAGCATGAAAAATGCTGCCGTTTTATTCATTTTTATTATTTGCTTATCGGCTGGTGGGGTCTATTCAATCTCAAAAATGAATATGGAGAAATATCCTGCTGTAGATATTCCATTTCTGGATATTCTGATCGTCTATCCAGGAGCATCTCCTGATCAAGCATTGGAAGATATCGGAAAACAATTTGAGGAAGCTCTACGAAACGTAAAAAATATTGACAACCTATTTGTAGGGGCTGGGGCCAATGCTTTGTCTGCAACTGTACAATTCAGTATGAGTGCCGATGCTGCTGTCGGCGAACAGGAGGTTCGAAAGGCAATCAGCGGATTGGAATTGCCTGAAGGTGCACATCAACCGGAATTCAAAGCCTTTAAACTTGATCCGGAGATATATTCGCTCGCCATTTATGGAGGTACGGAGCAGTCACTACGAGATTTCGTCGAAATCAAGTTAGATCCAGATTTGACAGCCATCCGTGGTATTGAGAATGTTAAAGTACAGGGAATCGCTGATCTATTCGTCGATATTAAAGTCAAACCCGAAGCTCTAGATATATATCATCTAACACTGGAACAGCTTCGTTCCCTGCTTTTGGCCAATCATCTATCAATACCGATCGGTGAACTCGATACAACCGAGCAGATCTTGCCAATCCGACTCGATAGCACCTTCAAATCGGCCGATGAAGTCGCCAAGTTCCCCATTGGCTTACGGAATCCAGATACTTCAGACGGAATGCCTCTGAAGATCGTTAAATTATCAGAGCTTGCTGAAGTTTCTACCCAAGCAGACTCGGATCAAATCATTCAGTTTAATGGTCAGCCCGCCATTCAGATCGACATTACCCCAGTCCCTGGGCAAGATGCGGTTACCATTGCAAAGAAAGTAAAGAATGTCCTACAAAACACCTCCTTCCCAGAAGGAATCCAATATCAACCCTTACTCGACCGTTCGTTAGAGATTGAGAAATCCGTTAGCGCGATGATGCGCGAAGTTCTATTCGGTGTCATCATGGCCGTACTCGTCACTTTGCTGTTCCTACGTAATCTACGCTCTACATTGATCGCAGTTATCTCGATACCTCTTTCCATGTTTGCATCGTTCATCATTCTCTCCAATCTCGGTTATACCTTGAACACGCTGACTTTGGCGGCTATAGCGGTTGCCGTAGGACGTGTGGTCGATGACTCAATCGTCGTCATGGAGAACATCTTCCGTCGTGTTAGTATGAGTGATAACGATCTTCGAGATGGCAAGCTTATTGAAAATGCAACGAGCGAAGTTGCTCGTGCTATTACCTCATCTACAATGACGACAGTCGCTGTTTTTTTACCACTTGCCTTCGTGCCAGGTATCGTCGGTAAATTTTTCGTCCCACTCGCATGGACCATTGTTATATCACTGCTCTTCTCACTTCTAGTTGCGGTCACTGTCGTTCCTTTGCTGTCTAATATGTTTTTGCTACGGATCAAGCACAAGGAATCAAAAGAGAATGCGGTTCAACGCGTGTACCTTCGTACTCTTCGCTGGGCTCTATCACACCGTCTCTTTACTATATTGATCGCAATTGCTCTGCTGGGCGGAAGCGGCGCCTTAGTTCCTTTCATGGGATTCAACTTCATCCCATCGGAGACGACACATTTATACCGCACCAATATCACAATGCCGGTCGGATCATCGCTCTCCAATACAGAGAAAATTGTAGCAAAGACTGAGGAACTGCTTCATTCCCGAAAAGATATTGAATATGTACACACGCAAATATCCAACGAGAGCGCGCAGATTGCGTTCCAAATTAATGAAGAAATCACACAACCCGAACAGATCATCTCCAGCTTGCGAGAAGATTTCTTAAAGCTAAAAGAAGTCAAAACTATCGTCATCATGGGTGTTAGTGGCATGGACGTCAATGGAAAATTGTCATTGATCGTTAATGGACCCAATCTAGATGAAATAAAGAAAGGCGCCGAGCAAATGGTCACCGCTTTGAATGGTCTCCCTGGGTTAACGGATGTTCATAGTACCGCGGATGGAGAAAAACCAGAAATTCGCATCCATTTCAATCCTCAAAAACTGGCTGAGAATGGACTAACCGCAGGTACAGTTGCTATGGCGCTAAAAAATACCGTCGAAGGCCAAAATATTGCCGAAATCTCAAGTAATGGAACTACAACTTCAATTCGTCTATCGATGCTACTTAACGGAGAACAATCGATCGATAAACTGAAAGAGCAGAAAGTGACGAATATGCTTGGTCAGCCTGTACCTTTCAAAGAAATCGGCACTTTGGAACTTGTTAATAATCCAATAAAGATTAGTCACCTCAATCAGCAAGCCTATTTACGACTAAATGCCACAATTACAGACTCAAATACCGGTAAAGTCGTAAGTGACGCGGAATCCATACTCAACTCTCTAAACCTACCAAAAGATGTAACATGGAGTTCCGAGGGTGTCTCGAAAGAAATGAAGCAAGGCTTCGTCAATTCAGGTATCGCTATCGCTGTCAGTATCGTACTTGTACTTGTCGTTATGCTTATCTCCTTCGGCGAATGGAAAGTACCCGTCATCATTCTAGTAGCGATTCCTTTCTCCTTCATCGGTTCAATCCTCGGATTGTTCATCTTAGGTGAAGAAATCGGTATTGCTGCAATGATAGGATTGCTCATGCTTAATGGTATTGTCGTTACCAATGCGATCGTCCTGCTTGATCGTGTCAAGCGGAACCGTATGCAAGGTCAAGGTATTCAAGAATCATTGCTGGAGGCTGGCAAAACACGGATTCGTCCGATACTTATGACAGCCATCGCTACCATCGGTGCATTGATCCCCCTTGCTATCTCTACCGAGTCTGGTCTCATCTCACGTGCACTTGCGATAGTCGTCATTGGCGGACTAACTACGTCCACACTGCTCACTCTAATTATCGTTCCTGTGCTCTACAGCTTCTTTGACGGACGTTTGAAACAACCTGCACAACAAGATGCCACGATAAGAACACCATCATCATAAATTCACCATGATAACTATAATACGGATTACTGGATAGATGCTCCATAAGACGTACACTTTGAGAATAAAGTGCACGTCTTATAGAGCTAGAACTATCATTCTATTATTGTCCCAGTAATGTTGTCATACCCAAAGAGGGTGAAAAGCCTGAGAGAACGGATTTTCAACCATTCTCTCAGACTTTTCACCCAAATATATTCACGTCTTTTACGTTAAAATAGATGGCTTCCATTCATTAAATACTTATTTTTTTGATCTTTATATCATTTCGTTTACTCAAATCTATAAACTCATCGTTGATTTTAATTAGTGGGGTTTCTATGTTATGAGGATTCAGTGAAACGACTTCCCCTACTCTCCCATCCGTTAAGACAATATTCTCACCGACCATTCTCTTCACGATGTTATCAAGAAACACAGACACAATCGTTGGATCAAGCTCTCCAAATATCCCTCTCCTCATTTGGCTTACAATTTCATGGAATGGCATTGGATCGTGATACGGACGCTTAGAAGACATAGCATGAAAAATATCGGCGACGGCTACAATTTTGCTAAAGAAATCGACTTTATTCTGCTTTAGGCCCAAGGGATAACCTTGACCATCATTTCGCTCATGGTGCTGTAAGGCTACTAATGGAATTCGTTGGTTTAAACCGATCGTATCCCTCAAAATCTCGTAACCATAAATCGTGTGTTTTTTAATCAGTGTGAATTCGTCCTCAGATAATTTCCCAGGCTTATTTAAAATTTCAATAGGGACTCTCACTTTTCCAACATCGTGTAATGTAGCTGCAAGGGAAAGCGTTGCAATATCAGACTCTGTTAAATTTAGCCATTCACCTATTAAAGTAGATAATATGCCAACCCCAATATTGTGCTGATATGTATACTCATCTGTTGCTTTTACAGCTTCAAACAATTGAAAAATATTCGAATTCTCGGAAGCCTGCTGAATAACTGGTAAAATCTCTTCTCTAATTTCCATCAATGGAATCTTCCCAGAAGTTGTAATCGAATTAAATAGTTCCTTCGAAGTATCAACAACTTGTTTGATGGATTGCCTGTATACTTCTTCATCTTCGGATTCGAATGAAATTGAAGTTGGATCAATGGTATGATTCATCAAAAATTTAATGTGATTATGATGAAACGTCGTATGTGCGGGTATCAAGGATACACCATACGAATTAGTAATTTCACTTTTGATTTTTCTACCTATAAACCGCTCCATTCATTTCCCTCCCCTCAAAATGATCATATCATCTCCTCCGTCTAGTTACCATTACTCGCTAGCCTTTCAACTTTCTGGTTATTATTATTGCCACGCTTATCGTTGTACATTTTTCTGTCGGCAATCTTAACAAGATCATTTAATCCTGCACCCTCATCTGGATAAGTTGCATGGCCAATGGATACGGATACATCTATAGAAATTTTATTCGACAATTTATTTAATTCATTGTGGAGCCTAAGGTGCAGCTCGTTCAGATCTGGTTGTTCTGTACAAGGGAAAATAGCGACAAATTCATCGCCACCCCATCTAACCATATAATCCGAACCTCTGCATGCCTTCTTAAGAGTACTCGCAATCAGTTGGAGTACTCGGTCACCCGTTGCATGGCCATACTGATCATTGATTAATTTGAAATCATCTACATCGATAAGGAAAACGATAAGCTTCTGGTCTTTTCTGTCCGACATACTCTTCAATTTGGGGAAAGCATCCTTTATAAATCGGCGGTTATAGCTTCCCGTTAATACATCCTTCTCGGAGAGATATTTGACTTTGTCGTACTGTTTACCCAGCCGCCAACCAAACAATAAATAGAACACCGAAACAGATACATAGATCATATCGATGTAGTCATGGGAGAGGTATTGATAGAGAATTATCCCTATTGAGCTTATGACAACAATCAGCAATGCCATGATACGCCCTGTATATCTCATTTGCTATGCCCCCTCACTTCATACTTGACAATTTTCGAGCTTTGTCGTTCTATATTGTCATTTTAACGATATATTGGATATAAAAAAATCCCCCAAACGGGGGATACTCCTTATTCTGGTATATTTAATTCTTTAGCTCGCTGTAATGCTTGCACGCGATTACTAACTCTTAGCTTCCTGTACACATTTTTAATATGCGACTTTACGGTTTCACCCGTGATGTTTAAATCATACGCAACTTCCTTATTTGACAGCCCCGTGCCGATCAACCGTAATATCTTGGTTTCCTGATCCGTTAATATTTCTTTGAGAGATAGATCCTCTTCCGGCATGATATTCAAAGCTTCAAGTAATTGTTTCACATAAGTTAAGGAAACCAAGAGGGGATTTCTCAAACGACTACTAACTTGCTGTACCTTCAAATAAGCAGATAGCATTTCCGCCATCATCGGGCCTTCGTCTATAAAACTACGTATGTATCCCTCTGGTTCTGCCAATTGCAAGGCAGTCTCTAATTGAACAATCGCAGCCTCCGTTCGACCCGCTCGTTGCATCGTCAAACTTTGTAGAATTAATACCTTAATTCGATCCCGAAGGCGATCTTCTTTCCATAATAAATGATCCAAGCGTTCCAATAGATACAGTGCTTCTTCCAACCGCCCACTCTCAGCAAGCACTCTAGCGAATATTAGATGCTCTGCCACACGAGACAGTGAAACCTCATCTGTATGCACCATTCCGCATCTTTGCAACCAATCTTGAGCATATTCTAATGAGCCTTGTTGCAGAGATAGACAAGCTTGTTCCGCTTCGATTTTCAACATAAATAATTCGTAATCAGGAGAGTCGATTTGCAACTTCAACTGCGAGAGTAACTCAGAGGCTCGACTCGGCTTCCCTTTAGCTTGTTGAATCCGCGATGCACTAAACGTAATATGAATCACTATCCGTGCAAAAGGCACTATATCCTTACGTCCCATTGCTTGATTTACATAGAACTCTGCCTCTTCCAACCGGTTCCATTCATACAGCAATTTACTATAAGAAGCATATAAGGAACCTAGGAAAGGATACACCTTCTTTTTTTCCCATGTTCTAATCCATTTCACGAGAAAAGCATCTGCCGCATGAAGATCGCTGATAACCGCCAAATGATCATCAAATGAATCATATCCTTGATATCTGTTACGCCCCATCGTTTGAAAGGAACTGCCTGCTGGCATATATCGTTCAACCAGCTCAAAATATTCCGACGTTCCCACCAAATCTTTTTGCAGATAAGAGGTGACCGCACAGAAAAAGTAGATGTTTCCCATAACCTGGCTCCATTCTGCCTCGGTCAATTTCTCCTGTAGCGCATGAAACCAGAGCTCCGCTAGCTTCACTCTTCTAAAAGCGACTTCCCATTCCCCAACTCCCAGCAATATCGAAATATAGAACATTTCAATCATGGGCTTCTCTGCGAAGGAATTCTCGGGCAATACAGATACCCATCGATTCAACGCTTCACTCTTCGACTGCATCAAAGTTTGCAGGTTTTTCTCGATCAAGCGAACGACATCTGCATACTGTTTCGCCTCTAAGAAATGCTCCACCGCTTCTTCATCAAATCCCTGTTCTTCCAACCAGTGTGCCGCACGAATATGTGATTGCACCCATTTTTCTGGATCTGTCGCAGATAATATCCGCTCCAAAAATTCAGAGAATAGATGATGATACCTGTACCAATTCCGGTGATCGTCTAGGGGAATAATAAATAGATTCAGTTGCTCTAACATTTCCAGTTGCTCTTGAGCGTTCGTTTGACCCGTGACGGCCTGACACAATGAACGGTTTAGTCGACTCAAAATGGACGTTTCCAGTAAAAAGGCCCGTAGGCTCTCTGGTTGATGGTGAAGCACTTCCTCCAACAAATAATCAGATATATAATGATGTTGACCGCTAAATTGATGAATCGATTCAGTTATATTATCACTACGCTTCAGAGAGATCGCTGCCAGTTGCAATCCACTAACCCAACCCTCTGTCTGATAGAATAGCTCCGTCACTTGCTCGTTCGTTAGCATTAAATCTGTTGTATCTCGAAAAAAGACAAGCCCTTCATCCAGTTGAAACTGCAAATCGAGCATACTAATTCGATGCAACTCACCTTTCGCTAGAAGTCGAGCCGTAGGTATCACCACATCTGTACGACTTACGATGTAGAGGTGAATATGAGAAGGCAAGTGATCGATTAGATAGATACATGAATCATGTATTGCAGAGAGCTCAATGGTATGAAAATCGTCGAGGATGATGACCAGTTCATTAGTTAAACCGTGGAGTTCATTCAGTACCGCTGTAATCACAGGCTCCCAATAGACCGAAGGTCCTTTCTCAAGTAGCGGGAAGATCGTCTGACCATATCCGGGAACTCTCTCCTGGATGGATGCGGTTATATAACTCCAGAATCGGATCAAATCATTATCCTGCTTTTCCAGGGAAACCCACGCTACAAGTGCAGTGCATTGTTTCACCCACTCACTTAACGCTGTAGTTTTCCCATAACCAGCCTGCGCGCTAACAAGTGTCAACTTGGTTTCCATTCCCTCATTAAGCTTACGGATCAGTCTCGGCCGGGGCACCAAAGAGTTACGTACATGGGGAATATAAAGTTTGGTGCCTACAATCATTGATAATTCCTCCGTATTCTCGTGACCTATGGGAACAGCTTCATATTATGAACGTTGGAGTACCATAAATTCTCAACCCAGAGTCTGCAATAATTGTATCAATAATAGTCCAAAACTACCATAGAAAAGAGCGCTTAGGCTGACGAAATATCCATGATCTCTCTGTGACTATTTACTCAGATATATACGATTTATATATCTGAGTTTGGTGAAGTCGAATCTCAATATTTTTTCGTATAGTACAACTTTAATATTAGCTTAACTAACCCCAAGAAAATCAAAGTTGCCGATAATGTAAAGAACACCGTTTCGTTAAAAAATCCCGCTGTAATCACCGCTACCGCAATGATGCCCATAGAAAGGAAGAATCCTGCTCCACCGATCTTATCTCGAATTAATTTTGCTCGCTCATCATTTTCTTTAATGTAAAGCTCTTTTAACTTGCCGGAATCTTTCATAGCTTGCCTATATTTGCCTATGGTAAGTAGCATAATGATTTGCACGCCAAGGAAAATCCCTATTTGAAAACCATGAATATAATCTGAGATATTCTCGCTACTCCCCACTACTACCAACCCGTATCTACCCATTACAAAGATAAATAACAAGGCTATTACATTAATACCACCCATTTCAGCTGTTCTTTTTTTCAATGTTTCCCTAAACTGCTCCATCTACATCTCCTCCGCTTCTGAGAAATCAAATACCTCTTCAATGGTCTTTCCAAAATATTTAGCAATCTTATATGCCAACACCAATGATGCCGTGTACTTCTCACGTTCCAATGAAGTGATTGTTTGTCTGGTTACCCCAACTGCCAATGCAAGCTCCTCTTGGGATATCTTGTTGTGCTTGCGAAGTTCTTGAATTTTAGTCCTCAATCCCACACCTCCAAATGTAAAGCTTACATTACATTTATAGTATAGTTAGCTTTGCATATATTGTCAAGTATACTTTGCATTAATCCAATAAAAGGATATGTAAACACAAAAAAAATGGTCACATTTATCTCAAAATGTAACCGTCATTTTTAAAGTTTCATAGCACGCCCATTATACAGTAATTCTCAAATCTGATTTCTCTGACTGTAAGTGTTATTTCGAACTGTCTACACAGCTAAAAAGATCCCCCAGACCATAGTCTGAGGGATCTTGCACTTAAATCTGGCGTAATTAGTGAAATAGAGTAGGGTATTCCAATTCACCTCTCTAATAAAATATATTAATTAAGTAGTTCCTCCAATACTCACTCTCTAAAATCTATGATTAACCAATACAAACTAAAATGTGCGATAGCATAAAAGGCTACCATGGTTATGAAATGATTCAACATGGTTAGCGCAACAATATTCTCTTTCTTCGAACTTTGTGCCACTTTATAGTTAACCATTAGTAAAGGCGCTGCTCCAATCATGGAAGTTGTTAAGCTAGATGCAACTAAATTAACTTCGGGATATATACTCCATGCATATAAAACCCTCCCGACAAACAATAGTGCAACCAACAGTCCAAATAGCGACGTAAATATAACTGCAAAATAAATCCACCAATACTTTAAATGAGTGAGAAGAAAGAGTTTAATATAGTTCATATTCACCTCAATAATAATTTGATAGAGTAGGGTATTTCAATCCGGGTTCATAATAAAATAACCCAATTGCATGTACCTTTGTTAAATCTAACGAGGTATTATCTTCGGGCATTATCACATTCCCCTTCTCATCCTTAGCAGTCCAAGGACCTACATCTGTACCTAGTCTTTTAAACGCCCAGCTGCTTCCTGCTCCTTCACCAACAAGATCATTTTTATAGTAATAATTAGTTAATTTTTGACTAATGCTATTTACATTCCCCTGTTTGAACAACCCATTAGAAAAGTAATCCACTTGATTATATCCTAATCCATTAAAGGTGGCCGAGTGGATAGGAGGTGTGATATCACTCTTAAAGAACCCAAATGTTCCATCGTTCGCATCATAAATCTTATATAATACATCTTGAACCAATCTTTATTCTATATATACCAAATAAATACTTATTTGATATATTTATATCATATGCTATCTAGCAAAATATTCAAGTAACAATTTTCATATTTCACCTTATCTTTTACATTACTTTCTTTATTTTCCGACAAAAAAATCCATCCCAGAATTGGTATGGATGATAACTCTATTTAGTTTATAGATGAAATCATTTGACTGAGTGGATCGGTTACACTCCGTCAATTATAAATGAAGCTTCAATATTGGTATATGTTGTACTGACACTCTTGATTCACGAGTACTTTTTCTGGCAACATGATCCTTTAAAGTGTCATAGCACGCCCATACTGCGCTAAAAATTCTTCCTTTTTCTTATAATCTGGCATAACACTTCCTAGACGTCTCCAGAATGATCGATCATGATTCATATGAATGAGATGACATAGTTCATGAATGATCACATAATCAATAACTTCAATCGGAGCCATGGCTAGCCGATAATTAAAGGTTAGCTTTTTATCCGAATTACAACTCCCCCATTTGGTTCTAGATTCCACGATCTCAATGGTTTTAGGCTTTACCCCAAGTTGAATTTGATAAATTTTTATTCGTTCCCCTACAATCTTCTTACAGCTAGAGAAATAGAACTTCTTGAGATTTTTTTTGAGTTCCTCTTCTTCCAGCTCAGTAGTCTCTATTAATTCATGAAGAAAATGCTCTTTCCCGAGATAAAGGAACTTCCCCTCATCCTGATACTCTCTTGGTTTATGGGTTTCTCTTGCCTTCGCAATGCCATGTGTTTTCTCAAGTATCCATTTACCTTGATGTTCCACAGCGCTTATAATATTCTCTTCACTTGTATCTTTGGGCACTTTAACTGTTATGAGACCTAACGAATCGATATGAATTGATATTTTCTTTCTACTTCCATATTGAACATTAAAGGCTATTATATTATTTTCAAATTCAATTTTCATAAGTACACCATCATTTCTATGCAGTAATTCTCAACTCTGATTTTTCTTGACATCCATGGAACATTGATTATACTAATATAGCTTTGTAAATTGACGCTGTCTATTCGAAGGTTATTAAATCTATCACAAGGAGTACATATCATGTGGTTTATATTTGCTTTGATAACAGCCCTCGCCTGGGGAGCTGCTGACCTATTTTATAAAAAAGGTACGGATAGTAACGATAAGTTTAGTCATATTAAGATTGTCATTATCGTAGGCTTGGTCATGGGTATTCACGGTACGGCTTATATGTTCATTCAAGGGATAGCCTTTGATCCCATAGACTTGATCCGATACTTTCCTGTGTCTGCACTCTACATCTTGTCGATGGCGATCGGTTATATTGGTCTGAGATACCTTGACCTTTCGATTGCTTCTCCCGTACAGAATTCTTCTGGAGCCGTAACAGCTATCCTATTGTTCATATTCTTCACCCACGAGCTGGGCATTGTTGAAATATTGGGTGTGGCCATTATCACCTTGGGCGTTATTGGAATTGCTATATTGGAAAAAAATGCAGAACATGCGGCCCTCCGAGCTAGTTCCACACAGATCGATAAGAAATATCAAATTGGCTTTATGGCCATCCTCTTCCCGATTCTATATTGTATAATCGATGGACTTGGAACCTTTGCCGATGCGATCTATCTGGATGAGCTCAGTCTGATCAGTGAAGACTCAGCCTTACTTGCTTATGAATTCACTTTCTTCTTTTGTGCCGTTTTGTCATTTGTATACCTTAAATTTGTTAAGAAACAACAACTCAACGTGTTTAAGGAACGGGACAAAGGCTGCGCGGCCATCTTGGAAACAACCGGTCAGTTCTTCTATGTGTTCGCTATGTCTAATAACGCCATAATCGCGGCACCCCTCATAGCTTCGTATAGCATATTTTCAATCATACTAGCTCGAATATTCCTCAAGGAGAGGCTAAGTAAGATACAGTATGCGGTTATTGTTGTTGTCATTATTGGTATTGCACTGCTGGGTATTGCTGATGAACTCTAAATATTTGTTTACTACCAACTTCGGGGACTGATTCCTCGAAGTTTTATATTTTTAGAAGTCTCATTCATTAGAGACATGCTCCAATTGCCTAACAACTCCAGAACATTGTCTGGTTAGATAAGGCGAAACGTCGCCAACTCCGGATACTGCTTCTAGTAACGCAAACGTGTGCCCGCCCCACGGACCTTGTGGATCAAATACTTGCCTGCCAATTCGCAAGCCTCCTGTCTCCAAATAACTGTGCAGACGTTGCATTCCTTCACCAAGCAGGTCGACCGGTAGCGGCTTATTCCTGCGTCGGGACCATTCCGCCAAGAAGGACATGCCGCGCAATATATCATATTCAAAAAACCTCGGAAAGCAAGGCTTTAACCATTCCATGTCGATGATGTGCCCATTTTGTTTGGAACATACAAGACGATGTTCAATCAAATAACGTGCGCCTTGATCCAAGAAAACAGCTTCCTGTACAGTGAATTCCCGATTTGTATACCACAGAATAGCCTCAAGCGGAGGCAGTGTCGAAACGATAGAACTCTTATTAGATTGAGTATAAGCCTCTGGATCACAGTTCAGTCCCCCATCAGACAGCTGATGCTTTAAGAACCATTCGCGAATCCAAGGCAGATCATTATCCAAATCACAGCCATAGGCCATTAAAATCATATAGTACACAGCAAGTTCACAATGGCAGCAATCCATTTTCATTTTATCAACTTCACTTATTGGATGGTCATCGGTGGATATGATAAAGGTGGGCCATGTTAGAAATTCGAGCCAATATTTCGCTCTAGCAATAGCAGACTTGGGGATTTGTTTCACTTCCCCCATTTCGAAAAGAACTGCCATATGCCACCAGGCTCCATCCCATTTTCTACGGCTATCCCCGCAACGATCCATCGCCAAATCTGGAGTAGATTCAAGAAATCGTATAGACTCTTCGATTGCATAACGAATATTCTGATTATTATTACCCAACTTGATATCCCCTTTTGGTCTCCTTCTACAGGAGTTGCCCTTTACAGATAACAGCCAATAGAGTCGCCTCTGTCCACTCCATAGCAGCAAATGAATGTACTTTCCTTGTAATCCTACTCAAGAACGGATGGGCTGTCTTGTCCAAGGTATTTTCACCGTAGTTAGCGCACTAAAAAAGCCCGCTTACTCAGGCCACTCAAAAGATTCATCTTCAATTTCTCGCTTCATCTCATCGAAGAACCATGTGACTCCCTTCCACCAATTCGGATCCTCTGCATAGGTCTGGTTTAACCATTGAATCGGGTGATTCCCTGCTGGACGTCTACCGCTAATATTAGCTACGGTCTTCGCTGCAATGGTAGCTGAACCTGCAATCGTTGTGTTGTAGCTCTCCCAGCTACCAAATACATTAAAAGGATTATTCGCTATTTTTTCTACACTTTTATGATTTTTTCGCACGAATCCCTGCTCTTGGCCAGTAATGGCAAAAAGCAAAAGAGGGTGAACATCGTATTCCTTGCTAGCTTCCACAATCGCAGACAAGTACGGTTCCTCAGCTAAAAGGGAATTCCTATTCCGCAGGTATTGCTGCAACCGCTTCGTATCTATAGACACATATTTGAGTACGGTAGGGATTCCTGATTGCATCTCCCCGTTATCCTTAATTGTGGGTGGCAGTATATTTATTGGATCTGCATATGATGAAGGTGCAGATGACTGTCGATCTAATGGCAAGATTAGCAGAACCGCGAGAATAACAACAAAGAAACATGCCATTGCAATAGCTATCCTTCGATTGAAGCCTTGTTTGTTCCTGTATGGAACAACCGGTTCGCTAGCAACCGCAAGCTCCTTACCGACACTCTGGTCTTGTTGATCCTGATTCTGATTCTGATTCTGATTCTGACCCCATTCCTGCTCCAAGACTTGAAGGGAGACTGTAGGCAATCGTTGCTGAGACCATCGATGAACGATGTTTCGAGCATCCTCTTCCTGTACGGGAACAGAAGATTTGCTGCATACCCATACAGCTAGGGACGATAACAGATCTTCATTGCTCAAATCTAGAGACATACAATATTGAAGCACATCATCTGCCTGAATGATGAGAGAGTCTCTATGCTTCATTAGAAGATCGTGACAAACCCGCTTCTTCACCTCATCTGGAAAAGAAGGCAGGCGACTCTCGATAATCCGATGTACCGCATCCGCTAATACGGATGCCCGTTGCTTCGGATCAAGACTAGCGTGTTTATGTTCAATATAATGCTTCAACCGTACAACTTCTCCACCAGATAATACATACTCTTGCATCCTAATGATCCCAGCCCATCCTGATGTTCAATTAGAGAACGACTCCCTATGAAGATAATTCCATATCCAGTCTGGAATATCCTTCAATCTTGCTAACTCCAAACTTAACATAGTCTATAAAGTTATTTTATATTTCACCTATCCACTCTTATATTTTTGTACGCTATTTTGGCTCACAACAAAAAACAGCTTGAGGACAGCCGTGTAGCCATCGTCAAACTGCAAGGCTTCGCTGCCGGGGGGCGTTTCTAAATTTATAGAAACCATTCACGTTTTCTTATCAAAAAAAACTCCAAGATTGGAGTTTTTTTGATTTTTAAATACACGTTCAAGATGAGTCGCCAATTACTTACCCCAATATTGCTGGGCAATACGTTGTCCTTGTTTAATTTTCATCCACTGTTCATCTTCCGTTAATTCATTTCCGCCATCACAGGATGCAAAACCGCATTGATGAGAAAGTAGTAATCTATCCTTGGCAATAATTTTCGATGCTTCATCAAGCATTCTAACTACTCGATCCTCATCGTCAAGCGTATTGGTTTTCGAAGACAACAATCCAAGTACAATTTCCGTTTCAGGCTTATCTTTAAAAACTGCAAGCGCCTCAAGTGAGCCTGCACGTTCATCATCCCATTCAAGGAAAAAGCGATCGTATTTAAGCTGCTTCAAGAACAGATTAGCAATTTTGGCATATGAGCCACCACCCATATTACGGGAATCATAGTTACCACGACAGTTATGAGTCCACATTTTCAAGCCTAAGCTATGACCAAATTCAATTATTGTATTGTTAATATCAATAAATTCTGTAGCTAGAGCCTGTACTTCCTCTTGATTGATATTCTCACCCGTATATGGAGAGTTCGGGTTATCATCTGCAAATATCTCCCATAAGCAATCGTCAAATTGAAGGATTTTTCCTCCAGCAGTAGCAAATTCCTCGACAAATTCTTTATATGCCTTAACTAAACCGTTTTTAAGCTCATGTCTATCCTTATAAACTGCATCTTTGCCACCAATGTTATCTGACCAAGATAACTCACCAAGAATATGTGATGGAGAAGGTACGCACAGCTTTGTTTCACGGTCGCCAGCAAGGGCTTGAAGTTCTTTAAATACATGAATAAAATGATGGTTCTTTCCACCCAATTCATCTGTAATGCGCAAACCAATATCTTTTCGAGTCTCATATTTTGAAGTTCCATCTGTATCTCTGAAAAAATATCCATGATCCGCTATATAGCGGCTAATCCCTTGGAAGCCCCAGACAAAATCCAGATGCCACATAGATTTGGAATATTCTCCATCAGTGAGAGTGGACAAACCATTTTTAATTTCTTTATCAACCACATTCTGAATCGCATCAGATTCACACTGCTCATACCCTTGAAAATCTTGGTAAAAGGGATAACTAATATCATCACGATTTGAAATAGTGGAAAATGCACTAACGTATGTACAAGAGAATCAACCTGAAGTGTTTGCTCATAAACTAGTACATTTTATTGAACACACGACTTTTATTAAATAAAATTGCAAAAGCAACTCAGATCTGGTGGGTTATTTGGAAATACAAAAGCTCAAGCATTATTTCAGCTTGAGCCATTACATGTTGTATGGAAATTACTTGGAGTAAAAGTTTCAAAATCTCAGCAAACTTCTTAATTGTCATAATGAAAATTGAGTTAAGTAGATTAAGGCTGACCTGTCCCTTTGCTTATGACTCCCCCTTCATTTTAGTCAAATTCACAATCTTTAAGAGGAATGACTTTGGTCTTGTACACAAATTTATAGCCTAGCCATACAGCTAAGAATAACGGGATTCCGATATAGGAAACAAGCACACCATACCAATCGATCGTTTCTCCAGTGAAAGCTTTAAAGTTCTGGCCGATAATAACGAACATGCATAGTGCAAAGGCAAAGAGTGGACCTAACGGGAACCACTTGGCCCTATAAGGAAGTTCACTTAAATCCCGACCTTGTGCAACGAATGCCCTACGGAAACGGTAATGACTAATTGCGATTCCAAGCCATGTAATAAATCCGCACATGCCAGAAGCATTCAGCAGCCATAAATACACAACCCCATCACCGAAGAAGGAAGCTAGGAACGCAAGCATGCCGACTGCACAAGTGACCAGCAGCGCATTAATAGGAACACCGCGTTTGTTTAATTTCTCTAGAAACTTAGGTGCTTTGCCGTCTTTGGCAAGTACCCATAGTACACGTGTAGATGCATACATCCCCGAGTTACCAGCAGACAGCACCGAAGTCAAAATGACGGCATTCATAATAGCAGCCGCGAAGGCAATTCCCGCTTTTTCAAACACAAGAGTGAACGGACTAACTGCAATATTCTCAATTCCAGCTTGCATCAAGCTCGGATGTGTAAATGGAATCAACATGCCAATTATAAAGATTGCAAAAATATAGAAAAACAGAATACGCCAGAAGATTTGTTTAATGGCCTTCGGTACGTTCTCACGTGGGTTCTCACTTTCACCCGCTGCAATGCCGACAAGCTCGGTTCCTTGGAACGAATAACCCGCTGCCATAAAGATACCAAGAAACGCTAGAAAACCACCATGGAACGGTCCACCGTCTAGTGTGAAATTACTGAAACCAGTTGGCTTCGAGCCGCCCATTATACCAAATATCATAAGCACCCCAACAATCAAGAAGATGATGACAACGGTAATTTTGATCAATGCAAACCAGTATTCCGATTCACCATATCCTTTGACAGACATTAAATTCAAACCGAAAATAATGGCAAGGAACAGGAAGCTCCACAGATAAGAAGGACTATCAGGAAACCAATATTTAATAATAAGAGTTGCTGCTGTAAGCTCAGAGGCAATCGTAATCGCCCAGTTAAACCAGAAATTCCATCCTAGGGCGAATCCCAAAGAAGGATCCACGAAGCGGCTCGCATATGTGTTAAAAGATCCCGATTCTGGCATATAGGTTGCAAGTTCTCCCAAACTAGTCATAAGGAAGTACACCATAATGCCCACCGCTATATATGCGAGAAGAGCTCCTCCTGGACCAGCTTCTGCTATTGCACTACCACTAGCAAGGAACAAGCCTGTACCAATGGAGCCTCCAAGTGCAATCATCGTGAGGTGACGAGCCTTGAGCCCGCGTTTCAATTGCTGTGGCTCAGTCGTATTGTTTGATGACATTTAAAACACTCCTTAATCATATTGTCGATAATATTGTTCTGGAGTGGGAAACAAGAAGAAACGGTGACACCGTCTTTCAGAACATACGTTTCTTATGGCTACAAAAAAAAACGCTCACAGAGGTGAACGTTTTATATCGTTCCCATCTTATCTTCTTTGAAGATAGCTCATCACAAATTTACTTATCATAAATTTGTAACAGTTCTGCACCTTCCGGCAACAGTCCCAGCCCAATTGCCCAGAGCAGCAATCAAACTTCGGCGGTAGTTCCTTTCAACAGCTTCAATGACGTTCTCTGCGTCTCCACTGATCTACTTCTAACAACCGCGACCTCTACCTCACCGTTTGATAGGATGAGGATTGTATTCAATTTAATTTAGAAGAATATTATAACGAACATTGAGAGGGTAAACAATGGTATAAATAGTGTATTAGATTCTAGGAGAGTAACATCATGTGAAATAAGAGGCTAGATGAGTAGGGATTAGAAGCAGATTATTGATCAAAAAATCAATGAACAAGAAGTAAACGAAGGGTGCACGACTACTCGGCACCCTTCCATTTTAGTAACACTACGCACTCCACATGTGTAGAGTGCTGGAACATTTTTTGTTCCTACTATGCGGATCTCTTTAAAACCGATTTGCGCTCCAAATATGTATAGTCAGTAGGAGCTTTAGGCTCCTACCAGTTTAATTCATTCGTTAAATTTAACGTAAGATCGTAGAAGCACTTCAATCTATCTTATTTGTAAAGCGGGAGTGCAACCCATATCTCAATCATATCTTCCTGCAATTCTGCCCCTACCCTGCCACCCATCTTCTCTGTCAGCAGCTTGACGATCGACAGACCCAGGCCGGTACTTTTGCGCCTTGCCCGATCTCCGGTATAGAAACGATCAAACAACCGATCCACATCAATTTCAGCAGCGTTTTCCAGCAAATTTTTGAATGATACGACTACGCTTTCCCCCATCGAAACGTTGACCGTAAGATCTCCGGCGGCATGTGTCACACAGTTACGTATTAGATTATGCATAATGCGCATAGTCATTTCATAATCGGCAATCACAAACACCTGTGGCGCTTCCTGAAAGTGTACCGTCAAGCCACGCTCTTCAAAAGTGGGTACTTCAGTAGCAAGGCACTCCATCACAAGATTGGTCACATTGATGCGCGAGGGACTAAACTCCGATTCCGCACTCACTAAATAGGAATACTCAAAAAAATGTTCGATCAAGATTCCAAGTTCATCGGCGTGTTTCTGCGCCACTTGTAGCTTTTCTTGCTGCTTGGCGGTCAACCCGCCTTTGGCCATAAGCTGCTGATAGCCTTTGATGGCAGTAAGCGGGGTACGCAGATCATGGGAGATATTCGCGATGAGCTCCTTGAACCGCCTTTCCTCGCGGGTACTTTCCAGCCGTAGAGTTTCCTCCGATTTTAAACATTCATTAATGTGGGAGGCTAGCCTGTTCAATTCGCTATTTATTAACTCCAAACGAATGGGCTGTCTTGTCTTTTCGGTCAACCTTTTAGCAAGCTGGCAATTGATGCTACGGAACTGGTTTTGGAGCCATATGATATACACAACGAGCAGGGTCGAGACCACGAATAACACAATAACCAACAGTTCCACAGCATCACCACCTTACCTTTCTAGCATCTTTCTATTATTTAAGTTCAGTTCTTCTGAATGTAATGTAAGTAATGGCAAGCATAATAGCAATAAATACCAGACTCACAAGGATAGCCTTGATAAAGTCACTCGGTGCGGCATCCAGCGTCATCAAGGGCGGGTAGCCTATTGCGAATGGCGTATAAGAAAAAACAGTACCCCATGATGGATAACTTTCCTTTAATAACGTCGCTTGTGCTAAAAGCATGGAGACAATAACACCAATACCTACCACTAATACTGGCTTCTTCTTCAGCACGAAAGCGAGTAACACGCAAATACTCAACTGTGCTGCATACACGATCATCATCGTCAGCATGATTGCACACAGTTTCACAATCAATGGAAGGGTAACCTGCAACCCTGATTCATTCGCTAATATATCAAGAAACACTGATGCAACAAAGGGTGTGCCGAACTCATAACCCGTGCAGAATGCAATGCCTGTTATGACGGAATAGGGCAGCACCATCAGCGCGATAACGAAGAAATATACGAGCGCTTTGGCTACCATAACCGTTCCCCTGCCCGTACCGCATAGAACAGCATTATGAATCGTTTTATTCTCAAAATCCCCACATATGAATATTCCTGCGATAATAGATCCAATGATTGACACCATCGCTGCATCGGATAGCAAAGAAGCCGTACCGCTGATCTCCATACCCAGCCGTCCCTGTGCTAATAAGTAAGAAATAACAGTCACTAACACAGCACTCAGACACATGATACCCAAAAATATTTGAATTGCCGTCGATTTGCGTAGTTTATATAAATCAGCCTTCATGAGATTAAACATTCCGCCCACCCCCAATAACAGATATAAAGTAATCCTCAAGGGTGTCACCCTCATTGGATAAGTTTGTAACGATAATCCCGCTTTCAAAGAGGACTCTTGATACTCGTTCTTTGTCATTAACATAATCATATAGCTTAATGTTCTTATCTGGCATAACTTTGTAGTTCGTTGTATTCAGTTTCATTTCCAAAATGCTAACTAATTTCTCCGGTTGATCGCAACTTATCAGAAGGTGGTGTTTGCAGCGCTCTTCAAGCTGGGTAAGCGTTAGTGTCTGTTTGACTTCGCCATTATGAATGATAATGTAATCCGTTGCCGTCTGATACAGCTCCGGTAAATTATGACTTGAAATGAGTATTGTCAATTGTTGTTCTTCACACAGTTTTTTTAGCAGATTCCGGACTTCAACTACACCTAACGGATCAAGCCCATTGATTGGCTCATCCAGAATAAGCAATTCAGGATTACCAAGCAAAGCAACAGCAATTCCTAAACGCTGCTTCATACCCAGCGAGAAATCCTTCGCTTTCTTCTTACCAGTATCCGTAAGGCCAACAAGCTCTAGCACCTCATCTTCCACTTCCTTATTCGGGATACCTCGCATAATTCTGTGAAATGTAAGATTTTCCTTTGCCGTCATGTTCGGAGTAAGACTAGGGTATTCAATCATACATCCAATCCTTCTTCGCTCGATCTGCAAAGCCTTCTCACCGGTATGACCAAAGAGCTCAACGCTCCCACTGGTAGGGAAACTTAGCCCCGTAACCAGCCGCATTAGCGTCGTTTTTCCGGCACCATTTTGTCCGATTAAGCCATATATTTTACCGAATTCCAAAGTTACCGATACATCCTGCAAAGCCTTGATACCGTGATAGCTTTTCGTCAGGTTAACTGTTTTCAGTACGTGTTCATTCATTTGTCTGTTCACCTATCCCTTCTATATAACCCAAGTCTAATGCGGAAAGGTTTAGAAAAGGTTAAGAGCGGCAAGAAAAGTATCTGAAAAAGAGACCACTGTTTCTGAAGATAGATTAGCCTTTGCATAGACGATAGCCCAAACCCCATACCGTTTCAATATACTCCTCATCCTGATTTGCTTTTTTCAACTTGTTTCGCAGATTGCTAATATGTATTTTGATGGTATTTTCGTCACCGAGATATTCATCTTGCCAAATTGATTCATACAAGTTGGCTTTGGTATAGACCTTACCTGGATGCTTTAACATCTGTTCCATAATCAGGTATTCCTTTGCGGTCAATTCAAGTTCAATATCACCGACGGTAACTCGTTTGGTGTTGTCATCCAACATTAAATCCTTGTACTTGAATACTTTGCCTTCCAAGATCTGTCGATTAGAGCGTCGTAGGTTTGCTTCTACACGTGCAACAACCTCGGTTAAATCTAAGGGCTTCGTTACATAATCATCCGCACCCCATTTTAACAGGTCTATCTTTGTACCGACCCTATCCTTCGCAGAAATGACAATGACAGGAATGTCGCTGAATTGACGCATCTCTTTCAGCACTTCTTCTCCAGACTTAAAAGGAAGCATGAGGTCAAGCAGCACCAAGATATAAGCGCCATCTCGAATCGCCTTGATTCCATCCATACCCGTATACACTGACTCTACCTGGAAACCTGCATCGGTAAGAGCTTCCGCTAGCAGTTTATTTATATCTTCGTTATCTTCAATAATTAATATTCTATTCATCTAATACCCATCTCCTTGTCCGATGTCCTTAGCATAACCTCGACAAGCCCGTATTTAAAGTATTTTCACATATCTTCTTCTGGTATTAATTCCTTAACGTTATCGTAAACCGAGAAAAGAAATCATTATAAACAGATAGCATACTATGCTAACAAAGCAGACATCTGCGCAGAAGTCGAGTATTATTAAAGAAGCTAAGCGCCTACTGAAGCCTGGTGTTAAATATGGTATTCATGAAATGAATCTTACGACCACTGATATAGATGAGGATACCAAGAAGGAAATACGTCAGGACCTAGCCAAAGCGATTCGTATTAATACTTCTCCATTAACGGTCGAAGAGTGGCAACAACTACTCATTCATCACGGATTTAAGATTATTTCTGTTCATACTGCCCCCATGCATTTGCTTCATTCCCGTAGGTTAATTAAGGACGAAGGATGGAAGGGCGTTCTTAAGATTATTTGCAATATTGTGATGGATCGCCAAGCAAGGCAAAGACTTCTAACGATGCGTAAGCAGTTTGTGAAATATTCCGCCCATATCCAAGGAGTCAGTATCATAGCCAAATTATTACCAGAGGAGCATACAGCATGAACACATTTTATCAAGTATTAACTCCCTATTATGATGAAATATTCCCTGTAAACGACAAACAACTTCTCTTTCTATCGTCATGTTTCCCAGTTGCTTCGACTTTGCTTGATGTTGGGGCTGGAACAGGTAATACCGCTGTAGCGATGGCGAATAATGGATATAGACTAACTGCTGCAGAACCCGAACATAGTATGGCTACTAGGATCAGGGAAAAGGCAGACAGTAGCAATCTTGCTATCAAAGTAATACCACACAGCATGCAGGAAATTTCTCAGCTCAATGAAACGTTCAACGGAATCTATTGTATCGGCAACACACTTCCCCACCTTAACAATTTAGAGGAAATAGCTACTTTTCTTCAATCTGCATATGACAGACTTATTGAATCGGGGATGTTGGTTATTCAAACGGTCAATTTCGAGAAAGTATTCCTTCAACAAGGATACTCCTTTCCAATCATACATAAAGAAAACTTTACCTTCACACGCCAATATGAGCTTCTGAATGAAAGTGTCCTGTTTACAACGATTCTGGAATGTCAGTCAGATACCCAGTCCAATACACTTCCCCTTTATCCTGTTACAAAAAAACAGTTGGAGAACGAGCTTCAAAATTGTGGATTTCACTCCATAGCTGTGTACGGTGATTACCGTAAGTCTCCCTACACAATAGAATCACCTGGACTCATTATCTCCGCAGTAAAGTAAATTCATTGATGTACTGGGTAGGTATGAGTACCGCTTCATAGCAACAATAAAAAAAGCATTTCAATCCACTAAGGGAATGAAGTGCTTCTTTCTCAATCTATTTATATGTACACATCCTAAGAATCTGACTGGCCCCTACTGAGCTAAAAAGGCTTTATGACATCCCTCAATCGGATAATATTAGTAATTCAATATTTCTAAATAGAAAAACCGAGCGAGATCAGGAATATCATCCTGAATCTCACTCGGTTATTTCATTACTATCGATTTCTGTTACTTAATATACGATACTTCGCCATCAATAATCGTCATTTCCACATTTGTGCTTAATAATTCGTCCGGATGCTCCATTGTAAATAGATCATGTGAAAACACCGTCATGTCAGCGAGCTTTCCACGTGTTAATGTGCCTTTTATATGCTCTTCGTTGGTTGCATATGCCCCGCCGATCGTAAATAACTTAACGGCTTCACTTATGGATAGTTTCTCTATCTCGTTCCAACCTGCATGATGAGATTGTGAAGGCAATCTCCGTGTCAGTGCTGCATGAACACCTAGTAAAGGATCAAATGGTTCTACAGGTGCATCAGATCCACCCGCACAGATGACGCCAGAGGATAGGAGGGTTCTCCATGCATAGAGATTTTTCTCTCGTTCCTCACCAAGTCTTTCTTGTATCCATGGATAATCACTCACAACAAATCTGGGTTGAATATCTGCAATTCGACTTGGATCAGCTAATCGCTTGATTAATTCGCCACGTATAAGAGACGCATGAATGATACGGTCGCGGTATTTACCTTTTGGCAACTGATCTAACACATCCAACACATTTTCTAACGCTTGATCACCAATGGTATGCACCGCAATGGCCATGCCAGACGCTCTTACCTCTTTACACATTTCAACCAGCCTTGCTTGTTCTTGCATCGCCTCTCCATAATGTCCTGGTGCATCATGATAAGATTCTGACAGTAGCGCGGTCCTTCTTCCAAACGCACCATCAGCAAACATTTTGATCGCACCTATTTGTAATCTCTCATTACCGAATCCAGTGTACATTCCTCTTTCTTGTAAATTCTTCAGGAATACATAATCAATAAGAAGATTGCATCTTGGTCCTAGTTGTTTATCATTAATAACTTCATCGTACAGTTTGTATGTTTGATCTAAACCGCCAAAGTATAAAGGATCATTCGTATGAACACTTGTTAAGCCAGATTCTACAGTAAGTCGCATCGCTTGTTCTAGTCCATATTTAAGTTCATCATAGGATTTATCCGGTATGTGATCCGTGATGAGCTTTGATGCAGATTCAAGTATCAACCCACTTGGCTTGCTAGTGACGGGATCTAGAACAATCTTTCCTCCTTTAGGAACTTCCATCGATGGATGATAATGACACACTTCAAGTGCCTTACTATTCACAAGAAATGCATGATAACAGGTTCTTTTCAGAAAGATAGGACAATGAGGAACAGCGTTATTTAATTCTTGGATCGTCGGAATTGTACTACCATCAGTAAATAAATTCTCATCCCAACCCATTCCAATTAACCATTTACCCTCAGGAATTACTTTTGCTTTTTCACTTATTTTATAGAGCATTTCGCCTTTTGATGAAACACCAACTAAATCCAAATCTAAAATATTAAATGCAACACCAGAGAGATGCAGATGGCTATCAATCATGCCAGGAGTCACCATTTTACCTTGTAGATCAATGATCTTAGATTCCTGTCTGCCCCATTGCAGAATCATATCTTCGGTTGAACCGCTATCTAGAATTTTCCCATTATTTACAACAATCGTTTCAACAATAGGTTGATTGGTATCCAGTGTATAGATTTTCCCATTTGTAAAAATAGTCTTTGACATCATGAATTCCCTTTCGTGATAGAGCTTGCTCCATTTATCAATAACTATCTATGTTTTGTAGACAATAAATGATATTGAAGTTCCTTCACCCGGCTTACTCTTAATTTGAAGCCCCTTCCCAAAGTGTCGCTTTAATCGAAGATCTGTATTACGCAGACCCACACCTGAGCCGGTGCTCGATATTCTGTCTGGTGATTTTAACAGTATATCCTCATCCATCCCCACTCCGTCATCTTCAACCACGATTTCTGCATACGTCTCGAAGCTAGCAATGCGAATAAGAATTTTTCCACCTTGGACACGCTTCATGATGCCATGCTTTATGGCATTTTCGACTAGCGGTTGGATCGTTAACAAAGGAATCTCTAATTGCTCGCAATCTTCTATCTCCCATATTACCTGCAGCCTGTCACCAAATCTTACCTGTTCGATATAGAGATAGGAGCGTACAATACTTAACTCATCCTCTAAAGGGGCTAACTCATCCGTATTTTTAAACTTGAATTTATCTCTTAAAAAGCTACTAAATACCTCAAGTAAATTACGCATCTGATCTAAGTCGATCTCACTCAAAGCTGCAACTGCATTCAAGGTGTTGAACAAAAAGTGTGGTTGAATTTGTGCCTGAAGCCAAGCGGCTTCCATTCGCAGTCGTTCACGAACAGACTGCTTCACTTCGGTCAGCGCTCTTACCCTTGACCGTATTTCACGAGCATCCACCGGCTTGGTTACATAATCGTTGGCACCTGATAGAAAGCCATTCTCAATATCCTCGGACCGACTTCTTGCCGTAAGCAGCAGTATTGGAAGCTCTGTAATCGTAAACCTTTCACGAATTTTACGGGCTAGCTCATAACCGGACATCTGAGGCATCATCACATCAGATATCACTAAATCCCATTCCTTCGCACCCAGGACTTCAAGTGCCTGCTTGCCATTGGTTACCAACATGATGTCATATTGCTCTAATGATAGAATCGTTTCCAGCACTTTCAGATTAACAGGATCATCATCTACAACAAGAATTCTGGGACGATCAATAGATGACTTCGTTGGCTGTGTCGAAATCGAATCCGGCAATGCACAAGCTACTGCTGATTCCTCAAAGGTTATCGATTCAAATGTGCTAGATTCAGTTACCTCTTGCATGACAGTTTGGTCAGACAGCTGCAAAGAAAATAGAAACTCGGAGCCTTGACCAGGAACAGAACTAGCTTGCAACGTCCCGCCATGCAATTCCACAAGCTGTTTACTGATGCTAAGTCCAAGTCCAAATCCTCCCTCTATCATCGCCTCGTCGGAGATAGCTTGCTCATAGGGTTCGAATACTCGACGCACCGTCTCATCATCCATGCCAATGCCAGTATCCGAGATCGTTATATAGGCCCTACCATCCTTTACTTCTGCACGAATGGAAACCTTACCCTCGTTGGTATATTTCAGTGCATTGTGTAGTAAATTGAATAAAATTTGAATCACTCGGTGCTCATCAGCAAAAACCTGCGGAAAGCTTTCCGGGATTTGATTCACAAAACGAACGGGCTTTCCCTCTCGCATTAAGTGGAGCATATCCAAAACGCCTATTGCTATCGCGTGTATAGAAAAACTGCTAAAGTGCAGCCGAACTGCGCCTTCTTTTAAACTCATTGAATCAAGCAAGTCGTTCAACATCAAGGACATACGACGACCAACAGACAAAATAGTCTCCAAATCCTTGACGCTTTTTTCATGAAGTGAATGCTGTTCTCTCTCCAAAACAACTTGAGAAATATTCAGAATACCGTGAAGCGGATTCCGTAATTCATGAGATGTATTGGCGAGAAAGAGATCCTTTTGTTTATCGGCTCTCAGCAACTTAGCAGCAAGCTCCTTTGTTTCCACATGCACCTGTACGTAATTTCTGAACCAGACAGAGGCAAAGCAGGTTGTCGCAATAATAAGGTCTAACGGATAGTACAAAATCTTGATGCCCGTTGCTTGATAGAACACCGCCCATAACATATTGCTTGTGACTGCTATAAGTGAAAAGGCGAATAGCACACTGCCTTTGAATTCATTGCTAGATGTTCGGAGTAAGAGCACAATGGCTATCAAAATTGTCGAAGCATTAAGCAAAAGGTAAAAATGCTGAAGCATCAAAATATTCCTCACAGGCAGGAGTATCGTCAACAATACGGCAACTACATACAACACAGAATACATCGGAATAACCTTGCGCCAACGTGCGGGTATCTGATCTGTCACACACTGAAGTAGAGAATATGTAACAACAATAATGGCCAAATGAGCTAGCTTGAATCCCCATTCATAATTAATAGGAAACCAATAATGCAATATTTTTTCTTCGCTTGCGATAAGGTTATTGAGCATCAAACCAACAGCCAGCAAGCTAAAATAGAGCAATTTCTTCTTCCGATCTCCCATAAAATACAAAATGAGCGCATATACAGCATGCATCAAAAAGACGACGGCAACCATTTGCTGCATAGTCATGGAAAGTTGTGTTTCCCGATAAATAGCATCCTCTGTCCCGAACTTCAACGAGCGAATGATCCCGCTAGCTCGAGAATCCTTATAATTTGCGACCTGAATAACGACCTCAATAACATTATGACCATTCGTCGAAAAGGAGGCCGTGTACGGGACATTCTTAGCCACATATTCTTCCTCATTTTCCCCTGGTTGGCCCGATCCAGCCAGCAACCGATCATTTACATACAAAGCTGACGAGCTCCGAATGCTTGGTATACGAATGCTGTAGGTTAAATCATCTGCTGGATCAATCAGAATTTGCAACCGATACGAGCCATACCCATACGGGGTTTCTTCTTCTGGCTGTAAATAAGCATTCCAGCTTCCTGGAACCTCCAGCATTTGTGGAAGTAGCTCCTGTTCATTATTCTGATCTATGAGCCATTCATGAGAATAAAATTTCCACTGCCCATCCAGCGTAATCACACCTCCTTCGGAGGCATCCCAATCTCTTAAATCCAGTTGCCCTGCCCTAGCAGATGGCTGATCCGTATTATGGAACAAAGCGATCCAAACTATCCGCCCACCTGTAAGAAGGATTAAAAATAAAGCTACCAGAACTATTAGCTTCCACTTTTTTCTTTTCTGATTATTTATCAAGTCATCTGACTCCTTATCCCAACCATGGTTTCAGTATATTAATAGTGTCGAGGTAAGTAAATTAAATATACAAAAAAAGGAATTATTAAAGTTCTTTTAGGACTCTAACCATGCCTTTCTTATTAACACAGGCTTTATAAATAACACAAAATAGACTTTTCTATCCAATACGTAAATACAGTATCAGGACTTTGTTTTTCAAACTTTTTCATTTTTAAATACATGTCTATTCCATCAGAAACATCATGCCATAAATCGGTAAACACAAAATCATATTTCCCCCTAGACATGTGTTTTTGTGCATATTCAAAAGCATCTGTTTTGATAATCTTAATCTTATGAGCATTCTGGAATTGTGGTAATACATATTTATTAAATAAATCAATGACATCTTCATTCATTTCAACAACCGTAATGCTTTCCACATTCTCTTTTTCAGAAATCATATAGGCATAATAGCCAAGCCCAAGTCCAAAAGTAAGTACGTTACCAAATGCTTGATCAACAGCTTCTTTCATCGTTTCTATTTCATTAGGTGTAATAGTCATCCAGATCCTATCATTTTCTAATACTGCTGGAAACATGAATTCAGTTTCAAAAAATCCGATTTGCGGAATTTGCCTTCCCTCTTCTGTTCGGATGATATCATGACAAACAAAACCTTCAAAAGGTTTATATTTTTCATATTTTAATTCACTATTACCGATCTTGATCGTTGGTATCTTAATATTCTTATAATATGAATTGTCATAATACTCATCTGCATCAAGCTTATGAACCATATTGCTAAAATATTTGTTGAACAAGTCCTTATCATCAGCCTGGTCAACAATATCAAGTCCGAAGGCAGCAGCTAATATGACAACAAAGGCATATTCAGAAGATACACCACTTTGAACAATCTCAACAATTTTCTCTTTATTAATAAAGTCGGGTGCATTGTTCAAATAATTGCTCAGTAAAGCAAATACTTTGTAATTATCTTCTTTTATTTTATCGCTTATTACTATATTGCGTTCCATATCCTCACCCGCCTTGATTCACAAGATAAAAAAAAGCCATCCGATAAAAATATCAGACAACTCATTTCCAAGCTTTTAGTTCTATATGTTTTTTCTTCTGAAATGTCTTTTTCAGCAAGCTTTCTGCCTTCTTTTCCTCAAGAATCCCTTTGACTCCACGGATGAGAAGTATTGACCTCATCTCATTTTCATGACTCATTTTTTGAAATCCTTTAAATATTTTATTATCCATGTGTCATCATCTCCGTAGGTATATTATACTACTTCACAGAGAATCAAGTCAATTTTTGTCGAATAATTCCATTTTTACAATCTTGTGAATAATCAGGCGTTTATGTTAATCCAAACAGAGTGGCGAAATAAGGAGGTTCATCTGTTATTTATTTTCATAACGTACTAAGCCGTAGTTTATAAAAATACTGCACAATTGGATGCTTTAACTTCATCTTCTCGGTCATGTTTAAAATTCGCCTTTTTCCAACTCGTCTGTCCACCAAAGCTAGAATATTCAATAAGATATCATTGCTCTCTATGCTTTCCTCTATAGAAATAGCTAAAAACTTATTAGCTACAACGATAAAATTTGATTTACTTAATGATGACTGTGCTGACAAAAGCTCCTTTGCATATTCTGATATTTTTCTACTTCTTGCCATTACTTTTAGACGATCCTCCGGAACGATCCCCTTGGTATCTTTTCTGACCGCTTCAATTTCTTCATTGTTGATAGGAATTTGGATACCTGCATCATTCTTAATTTCCAGCTCCGTCTGATACCATCTGATTATGGTATTTATATCACTCATATTGAGTACGTTCTTTTTATCTACTGCAATATAACAAAGTCCTGCTTTATCAGGTAAATAACGGTAGCTGGTTGCACGGTATTCGACCCTTCCATATAACGCAGGACAGAGAAAGCTCTCCAGCTGTTGCTTCAATTTGCTCCAGGACATGTTTCCTCCTAAATGTTCTATATTTATAAATACCTATTGAGCCAGTCGTTCTATTATCCATAATACAATAACCAACACATCGATCATACTACTGTACCGTCAAGAACCCATATAATCAAACAATCCAATTGAATTTTTGGTCTTCTCTTGGAATTTTCAATTGTTATCGGTGAAATAGCCTTCAACTGCTTCTATTCGCCCTATTTGTGATACGGTTTACCATAGTATAAGCAGGACAATGTAGGGCGCCCAACCCATGGCGACAAAAATACCCCCTCGGTTTACGAGGAGGCGATCACTGATTGGGTTTATAGACCCCGTTGAACAGTATTCAACGGTTGTAGACTATGCATTGAACACAATTATCTACTTGTAATACGCATTCTTAGCAACTTTTTACGCCTGTAAGAAAGTCGAACTCAGATTGACACTATTTATGAATAGCCTTAGAATCGGCCCCCTGCTGCGGATCCTTTCGGAGAGATACGTTCGATTTCCGCAAAATCTTCTTCTGATAAGGAAACCTGCAGAGCACCGAGATTTTCCTGAACTCTGTCCAATCTTTTTGTTCCCGGAATCGGAACGATAAAGTCCCCCTGTGCGAGCAACCACGCCAGTGCGAGTTGAGCGGAAGTGCAACCTTTTCTCGCAGCCATTTCTTCGATCAGAGATACCACATTCAGATTTCTGGTGAAATTTTCGCCCTGGAACCGCTCATAATTGCGGCGGTAATCGTCCGCAGGCAGATCCTCATACTTTTTGATTTGCCCAGTCAGGAAACCTCGACCCAGTGGACTATAAGGTACGAAACCGATTCCAAGCTCCTTCAATAGCGGAAGGACTTCGTCTTCAACTTCTCTGCTCCACAAAGAATATTCGGTTTCCACTGCAGTAATCGGATGTATAGCATGAGCTCGGACAATGATATCGGCTGGCGCTTCCGAAAGACCAATATAACGAATTTTCCCTTCCTTAACCAAATCGGACAACACACCGACTGTCTCTTCAATCGGAGTATTCACATCGTAACGATGCTGATAATACAGGTCGATGTAATCGATTCCGAGATGTAACAGACTTGAGTCAACGGACTTTTTGATATAGGCAGGATCACCCTTAGGACCCTGAGTGTGCGTTATTCCGAATTTCGTCGCGATCACCGCTTCCTCACGCCTGCCTTTGAGGGCCCGCCCAACTAATTTCTCATTTTCTCCGAATCGTTGCTGCTCAAATTCCCCGTAAATATCCGCTGTATCAAACATTGTCACACCGAGATCCAAGGCTCCCCGAATCACGCGTACCGATTCTTCGTTATTCGGCATCATCATCGTGCCAAGACCTAAGGTTGATACTTCAAGCCCTTGGCGTCCAAGTTTTCTTTTCTGACTCGTTATATAGCTCATTTCTCCTTACCTCATAATGGTTGAATGTCTCTGTAGCTCATATTAACTCAACGGTACGAGTTCAACCACAGTATGTTTATACTAGTAATAAAAGTACTAGTCAGGTAAGCAGCACGTGTAAATCCCTATTCTTTTGACCAAGTGTTCTCTACTCAACCGGAGTAAAAATACAAAAGTGTAAGTTCGGGTCATCATTAGGATTCGACGAAAAGTTGATATCATACGAAATCGCCCTCCTAATACTGGGGCTATGAATGACAATCCGGGTAACTTTCTTTTGCTCAATCTGGTGCAGATTCCACATGTCTGCGAAATCTGCATCTTCCTCACAAAGCTGTTGTACAGTTGTTTCAAACCAAGGATCTTCCGGATGCTTATCATAGTTACCTCGAAATAAAGCAACCGAGTGCAATGCGAACTCTTCCCAGTTCACTATCCGTTGGCGCTGTTCAGGATCAACAAAGAGCATTCGAATCATATTACGCTCATGAACAGACAGTAAAGAGAAATCAGTAAACATATTTTTTGTCGCACTATTCCAAGCCAGCACATCCGATCTTTCGTTACTTATGAATGAAGGAAAGCTTAAGTCATTAAGAATTCGCTGCCATTGTGGATTCAAATTCATTTCCGAGGAAGGGACGACTTCGGGTTCAGTAGGAGACCACAATTGAAGAAGATGAGTTCTCTCATCCGATGTCAACTGCAGTGCATTTGCGATATTCTCGATGACCTCCCTAGATGCTGTTACTTCTCTTCCCTGTTCTATCCAGGTATAGTAAGTAGCACTAACACCCGCCAGAATAGCGACTTCTTCCCTGCGAAGTCCCGGCGTTCTTCGATGACCATACGAACTATTAAAGCCTGCTTGTGCGGGCTGGAGACGATTTCTGCGCGATTTTAGAAAGTCGCCCAGTATTTTTAATTTCTTATTTACCTTTTTTATTAGTGGACACCCCTTATCAATTCTCCCAATTCCAAAAAAATTCGCCTCTTCTGTCAAAATGGCGGAGGGACTTTACACCACTAACCTAATAATACCATTCCTCGATATAAAGGCTAAATCACATATGCTATTTTTGGGAGCTTCCTATATGATGCATGTCAGACAACAGCTTTAGGCGTGTTAAATTGAATCCATTTCAAAAAACGCAAGATCAAATATACTGAACTGTTAGCACGCAAATATCCGCATAACAAAGGACTTCCCAGTGAGAAGTCCTTTGTTTATTTTTCATATACAAACTTAATCCCGATATAGCACTACCACGCACTCCACATGTGAGGACTGCCGAGCGTTGCACAATTCCCCACAAATAAAACCGCCAAACGGTCGGCATACCTTACATGAATTACCATCAAGCGAGCAGTTCGATAATTTCTGACGTACGCGGAAACTCGTCGGCAAATGGTACCAGGGAACTGGAAATATCAGTTCAAAGACTCTGTCGAAATCGTCTTGCATCCGTTGAATAATGCGAAATTCTGGATACAACTGTCTAAGGCTGTTCGCAATTTCTTTGTTGGCTTTATGCCGCACTCGTACCAGATGTTTTTAACAACAAGCGTCCCTGCTTTTCGATCCGCTATTACCTCAACTCGTCCAATGAGGCTTTCTCCGTATAATAGAGGCAGCACATAATAACCGAACTTTCGTTTGATTGCAGGCGTATAAATCTCCCAAGTGTAATCGAATCCAAACAATTCGTTGATCAGTTTTCTATCCCATATGAAACTATCTAGAGGGGCAATCAACTCGCAGCGCAATTTCGGCGCCGGATTGTGCAGGACGGATTCAATAAGCGGCAAATCCTCCGCGCGGCAGTACAGTGTATCCTTCATTTGTTCCACGGCAACAGCAACAATGCGAGCTTCGTGCAACAGCTGGCGGAAAACCTCGTTGCGCTGCTCCGCTTTTAATCCCCATATGTTCAGCCAGGCATCGGATCCGCGATTCCATAAAAGGCCAACAGCGCCGATTCGACGCAGTACCCGCCACTTATGATGCTCAAGCTCGCCCTTCAACGGCTCCGGCGCATTCAGAAGATTTGGCTGTATGTACTTCCCGGCGATATCGTAGTATTTACGCGTTCCTTTTTTGTGATGGATAATCAACTCGCCTGTCGAGTACATCTGCTCCAGCACCGACCGGGTTGAATTGTTTCCGCTGCTCCAGTGGATGACCGATTGCCAAGTGAAATTTCCATCCAATTTTAGATCATTCGAACTTAGCACACCGCGATTTTGGATGTGAGTCAGCACTTGCTCTGCCAACGCTTCCATTTCGGGATAGCGCTTGGCATGTTGTCGGGCAGCCTGCCTGTACCGCTCAAAGTACGGCCAGTCCTCGACAGGGATAATAGCCAGATTCTTGTCGGGATAATCAACCAGGAATCTATCTTGATACAGCAACTCGTCGAGCATGTTCTTGGTAAATCCTCTGATTCGCGACTGCAGCACCAATTCGGCGTTTTTTCCGCAAACATCGATGGGATCGTATTGAATACAACCGACCTGCCGCACAAAATCCAATACTCCCTGCTTTCCGGTAAATTGATATTCTCCCAACAGCCCGTGCTTTAATAACAGAAACTGCCGTGCCTGGCGGTTCGTCAATTGGATCATGTACGCATCAGCTCCTTAACAGTCGCTTGCACATGATGATGGATGGCGAGCTTGCTTATCTCAATAAAGTTACTATTTGCTTCTTGGCATAATGGTGGTATCAATTGGGGAGCTTCATCAGCAAACCCCTTTCCTAATTTTCCAATAACCGAAAATTGCTCTGTTTCAACAATTTCAACCACGCCTCTTCCCCCTGTCCGTTGGAAAACACAATAAAACAAACACATGTTCCTATATAATTTTACCATTGTTTTGAGCATACAAACAAGAGCTATTGAAATGCTGCCCGTGTCCTTAAGTGTACGCAATTCATTTAATCAATGTAATTGAGCGAATCTGTCACATCTCATCTATTATTTCAGAATCATCAATATTAGACACTCCACATGTGCAGAGTGCTATTTAAGCCCAGCCACCATCTGCAGATTTAGTATCACAGCCTCAACCTTCAACTCGATTCTCTGCCTTACCACTATTTGTAATATGGTTCACCGTATCATCTATAGACCGAAATCGAAAGGCACCCGAGTTGGGTGCCTTTCACTGCCTTAGAATATTCAATATTTACCGCTGACCTACCTGCCGTTCCATCAAATAAAATATATAATCGGTCGGGACCCCGGCATCTTCGGAAAAATGTCCTTGTTCGGAACTTACGCTAGCACAGACATATAGAGCTGTTCGAACAAGTACATGTGCCCAAGCGTTTGTGATACGGACGGGAACACGCTCGTCACTTCCGCATGGAACACATCTTCTGGAAGCTACTCCAGGTGAGCGAATAGTCGGTCGTTTGCCCAAACATGATATTCGTACAATTGATGCGGGTGTTGAAGCATGGATGAATCCACCTCTCCTTTATTCGTCGTCGTTTGGCTACCACTGCCGCAGCCTTGTCTCTATCGTATACTAGGTTCGCTGACAACCGTTGTCAGTGAAGTTCAATCGGAATCTTCGTCGTAATGTTTTGCGATTCCATATGCCACTTCCTGGATCCGACGCTTCAGCTCCAGCGGCTCCCGAATGCGAATGGCTGTGCCGAACGTCATTAGATACATCGGAAGGTGCTTGTTCATCGTCGGGACGTCGAGCAGAAACCGCACCTCCCGATCGGTCCGTTCCGTCAAATAGTGGCGCATATGCCAGTGGCGGCAAACCGCGTTCAGCGTGTCGGGCTCTCCCTCGATGCGGATGACCGTCAGCGGTCCGTCTGCCTCCCGTTCCCGCTCGGACTGGTCGCGGAAATAGACGGACGCGGAGAAACGCTCCGGCTTTTCGAACCGCGCTTCAGTCGGCTCCAGCCGCGCGATGCGGTCCACGCGGAACGTCCGCACCGCCTGCGACCGATGGCAGAACGCGACAGCGTACCATTCGTTTCGGTCGTAAGCCAACCCGTACGGATCAACTTCTCGTCCGTCGTCCTGCTCCGCATTCGCTTTGCGATAGGTGATGCGAACCGTTAGCCCGTCCTTCGCCGCCTGCTCTAGGTCACGTAACAACGGAACGACGGAAGGTAGACGCGACGGAGAAATCACATCCAAGCCATTCGACTGAAGGGACAGATCGTGGCGCTGCTCTTCGTGCAGCCCGTTCTCCACCTTCTTCAGCGCGCTTTCCAGCTCCTCTGTATACGGATAGCCAGCGCCTTGCGCAAATTTAAACGCATCCACAAGCGCCTTCACCTCTACGGAGTTGAAGAACAATGGCGTCTCCTTGAAGCTTTCCAGAATACGAATGCCACCGTCATGGCCCGATTCCGCGACGACCGGCACACCACTGGCGCATAATGCGTCGATATATCGGTACACGGTGCGAACGCTGATCTCCAAACTGTCCGCGATCTGCGTGGCGGTGAGCTTCCTTCCGGTTCTAAGCATCCAAAGCATCGAAAGCATGTTATCCCATTTCGCTATTGGAAGCACCCTCTTTTTCTCAAGAAAATGAAACTGATTTGAGCTTTGCGTAATTATGTGAAAAATAGATATTACACTCAGGTGAATGCGGCTCCATAATTCTACTTTCTCACAACCAACACACAGCACTCCACATGCCTTGTGGCTGTGATAAGTATGCCGCTAGAACCTGTAGCCCTTGGCGGCAGGGTATATTTTCGAAAGATTGCTTTTTCAACCTCTAAATTTTGAAGTTTCTATTTTCGTCAACTATTTGGCACCAGCATTTCTATTACATCACTTCAGCAAATTGTCACTTTTAACACTTGTTATTAAAACAATTATTGGACTTATTCTCCACCAAAGCTTTTGGCCCATTCAGTAACCCTCCGACTACTTTCTACTTCTGACAAATCCTCAATCCTAGTCATTCAGAAGGATTCTTCACTGTTATAAATACGGTAATAGATGTAAAGCCGTTGGGTGTTCCATTCTTTGTATATTTACCTGACACTCCCATATATTTTATGCTTATACCTTTATTGGATTGAATTCATCAACTCATAGAAATATTTGGATTCTTGAGTCTTATTAAGACTATACCAGGCATCTAATGTTTGTGAAGAAAACACGCCCAGAGCTTTCAAGACGTGTACAGAAAATTCCAACGGAGCTATTCCAGATGCAGTGATCAATTTTCCATCAGTTACAACAGACTCCATTTTGTAATACTCTTTACCCGTGTAAGTGGGACAGATCATTTTAAGGTATTCCAGATCATTGCTTGTATGCGGGCGTGAATTCAGCAATCCTGTCTGGGCAAGTCCCATTGTAGCACCACAAATCGCTGCAACCAATATACCTTCCTTTAAACACCTCTGGGCGATTTTTAAGATGGGTTGGTGAATTGTTTCTGTCCATGTATCTCCACCGGGTAAAATCAATGTATCTGTGCTTTCAATGCTGCACTCATCCAGTTTAATGTCAGGCAGTATTTTCAATCCGCCCATTGTAGTTATAGGAGTCTTTTCAATTCCCACGGTAACTATTTTTGATGGGGCCAGCCCCTTTTTATAATATCTTCCCGAGTTCAGTTCGGCAGTTAAGTAACCTATTTCCCAGTCTGCCATTGTGTCAAACACATAAAGATATACCGTATTATTCATTTGCAAGTTCTCCTTATTTTACAATTCATCAAGTGATACCAACTATCCATCGGTAATCAATGATTATCATCATTATAAAACAACTTCACTGACATCTACTGTCAGCGAAGCAATTAAAGTTGATAATATTCCATTAACTCCGACGCAACAGCAACAAGTTTTCCCTTCAAACTCTGTGGTTCGATTACTTGAATGGATTTCCCGTAGGATGGGAGAAAATAAGGGACATATATATGAATTGATTTTTCCTCAAGTAAAAAGATTGCTTGGTTTGATGTCCGCTCTTTCAGATGATGCCCCAAAAACCAATGCAGGCATAAGTCATCCAATGCCTCTGGCCTACCTCCGATAATTAAAGAAATTAACCCGTCCTTGCCTACTAAATCAGGCAACAGATTTTGCATAAATAATTCACGGGCCGAAAAAGCTTCGGGTCGCTTAAATGTTATTTAAGTACGCTTGATTTGTAGAATTCGTTCTGCCCGAAAGCTGCGGATCGCAGAGGTGCTCTGATAAAATTATTCAGCAAGCTATACCCGCCATTATGACCTGCGTCGGATATTATAGGCACTCCACTGGCACATAGTGCATCAATATACCGATAAACTATCCTTATATTTATTTCTAACTTTTCGGATATTTGTTTTACTGTCATTTTTACGCCCAAATTCAGCATCCATAGAATTGCCAGCATATTATCGTTTTTTGGCATAACATGAACCCTCATCCCTTTATTCATCAATCTTTCAGCCTTTCAATCCTCACGCAGCATTCAACGTGACTCGTCTACCTATCTTTCAACTACCTTGAGCGATACTGTCACATCTCATCTATTCATTTCGAACCATCAATATTATGCACTCCACATGTGTGGAGACGGTGAAAGGGATATATTGGTAAGGCTATTTAAGAAACAGAAGTTCAGAGGAGCAATTCTGGACTTCAGACGAAGCATATAATGTTTTCCCAGGGATCTGTAACCAGTAGGACAATTCATGCCATCAACTGGTGGACAATATACACTGGTAGTAACAAAATCCTTCTCAATTCGTTCAGTAGCAGATTATTTTATGGGTATTATGGTGAATAGGTGTGTAATAATTTAGCGAATGAGTTTAAAGTAATCTGGCACAGTTACTTGATTTAGTAAAACAAATTACACTCATTAAACTTATTTTTTAATTTAAAAACTTTCGAAATCATTCTAAACAAATTATGGTTGTTTTTCCTTAGAAAATGTGCAAAGTAATAAAAATCTTCTTTTTCAAAGTCTCTAAGATTGTCCCAAAATTTCGGGTTTATAGCTATATTAGGGTCATATAAAATCACATTTTTAGTTATATATTCAATAAATCTTATTTTTAGCACATTCCTCTAGTTTTTCACAGTAATTTTCTATTGTTTTGCTTGATTGAGATTTATATGATAATAAAATTACTGCATATTCATTTTCAGGAAAAATGACGGATTGTCAAGCCAAGTGCGACAGAGATCCGGCAAGCCTCAATCACGATTAAAATGGGGACGTGAATAGCTCACGTCCCCATTTCGTAGGCCTTTATTTGTTCATTACGCAGCAAGTAAAGGATAAATCGGCTGGTAAGGCGTATGCCTTTATGAGACCACGGTGTCGAGCTCCCAGTGTCCGAATATCTCGCGGGAGCGGACTTCCTTGGGGCGCTGTTTAATCGATTTACCCATTAGAAATCTTTTTCTTGTTTCTAGCGGTTTACGACGTTTTCCTTTGTGACGTAGCATGCTCACTTCAGCCATGGGCTAATCGTCCGGCATAAATCCAGAGGTAGATCGTTTTGAAAGAAACCAGTGTGTTTCCAGCCGCCTTGTATCCCTGCGAAATTTATTCAGGAGACCATGTCTGCTGAAGCCTTTCTTCGACTTCCTTGGCTAGTTCAGCTGTCCACTTTCCAACAGGTATAGAGAATTCCCGTCTCTGTTGATAGGCTCGTTGTGAGACTTCTGCCTCATAAACGCCTTCCACGTGATTATGATTCATTTCTCGTGGTACCGTGGAAAGATGCCGCCCAATTTCTTGTGCAATGGCACGAACGAACAATCCACCCCTGTCGGTTGAGGATGTCTAGCTGGCTACGTTCGATTATGCTAAGATGTGTATAGATCATGGGCTGATTCTCCTTGTGAATGGTGTCTGGTAACTTCATTCTACACGAATCAGCCATGAGTCATTTTTTATTCTCTTAGCAACTATCGCACTTCATATTACAATCCGTCAAATATTAAAAAAATTTATCTCAAAAAGTTTCTTTCTTGAGGCGAATTTATTACACGCTTATACGGTAAACTCATTACACATTAAGGACCTATTCATACAAACAAAAAATAAATTGCGACGATGAATTGCCGACACTCTATTTTTCTCTTTATCCCTGAAAGTCCCAGTAAATCAGCCTTTCAGCCATCAATTCTTTTTAATTCTGAGGGGACTCTACACTTATTCCCATTATCCTGCCTATTTCATTATTTTCAGTCAAATTGCTATTTTCAACAGCTTTACTGCTATCTCCTCGAACCCTTGATTCTACTTGCTTGTCTGCTCTAAATATTATTCAGACCCGAAAACTCTGATATATATCTAAAGCACACCCTCTTGGCGTCCTTTTGTGGAATTTGTTATTCTTAGCCTCTGCAACCATTCATTTTATTTTTCAACGAAATTTGTGAGCAAATTCAACTGATCTATATTCTCAACGCTCCATTTCCTAATATCACCCTTCGACTTATTGTCTGTCAAATAATCGAGTGCAGGAGATAATTCCTGATGCCCATTATCAATAATATTGAATATATATGGAATAGCTGGAGTGCCTAATTCCTTTAATTGATCAATTTTCTCAGTATCGCTGATCGGTTCATTGGCTATCAATTTTACCTTGTCGGGAATTTCTTTGAGATAGGTCGTATATGTCTTTAAAAATTCTTTCCCTGTACTCCAATCAGTCTCTTTACTCATATCCACTTTAGATATCTGTTCAAGAGCTATGGCGTAGATATACTCCATTAAGCCATCTTGTTCTGAATTGTCTAACAACTGGTTCAGCTCAGGCAATGCAGCGACTCCTAAAGCAATAATTGCCTCGAAATCTTCGTTATTCTTTACATAGTCATACGGATTAGAACTCGCGCTCATTTTCGATGATGCTGGATTATCAATAGATTGTTGAATTTTGTTGACACTTGAATGAACCTGTTCATTAACATCTTCTTGACCCTTAGAGCAAGACGACAAAGAACCGACAATTACTATAGTAGCAATAACAACAGATAGCTGGCGAACCGTATTCAAAAAGAACATAACCTTCCTCATAATTACATCCTTTCCATTGATAATATTACTACTTCATCCTACAATATAGCTCTATTTACTTAATTATTCTTTATCTGCTTACTGCATGGTTCATTACTAATCGATTGCAGTCGCTCCATAATGTATAATGAGCGCTCATTTCGATCTTCTCCAACAATGTGTTCAGCACTGTACTCATCAACAATTCGTCCATCACGAAATAGAACAACACGATCACCATATGTAGCAACATACGGATCATGAGTAACGATGAGCATCGACTGTCCAAGCTTATCACGCATATTGAGAAGCAATTCAAGTATGTCTGCTGAATTACGAGAGTCAAGATTGCCCGTTGGCTCATCGGCAAGCAGTATAGCTGGTTTATGGATTAACGCACGTGCAATTGCAACCCGCTGTTGCTGACCTCCAGACAACTCCGCTGGACGATGCTTACTTCGCTCTGACAAACCTACTAAATGCAACATCTCCTCTGTCAGAGCGGTAATCTTCTTCTTGGATTGACCTGCCAGAATTAGCGGCAGTGCTACGTTCTCTTCTGCTGTTAAGGCGCTAATGAGATTGAAGAATTGGAACACGAACCCAATCATATCCCGCCGATAATAAGAGACTTCTGGTTCGCGATAGAACTTCTGCCACTCGCCATCCTTAACCTTTATCTTACCTTCTGTAGGTGGTTCTAGTCCGCCTAGGAGCTGTAACAGCGTCGTCTTACCTGATCCACTTGGGCCCATTAACATGACAATCTCTCCTGCTGCCAAGTCCAAGTCTACATGGTCTAGCGCCACTACTTGATTCCGTTCTTGCCCATAAATCTTCGTAAGATTTCTTACAGCTAATATTGAATTTGAATCTCCCATGAGTACTCCCTCCCCATCACATCTTTTGTTCAACTGATATCGACGTTTATCCCACAACATCATATACTTTTTCCTCTTGATACCAATCTGCCTGTGCTTGAAACATCGCTTTATATTCACCGCCTAATTGGATCAATACATCATGATTTCCTTGCTCAACCAATACTCCATTCTTCAATACAAGTATACGGTCTGCTAGACGTGCGGGACCTAAGCGATGAGAGACCATAAATGCAGTTCTACCAGCAGCTAAATTTTGAAAGGTTCGGAATATCTCTAGTTCTGCTAATGGATCTAAGGCGGATGTAGGTTCATCAAGAATCAATATTTCAGCATCTCTAACAGCCGCACGTGCAATCGCTATTCGTTGCCACTGTCCTCCAGACAATTCAACTCCACCCTTAAACTCCGAACCCAGACGTGTATCCATCCCCTCAGACAAACGATGCACCATCTCGGTTAATCCTACTGCTGTCAATGCATCTAGCGTCTCATCTTGACTTAATTGTTTATGCATTGCTCCAAAAGCAACATTATCATGAATAGAATAGTTATACTGTACAAACTGTTGGAAAACCGCCGATACATGAGTCAGGTAGCTGTCTATATTGAAGCTTTGCAGTGGTTCGTTGTCGATATATATATTTCCTTGTGATGGCGCGTATAACCCGAGTAAACAGTTCATGAGCGTCGTCTTGCCTGCACCATTCTCTCCAACAATGGCAATCGTCTCCCCACGCTTAACCGTAAAAGAAATATCCGTCAGCACTTTACGTTCTGTGTTCGGATAAGTAAAATGTAATCCGCTCACACTTAATTGTTCATACTGCCTCGGGAACTCTAATTCACCTGTTGACTTAGAAGCCTCAGGAAGAGATAAATATTTATACAAATGATTAATGAATAAGCTCATTTCCAACACTTGACCTAGATTCGCACCAATGCTTCCCATCGTTCCTTGCACAATTACAACAGCACTCATTAACGCCACGTAATCTCCTAGTGTTAACACGTTCTTATTGATTTGCATCACAAGGATGACAGCTACCGCTAATGCAGATAACTGCAGTATAAGCACACCTGCAATGCGCCCTCGTCCTTCCTTTGCATACTGCTTCAATACTTTATTACGAACATTAACAAATAAATGCGTCCAACGTTCGATCAATAAATCTCCTAACTGAAATATTCGAATTTCTTTCGCCGCGTGTTTGGACAGCATAAGTCGAAACGTATAGTCGATCTCCCTGCCTTGTTGAGTCGTGGTCACCGCTAAACGATACCGACTTTTCTTAGCTATCACTAAAATAATAATACCAGGAAGGGTAGAGCTAATGAGTAATAGAGGTAGACTCCAATGAACGATACTCAACATCACTACTACTGTAATTAAGGAAACAACGTTACTAATTGAAGTAAAGGCACTGCGAATAACCTCCGCCCCGCTACGACTTAATGCTTGTGATACCATACTTAATTCATCATAAAATTGAGCATCTTCATAATAGTAATAGGGAATATATATTGATTTGCGTAAGATGCTACGCTGTAGGCGAAAATTCGTATCTTCCTTTGTAATATTAAACAGATATTCACTTGACTCCGATAAAATGGTATTTATAATATTAAGTCCGTATGTCGAAGCAACTAGCAATAATACAGGTAACAAATTTGCAGTATGAGCAGTAGCAGTGCTAATGGCATCTATTGACATTTTCTGCAACCAAATTTGCATAGCAGGTATTGCTGAAATCAATAGCAATAGTAGTATCCAGCATGTTAATGCCAATGGTCTTACTTGCCACATGATACTGACAATTCTCCATAAGTTATGCAAGGAGGTTCTTAGATCTACCTTATTTCGATCAATTTTTGACTTCATAACGGCTTCGCCTCGGTACAATCTTATTCTCTCGTTCTAATAGCTGATCTAAGAAGTGTTCAACCTTCCCCTTGTTCACCGATTGACGCGCTACAACGACCCCTTGTTCATTTATTACATATACAAATGGAAAGCGATGTATACGCCATTTCTTGACGACTTCAATATCTGAGACTACTCTAACCGCTGGCAATGCTCGTCCTGCTAAAGACCACATCATTCTCGCCTGTTCTGCATTCTCATCCATAATAATCAATTTAATCGGCATGTGAGAATATGTCTTTGCTATCCTAGGTACAATCGCCATCATTTCACGGCAAAATGTGCATCCATAATCTACAACGAACAAGATAGTATGCCGCTCCTCTGTCGCTTCGTAGACAGTAGCAAACGGCTGCGCTTCACCAGTAGTAAGCGAATAAACAGGTATCGGCGGCATAGCGAACCCTGGTAGTAACCCTTCTTCTGCAAATTCTCGATGGGATAACCTCCATAACCGTACCAACAAGATGAATAATATAGCAATCCCTAGCCAAAGCGTTAACATTGATTGCTGCCAAATCGGCATAACGTATCCCCCCATCCATTCCATCTCAATTCATTAGTACTGCCCACACAACACTAAGCTTCCATTACTTGATTGACTTCTCAAATGAATACACAGTTGTACACATACTAAGAACAAGTAACAACAGAGCAGGTAACAATATCAAAGTAATAACTTGTTGAATAGAGGTAGTAATCAATAGAGACAACGATGGCTGTGTTGACCAAATAATAATTGGTAATGCATAGATAAGATAAATAATATTCTGAACGATCCCTGCCTTACCCAACCTTGTACTCGTCCATCTCCCATGACAACCGCAAGTCATATCTATCTTTCGCACTAATGCATAACTATGCAACCCGATAAAGCCTATAAATAGTACACTACCTACAATCGCTGCTATACGAGCAAAGTATCCAAATAAGATCAAGCTACCCGTTGCAAGTTCTGCACCCACGAGTAAAACAGCAATCACTTTATTTAATTTATTAGGAGTTAACCTTAGTAGGTTCATAATGTCAAGCAAACTTCCTAGCGATAATAGTTTCAATATCGCTGATAGCAACAACATCAAGCCAAGCGCAATTTGCATAATAAGTGCTAAATAATCCATATACACCACCTTCGACTATTCGACTGTTAATTCTTCGGTAATGGAATTCAGTCCGATCTGTTTCGCATACAAGAACGAAATAAGAAGCGTTATAACGCCAATAACAATAATAGGTAGTGCTATAGTAAACCAGCTTATCGTCCATCCATTAAATTCATCGGTTCCACTAAATAATCCAATGATAATCCAACTACCGGCTATAATTCCTATAACAATAGCTGTAATTGCATACAATAGACCTTGTATGATCATCACAGATCTTAGCTTTGCCGTTGTTAGATGAATCGCTCGCAGTATAGCGTACTCCCTACGGTGTGCATGGAATGTTGCTCCAAGTGTATTCATAACGCCTACGATGCCCACTATTACAAATATTACCATTACAGCCCACAAAATAGTGTATTGCTCTCTGGACTGCTCTGCACTGCGCAATAACTCCGAATCTAAATCAGTTACCTTGATCAACGGGTCATCTTCTAGTAGTTTCTGTAACGCAATCCTTACACTAGTAATATCCGCACCTTCGCTAACTTGCACATAGATCGTTTTGGGCAAAATCTCGTTAGAACTGTAGTTATGATCATCTTCAATCCATGATACCTTTGGATTGTGATGATCTACTAAAACAAGCGTTTCATTTGTTGTAAAAGTTAGCTCTGTCACTCCGCTTACGGGCAACCCAGATTGTTCCAACCTTTCACCTAGACTAGTTCTTTGCAAATACACTGTATCCCCTAAGGCTATTCCCATATGCTTAGCATACTCCGATTGTATGACTATCCCCGATGGTAATTCGTTATAATCTACCTTCATTAATCCCATCTGCTGCATCAGCTTAAAATCCGTCTGCGCAACTCCTAACCATTGATACTCAAACGTATCATATAACGGTGTACCTTTTTTATAATACTCGGGAGGATAACTGTTACGCTTCAACCATTTTGGATCCGCTCGTTCATAATCCATATCTCCAAGGAGTACAGCATGGAATGATCCCATGGGCAGCGCCTGATCAACGCCTTTCACTTGACGCACTTGCTCTACTACGTTAGAAGACATTACATCACGTTTCTTCTCAATCACGATCGGCGTAATGTGCTCACGCATGACTTGTTCCACATTTGCACGGTTGAGATTGTCTATGAATGTTGGAATAGCAATGAAGGCTGTCACGATACTCGCTAATAGCATAACGATGAACGAATTTTGCCTGCGCAATGCTGAGAATTGCTTCACTGCATAATAAGCTTCAGCAATCGCGAACTTACGAATGAACCAACCACTACTGCGAGAGACGATAGGAATGATATATCCCGTGCCAAGAATACATCCTCCCGCTGCTAACAACCCACCCATAAGCGTAATGAGCAAACGTGCACTACTACTAATTAGATCTAACCAGGCTAGGCCTAAGATTACACACCCGATGACGAAAAGACTTCCTGAAACCCAAGCATTCGATCTGTTTAATCCCTGCTCTTCGCTATGCCGAACGGCAACAAGTGGGGCAGCGGCGGCAGCAGTGACGGCAATCCTCATGACGGACAACGTCAATAGCAACCAACCGAACAGAGCAATTGTAACGACTACTCGCGGGTCCATCTCCACATTATTCAAGTCAATCCCCATCATCGAATCAATAAACTTTGTTGAGATATTGCACAAGACAATTCCTACACCAACACCGAGCACAACGCCTAGCAAATTCAACACTGCTGCTTCCATCATGACCATTTTATAGATGACTCGCCGACCAGCCCCAACCATCCGAAATGTCGATAATTCCCGTACACGTCCAAGCAACATGAGTTTGAAGCTACTAGACAAGAACAATATACTGACTAGCAATAATATGCCACCTAATCCGATGGCAATAAATCTAAACATTATATTTTGCTTCATCACAGTATTGTTCTGTGACCGTAACGCTATATCCATATTCCCATCAATTTCTGATCGAATCGTTGCCTCAACAGCCTTATCGGATACGCCGTCTGCTAGATCGAGATATATGGTATTGGCAACCTCACCCAATGAGTACTCTTGGCGAATGGCATCTATATTCATGAGTACTGCAGGACCTGATGTATAATTAGGAATAATTTCACCAACAACCTTTCTCAGCACGATGTCATTATTCATGGGGAACTCCTTCGTGTCCCCCAGCTTCACTCCCCAACGTCTGGCTACCTCTTCGGTAATCACCATCTCATTAGGCTGCAAAGATGTGGTGAATTTATAGAAGTTCCATATTATTTCATTAGGCTCGACTGCAATATAATTAATACCATCCGTCTGTCTAACTGCACTATTTGTTGCAAGCTCCAGGAACTGGATTGCAACACCTGAACCAATGACACCATCCAGATTTCTTAATTTGGAAATCTCCTCTTTCGTAAGTAACTTTTTCCCTTCTTTATCTTCAAAGGGATTATACCCCGCCATCATATCAAACGTTCCTATTTCCCTATCTAAAGTTTTTTGCACGGAACGCTCCATAGAACCGTACAACGTACTTATAACGATGATCAGACCGAAGCTAACAGCAATACCGATACAAGTTAGGATGAGTCGCTGTTTCTTAGCAAATAACATCCTCATTGCGATCCCAAATGTAGAGCGTTTCATCATTGACCTCCTATAAACAGTTGAGCATTTTGCATAAATCCAAAAGTTCGTCTTTCAATCAACAAAATATAGATCAAAATGATTCTATTCGTCTATATCTTATATCCGGGAGCTAGCCAAATCGAATTATGCAAAATGTTGACTTAATAAGACCCACAAATTTTCCGAATTTCACTAGCCAGATGCTACAAATTTCTGATTACTCATGATATTTTTTTTATCCCCTCTAAGTTTTGATGATCATACGTATCCAAACTCTTTATCCTGCAACAACTATCCATATAACTACAGATACCTGCACAAAACACAATACTAGATTCCCCCATGCATGACGAGCTTTAATTACGCTCGGCGCATTCATCTTGAAGCAACCGCAACCATATGGAAAACTTCTCCCCATATTCGTAAACATTAACAGAATAAAAACGAACTGTAAGCTAGCTCCTAAAACGAAACCATACAGCCGTGTCCAAGGCAATAAAATCCACACTGCTGTCAGTAATTCAACGACAATCAGTAATGGTGCCAATCTTGTTGCTATAAATAGTGGCATGTGGTATGTGCCTAATTGATACTCACTCACGATATAACTGAACGTATACGGTGTACGCAATTTCTGCATAGAACTTTTATAGTATAAAGCAGCTATAACTATTGACACCATCCAAATTATAATGCTAATAATCATGATGCAAACACACCTAACTTGTTCGTTATAAACTGTTGTATAGCAGTAGTGTCCTGATCAATATGTTTTTGATAAATAAACATCTGTTCATCATATTGATCATCCGTATTAACTGCTACGACACAAGGAAACTTTTTGATTTTTAACATTTGAGCAATCTCCATCCGCTCACTAAATACAATCTGTCCGTCAAATACTAACATTTCTAGTCCTTGTTGTTCAATCATTTGCTTCAGAGGATCAATCCACTTTGCACATTGAGGATAACCAACCACGTCCAAACAAAATATAAACCCACGAAATCCCGTTTGTAACTTTTTCTGAACAGCACCTACTGACGGCAAACCCACCACATATCGATGATGTTCCCTTACCTTATGAAGTAGAGCAACATATAGCAGGACGGAACACACGCCCGTTACTACGATTGAAATTGCTACCGCCACCTACTCATCTCCTAATACTATAATTTATATTTTTAATGCATTAGACCTACTCCGATTTGTTCTTCCAGCTTATAGAGCCACAACTCAAGTGTAAGCAAGACCCACATGTCTTCTCTCACTACCATTCCATGTCGAAATTTATATAACGCTTGTAACCATTCTTGATGGGGTAATATGTTCAATATTTGGATCCTGCCCTTAGATGCTACCTGGATAACTTCGTTCCATACTTGTTTCAGTCCCTCATGTGTAAGTGGGAGATGCCCCGTTTTGTTCTTACGTTCAATAATTTGCTGAGGTAAGTACTTACCCATTGATTTGCGTAGCAATGGCTTAGTCATATCACCTTGGAATCGCACTACTCCTGGCACGCGAAATAAAAATTCAACTAGCTCGCGATCAAGAAATGGGTGCTGCATCGTTACCCCATACTTCGCAGCTAACACTCGATCCATAAATAAGTGAGCCATCGTACCATTAAACTGTTGGTAGTACTCTTGTTGATTGTATGATGGAATCTGCTTAAGTTCTTCAATGAACTGGCTATGTTTATTTTTGCGCAGTTCTTTAGACCAACCTCTACCTATCAATGGTCCTATACCGTAATAAGCAAGTAGCTTTGGAGTTGAAAGTCTGTATCTGCTTGCTAACTGTGATGCTTCTTTAACAGCAAGGGATATTTTACCTGAATGCAACATATCAGCTAACGTTGGTAATGAACCTGTCAGTAGATGGTCGCTGCCATAGCCCGTGAAGATTTGCTTAGCTCCCGCAGTAGAAGCGCAACGGATTAGAGAATCTGTAAAACTTGCAGTAGCTGCTGTAACAGCAGGTTCATATGTCCATAAGTATTCATTCGGAAATTGATGAAAAGTTCCATAATTATCACAAACTTCAAAGACAGCATCATCTCGACTATTGTAATGGTCTAGTACAGCATAAATATATTCACGCTCGTCACACTCATGCCAGCGGTCAAAGACACCACATACTGGAATTGTATTTTGAGTTGGTATCTCCGTTCTTGCAATGCCATACAGTAACGTGGAATCAAGACCACCACTCATCATGACCGCAGGTTTAACCGAAGGCGTCATTCTTCGTTTCACAGCATTCACCATTAACTCACGGAAATGCGATTCATACTCATCAACATCACGATAACGTAATTCTTCACATTGATCATATAAATTCCAGTATTTATTTGTATATACACTGCCAACAGTTACCTCTAACCAAGATGCACTTGGTAAGCGATACACATTGTCATACGGTGTATTCACTTTATCCATATGACCATTATATAAATAAAAATCCATTAAGTAGTCGGTATTTATCTGTTCAAGCGAGAAGACATCCTTCAGCAGGGAGAGATCACTGGATATCCATAATGTGTGTTGCTTCTGTGTCCAAAATAACGTGCGCATTCCTGTATGATCTCGAACAGCAATTGCCTTGCGCTCGCGTTTATCCCAAATGACAAAAGCAAACTCACCTACGAAATCGTAGACTATATTGATACCGTGCAATAGTATAAGTTCTAGAGCAAGGTCCAAATCATTGATGTATTCAGTCTTGCGCGTATGTAATTCAGTGAGTCGTGTTAGTAGGACATCTCTATTATCTAAACGAATATCACCAATGATGGTCTGTTGATGACGCTCGCTACACATATGCTCAGGCATATCGATCGTAGACGATTCCATTACTAGCGCACAAATTTCTGACTCATGGTGAAGCTTAGTACATACTTGGTTATAAGGAGTGCGTATCGATTCTACAAGAGAGTGTCCACTGAAAGGGGACATCGTAGTTCCGTCCAAATTAATAGCAGCTACAAACCACTTCATCTATAATGTTCCTTCCGTCGAAAGGATGATCTGAAATTGATCGGTATATTGAGAATCTTCATTAATATTGTGTCCGTTAAGCATTAACCATGCATGAGCACGGAATGGCATCTTGCGAACGCCGACAACCAACTCTACAGGTAGATGATATTTCTTCCGTAAATATTGATAACCGAGAAAAGAACGATGCATACATTGCGCAGTACGCGGATACACAGTGCAAACATAATCAATGGTCATCAACAAATTATTAATTTCTTCTTCAATTTGATGTATTTCCTTCACTTTTTGTACATTGGGTGATTCTAGTGGGTAACGCTTCACATGTCTTTTAAACAATTTTTCAAATCCGACCACCTGTAAGCCAAGATCAATTCTAAATAGTGAGCTATAGAGTTTGATAAATTCCAACTTACTCATCATTTTCACCTTACCTTAATAATCTTACTTCGTTTCAGTTCACTGATAAAATTCTCTACGTCTATATATAACTGTTGCTTAGAGACATTAGCATATTTGTGCTGTAACAATATAATAAGAGCTTCTATATCAAGACCAGATTCAATGCCTCTCCAAATATCAGCACCAATCTCATCTATGCCATAGAATAGACCTCGTTTTGTATCAAACAATACTTTCTCCCCATCTTCGTCAACAGTTCTAACATATGGATTAATCTTCATTTATTTTCTCCCATCCCAATCAATAATATCAATTAAAATTCAATATGTATCGTTAACACATGCAAGAATATTTTTTCCCGCATGTGCTAACGGACTACTTATCTTCCGACGGATTATAAAATGAAGTGCGACAGGTAAAAAGAAAAGGGCTCAAACTGAATTCTTTTCTTGTAAAATAGGATCGTTGCATCATTGCGGGCGATTATGTATAAGGAGATTGTCCTGGCCACTGATGAGGAATTGGCCAAGGTTATCCAACTTATTAACAACCATCCTCGTAAATTTCTAGGGTGGATGTCCGCTCACGAAGCTTTCATGGATGAACTGCCGCGATTAGATTGACAATCCGTCTTCCACAATCGAACATTAACAGTTGGAATGATTTGCACACGTATCATAAGGCTCCGAGGGCATACAGACAACTTCAAAATTACAAGTAGATCGCTCCAAACAGTTTTTCTGGAGATACTCTTGATATCCTGTCTTATCCACTGTAATGTTCTCCACACCCCATCCACAATCTCCCTGAATAAGATCCTTTGACTTGCCGAACTTTACTAACTTCGGTGTTGCGTAAATCTGATTGAACATTAAAATTACCTCCCATTTCTTGATTTAATTGTAGTTATAGGCCTATATTTTTCTCTACTTCCTTAAGTTAGCATTTATTGTTAATATATTCAATACTTATTTCTTGACGGATTGTAATATGAAGTGCGACAGCAGCTAAGAGAATAAAAAATGACTCATGGCTGATTCGTGTAGAATGAAGTTACCAGACACCATTCACAAGGAGAATCAGCCCATGAGCTATACACATCTTAGCATAATCGAACGTAGCCAGCTAGACATCCTCAACCGACAGGGGTGGACTGTTCATTCGTGCCATTGCACAAGAAATTGGGCGGCATCTTTCCACGGTACCACGAGAAATGAATCATAATCACGTGGAAGGCGTTTATGAGGCAGAAGTCTCACAACGAGCCTATCAACAGAGACGGGAATTCTCTATACCTGTTGGAAAGTGGACAGCTGAATTAGCCAAGGAAGTCGAAGAAAGGCTTCAGCAGACATGGTCTCCTGAATAAATTTCGCAGGGATACAAGGCGGCTGGAAACACACTGGTTTCTTTCAAAACGATCTACCTCTGGATTTATGCCGGACGATTAGCCCATGGCTGAAGTGAGCATGCTACGTCACAAAGGAAAACGTCGTAAACCGCTAGAAACAAGAAGAAGATTTCTAATGGGTAAATCGATTAAACAGCGCCCCAAGGAAGTCCGCTCCCGCGAGATATTCGGACACTGGGAGCTCGACACCGTGGTCTCCAGCCGTGGGAAAAGCAAGGCTTGTGTTGCGACCTTCATCGAGCGAAAGACACGACTGTATACAGCGATTAAAATGCCTGACCGAACAGCACTTTCTATGGAGATTGCCTTTGGTGTCGCCGCATCTCAGTACACACAGGGCACTTTCAAGAGCGCAACTACGGATTGAGGGAAAGAGTTTGCCTGCTTTAGCTCGCTTGAGTTTACTCACAACATAGATGTCTACTTTGCGGATCCCTACTCATCTTGGCAACGTGGTTCTAGCGAGAATGGAAATGGCCTCCTTCGAGAGTTTTTTCCCAAAGGCAAAGACTTCGCAGAGGTGACTGATGTTGAACTGGCTAAGGCTCTTAATCTCATTAACAACCGACCCAGGGAATGCCTGGGTTGGAAGACCGCTCACGAATCATTCACGGATGCTCTGTCGCACTTGGCTTGACAATCCGTCAACGTCAGATCAATATACTGAACTGTCAGTAAGCAAATATCCGCATAAAAAAAGACTTCCTTGTGAGAAGTCCTTTAATTACTTGTCTTATACAAACTCAATCTGTTCAATATGAATATACATCTGCTACAGAACACCCCTCAAACCCGCATTCCACCGTTGCCCGTATAAATAAACTCTTGCTACAAAACCGTGATTGCCTCCATTTTCCCCTCTACTTTTTCTATCACAACTTTATTATAATCTGAATAATGTCTTGATATAAAAACTGAGGAAAGGCTTGAATTTGCAGATCCCGCTCCCTCTCGTTCCAACCGCCTAAACCTCACGCACAGCAAGGCATCTCAGCCCTTCTCTCGCCTTTTTCTTCCCCACGTCAAATAGCTAACAATCTGCCGTCAGAGCAGGAGAAATCATAGGTGAAGTGCTGGGTTAAGGAAGAAATTAATCAGAGTAAATGATCGATTAAAGAAGTCGAGGAAACACATGAGATAAGCTTAAAAGCTGGATGAAAGAGTCGAGGTAAATCCTGAGAATGCAGTTGTGGTGAGGGATTCCAGAGGTTATGGCAGAAAAAAAGATAGAGTGAAAAGGCATGAGAAGCAAGGATTTTGGTGATGAGGCGAGGGTGGGCTGAGTAAAAGAAAGATAAAAAAACCGAGCGAATTGCAGGAGGAAATCCTGAAAATCGTTCGGCTCTATGGAATCGCATAGATCTGGGTTTGCACCGTGCTCCATTTAGCAATTTGATGGTTTTATCACGACTTTATTCGATTTTCAGCACGACTTTATTTGTAATATCACGGTATTATTAATTCTTTACACAATTGTTCAAAATGAATATACCCCTGCTAAAAAACACCCCTCAAACCCGCATTCTACCGTAGCCCGTATGAATAAACCCTTGCTACAAAACTGTGATTTCCCCGATTTTCTCCTCAACTTTTTCTATCACAACTTTATTAAAATCTGAATAATGTCTTGCTACAAACACAGGAAAAGGCTTAAAATTCGCAGATCCCGCTCCCTCCCACTCCAATCGCCCAAACCCCACGACCAGCAAGACATCTCAGCCCTTCTCTCGCCTTTTTCTTCTCTACGTCAAATAGCTAACAATCTGCCGTCAGAGCAGGAGAAATAAAAAATGGCTAGATTACTCTAATAAAAAAGCCCGTCTCTTTGGAAGAAACGGGGGGAATATGAGTTTGTTTTAATTTTTATACCTGATGAATCAATTCATCAGGTTGGGTGTTCTTAAAGGATTTCATAATATCAATTTGAAAAGGAAATCTCATCAGGAATAGAGGTCTCTGTGCTTTCAGTAAAATTATTTAGTTGAAAGTAATATTCATCGGGTTCAGTGACTTCAATTACAAAAGTTATCGGTTGTTCGCTAAACAATAACTCATCCGGTTCCGATCCCTCAATTGAGCGAGTCTCTGTACCCCTTCTACTAAAAATGTACTCATCGGGTTCAGTCTGTTCGATGGTTGCAGTTTTTTTTGTATAATCGCTATCACTAAAACTAATCTCGTCTGGCTCAGTATTTTCCCTTGACTCTGTAATAATACTGCCTTCTGAACGGTTATGTACCGAGTACCAGGCTAAGTATGGTTGTTTTTTCATTCATTCACCTCCTTTCAATGACTATCTGCAAATGTCCTTCTTGCGATAGGGGATGGGGCTTGTCTATTATTTCGACGATCTCTATACTATTTACGTTATATGACTGGATCAGATTAACAATACGAATATAGTTTTCTATGCTACTTGTCCCACTTCGGATAAGTAGTATTCTTTTAATCCTATTCTTTAGAAGATCGTCCTCAATTGTTTGCAATTCATCTTTTTGATTATTTAATAATGTTCTTGGTGATTCATCTAATTTAAGGTGCAGGACTTGGGCTGATTTATCACTTATTCCAATATTTTTTGGATTTATCTCACTAAAAGTAAAAAGGATGTGAATGGAGATTAAAAGTACACTTGCTATTAAACTTGCTCGAATATACTTTTCTATATTAAGAATAAATGATACTTCATTTGTACTTTCGTTATTACGAAGCTGATATTCTATGTATAGACCGTTAAGAAAAGTTTCCTCTGGTACAGTAGATTCTTTTATTGATCTATACGAAAAACGAGAATATGTTTTCACTTTAACTGATTCAAAGAAGAGTGTAGCAAAATTGATGAGAAAGTAAACTAAGTATAGACTTAATGTGAGGTAACTTAGCATCATGAATAGTGGCTTGTCAAAGATGTCTTTAAAATTAAGAACAGGTGGAATTAATAGAGGTATAAGAAACGCGAAAACCGCGAGATATGCCAATAACTTATTAAAGGATTTATTCTTTTTTTCCTTCAATTCATCTAGTTTATACATCAGTGTCTCTTTATAAACAATTCGCTTATCTGTCTCAGGGTGAGCATTCAGGAATGTAGCATGATTGGTTTTTAATCTCTCAATTTCCGAATCACTCAGATTACCGTACTTTGATAAACGTAGCGAATAAAACAACTTAAATCCTTTTGAATGTAGATTTATCTGTTCGGGCTGTCCACGCCAATATCCGTATGAACAAAAATAAAAAATCAGACCTCCCAGTCTTATGGCTAAGAGAGAGAATCGACGTTGTTTGGAATCCTTTTTAAGAGTACCAAAATTATCGTCATCTGAAATATTAAAACAAGGAAATACCCATGATAAAGAATTAATGAACCAGTAATACATTACCCCCCCACCCTTCGCTTTTGTAAAAAGGTTACTATAGATCTGGATATGGGTATACCAAGGGCTTGTTCTAGCCAAAGCCATTGCCCATTAGGATTTATCTCTAAAAACATATATTCATCCCCCACTTTTATAAAGTCAAATGCTCCGAAGGACAAATCTAAATCATCCATCAGGTCAAAACATTGCTTTATTAATCTGTAAGGTAGTTCTACATAACTATACTTGTTTATTGCGTCCTTTTTCCTCCAATCCACAGCATGGTTAGAATCAATCCTTACAGCATGGACAGTTCTTTCGATAATTGTCACCCTATATTCACCATCAAGCTTTCCGATATACTCTTGAAAGTAGGCTGGTGCCATAGATAACCCATCAAAGGAATTAGTGTAGTCTACCATATTAGTTTGAATGTATCTCCATCCATCAGGTCCCATAAACCTTCCGGTAGAGATAGGTTTCACAATTGTGCTTTGTTCTAGGGAGAACCGCTCCGCAGATATATTATCATTAGTTATTAGTGTACGTGCAAGATTAAACTTGACTCGTTCGGCAGATTTTAATTGGACTATCTTGTTTTCAGATCGCCGCAACACCGATGGTCTGGACAAGCATGAATAACCAACCGTCTCTGCGATTCCTTCAACAAGACTCATTATCTCTTTTTGCATAAATGGAATATATTGATTCTCAAAGGAATTTAAATCAGGAAAAGCAACCTTCCTATAATATAGTCCAGTGATTTCATCATCAGAGATACTTTCAACTTCATTGGTTATATGGATTCGGTCATTTTGTATTTGAATATGATATTGATCTAATCGATTTACATCTAACCTATACCATTGAATTTCACTACCGTAAGTTTTCATTAAATAATCGACTGTTTGATCTTCGGACTGGGTAATTACTAATACTTTTTTCAATGTATTAATCCCTTCTATATCTGTAATCATTGTTATTAACACTCCTTAGTAGTCTCGTGATACTACTATTCGTTAACAATAACGTTTAGACTTGAATTATTGTCTCACGCAGTTTTTTGAATTGGCTGTCCCTGCTTTTTGAGAAATCACTTGACCATTGTCGCTTATGCAACCACACCAACGATTTTGAGGTTGCTAATCCATCTCTTTTTTTCACTTTTAAACTTTCGTTATCAATAGGTAAGCAATTGATGTAATTTCCAGATCTACTCATACGCCACACGTAGCGTGCCAGTTTCTCAGCAGTACGCGTTCTCTCTAATTGAATGTAATAAATCATAAGTTCCTCGTTACTCACAGATCTGGGATTGATAGCATCTAAGAGTCGTTAAGCTAACAGTGTGACATCACTCCATTTCGAGATGATGTTTCCTCATTCTTACCTAATCGGTACATTTCACGCTTGGAAAATGTTCATTCTTTTCAATTAGTCTTGGGGCCATTCCTCTACTCCCATTACAGAAGATTCATCAGTCGTGCCCCTGTCATTACGTTAACCTTAACCCACCCTCTCATGGTTAAATTATTTTGCTACATATGTATTTATAGCCTGCAATGGATTATAAAATGCAAACGCGATCTTTAGCTATGGATTTAATGAACCCATTTGGATCATACAAAATAGTGAGTTCATAGCTACGTAATTAATTTTGGCCTAATTACACGATTATGCATCCTCATTTTACCATGAATACTGAATGATCTACACATATACTTATCACATTACCCTATAACCAAAGCACCATCCAAATATGACATAAAATTCCACTATATTCATAATTGAAAGGGATCGAACAATATCCGATCCCTTTACACCTTCTTTGGATTGGGATTATATTCATTTATATCCCTTCTATCCTCTATCATACTGTATACAGACGTAGCAACTTCAAAGCCGTTTTAGATTGCTCGATTTCACGCTGGCCTATTAATGGTATTTTGGTTTCATACTTCATTCTCTCAGTGATGGGCTTCAAGTGATTACTGGTAGCCATCCTTCTTTTACTTCCTTCTATCCTCAATACAAATCATTCTCCTATAAATCTTTTAGACTATACGATTTTTCTCAACATCGAAATTTATTGTCTGTCTCTAATACCTACGTTCAAGATAATTTTATTGTTTTTCTTTCTGATACAATCAAGCCAACTTTTAATTCCTCATAACACTGTAGAATTGTGTATATACTTCATCAGAAAACTGTATTTCAACCTTGTCATCCAATGGATAAAGTTGTTTTTTGCTTACAATACGATAGAAAAAGTCTAATCCATTTTCTTTACCATCAAAAATCCCTTTACTTATCTTATTAATGAAACCCTTGATTTCAGCGATATCAAAATTTTTATCAAATTTCTGATTTAAATATGCTGAAAGATCACTCATATCGAAGAACATAGTCAGATTTTTCTCATGACTACATATACGAGTCAACATATAGTCCAAGAGTTCATAATCCTCCTCCATAAATTTTGAATTTTCTGAAAACTTTAACATAGAACCTTTTTTTGATCCTCTTGCTTTTCTAATAAACTGTTCCGGCTCAAGCACTTGTTTCGAAATCTGCATCATTATCACTCCTTTGAGTTTTTAGACAAAGCCAGAACCAATCAAGACTATAGTCAATAAAAAAAACCGCTACTAAGGCTAGTCGCGGTTTTCTTTAACAATATATTTGATTGATTCATTAATTATTTTTTTAAACCTCATCTTTACTACACTTCCTCACAAACATTAATTGGTTATAATATATTTCTTTTTTATCCTAGCACAGAGTCCCTATGTTAGCAAATTATCAATAACGATAATACTCCCATTAAAAATCGGATGAACCCTTATATTGCTAGCCATCTATATTCTATATGATAGCTTGTACAAAGTCGTCCCTTTCCTTCTCTTCCCTTTGCAGATTCTATTGTTGTCTCGGGTGATCTTTATAGCGATTGCACACATAAGTGTTGGCAGTTCATTCGCAGTTTCCCTTGCAGTTTATTAGCAGTTCACATAGAATTAAGGTAATAAGAGGTGAAATATATGCAATTTTCAGAAGAGGATAAAAGAGCATTTGGAGAAATAATTGAAGAAACATCTCATATGCGTTCAAGAGCAGAAGTAATGTTCAAAGTGTTTTACAATATCGCTATGAAATTCAATGCCATATCTCCTCAATTAGTCCAAGAGGTTCAAAATTTCGCGGAATGGGGAGAAAACGCACAAGCTCTTGATATTCTCTCAAGAGGGTTGCAGGAAGTTGGTGGCACTATTCTATCCATTGCAGAACATGACACCACACAGTCTTTTACAACGGGGCAATTAGCAAAGATTTTCGGAGTAAGCATTTCAACCATTAACAACTGGATTGATGCAAAGCGATTTGTTGGTTTTACCCGTGGTAAACGGAATGAACAGGCTCGCATTAGCGAATCTACAGTATGGCGTTCTATGGCAGGTGAAAATTTGACCGTTGGTGAAGTTTTCAAACTGTATAACGAAAATCAAAAACGTCTGGTAAGCAAACCAGAGTATGAAGGCAAAGTTGGTTATATTCGATACTTAGTTGAAACGATTGGGGTCTTTGAAGCTCGATATGATGGAAAGTATGAAACTACAGTTAAAGAGAAAGGGGATCCAAATATATCTGATGATTTTATCTGGGCAAGAGAAGGAAAAGAGTGGCTATCTCTACTACGAGAAATTGAATTAATTTGATTCGAAATCCTGCTTTAAATTTTGAGTTGTTAGAACAGAAAATTTAAAAAAGGATACAGCCGATATTGGCGAGAAATGTGGAGACTATATTAGGAAAATGAATTGAGTAAGAAATGAGAAAAAAAGCCGAGCGAAATGCAGGTGTGGATACCTGGGTTTTGCTCGGCTCTTTGACAAGCTTTAAGTTTCCAAATGTAGACTTTAAGTGATGTGGGTGAACTTTATAGGGAATGCACAACAACCCTGGATTTACTCGAATACACAACTCTAAATTGTTCGTTGGACTCTTTCTTGTCAAAAAAATTGCAGCTCGGCTGATGAATCCCAGTCCTTCCCCATCCCTTTCCCCAAATCCCAAAAGCAATTAAGGGTTACGACCTGATCTTGGGCATAGTGAATCTCCCTTTTATTTCGTATCGGAGAAGGTAAAATAGATGATTAGAAGGATAACTCATGACAACAAGTTTTAATCTCTATTCCAGAAGAATACCGAAACTATTATTGTAGCTGATAATTCGGATGCATTTATATGGTTTCTTAGAAAGCTGTTGCGACCAAACAAAAAAGAAGCCGCATAAATAGCCAATTCTTTCTTTTTGCATGCGTTATTTGATTGGAACTTTAACTTCTTTTTCGCAAACGAGTGTACCTTGGTTGAAAACTCGACATATCATACTGTGATTACCCCTATAGCATGTGTGCTCCGTTACGCTTATTCCTTTTGATGTATGACCTCTATCAGTCCCAAATTCATCACCATAGTTGATAACTTCCCACTCGATTTCTGTGTAATTATTAAAATTTGGTTTAGCGGTAAAAGTGATAGATTTATCTTTAGGTATGCGTCCCTTTATTCCAGAGAGAGGGATAAGTGTCCCAGGTATCCACTCCACATTGACCATGATTTCAACGTCATTATATGCAGAATAGCTTTTACTAACCATAACTTGATCAACGGATTCTGTAATAAGATCTCCCCAATAGTCGTGCCGGAAGAACTCCTTCCAAGTAGATACCGCTTGTTCATCTGTGCAATCATCTTTAAATAGCACATAATCTAGTTTCTTGATTTGATTAGTTAATCGTGTATGCAAATTCTTGACCTTTTGTTCATCCTTATCCGTGTACAACAGGCTCAAGCTACTATCTGTCGGGTTTTGAATAGATTTATTATCTTCAAGACGATCTCTAATTTTTTGTATCGTATAGTAGAACGTTTCATCTAAGCGATCTTTGGACTGAATACATTCTGCAACCAATACGGATTGAATAAGACCCCCAGGCATTGACCATCCAGTTCTCGATTTGCAAAACATCTTTAAAAGGCTAACGACCTTTTGAACATCTTGGTTAGACGTATTGTTTACATTGTTAAACCAATCACTAATAGCTTCCGGATCACGACTTCGCCATTCACTTCCACAATGTTCGTAAGAGATATAACCATTTGAATCGATAAATTTCCGATAGATCGCGAAATCAATATGGTATCCATCCGCATATTCAATACGAATGCAATTTGTTAAGGCTTCTGGTTCTGTTTTGAATTGTTTACATTTTCGCTTAAGAGCATCAACAACCATGTTTTTTGTTGCAATCATCCCGTCCGGAAGATTATCTTTGTCGAATATAATAGCAACATCGATGTCATATTCATTTTCTTCGTTTTGAACAACCGTCTCCATTGCCATACTACCTTGAACTACATGATCAATCAACTCAAAATCGGTCTTCTTTTCAGCGTTATACTCCACTATTCCAGACTCTAATCTATCAATATTCAAGTCTTTTTTTTCAATCAAATTCTCTTTTTCATCATCGAACAGGACGACATGTTCCGAATAAAAGGTATTGAAATTACTATCTAAATTATGCACGGTTTATATTCACTCCTTCAGATTCATTTATTAAGAATTCTCCTGATCGATCACCATTAATTACAATTCCCCATGGATATAGAGGAGTAGATTGTTGGGAGAACTGATAGTGGGTAATCTCTGCATGACGAGTTATATCTATGAGCCTCCCAAGTTCAAATGAAAAACAGCTTTGCCCTGAATAAACGAGGTGTATTTTCTTTAAAGTAGGAATCTTTCGCGTTAAGGATTCAAGGGTAACAAGTGTTTGCTTGACGTAATTGTGAAGTTGTTTTTTAGTTTCAATAATATTATCTTGCGGTTTTCGTACTTGAATCATGTAATGAGGACAGGTGAATTGAGTCAGTTGACCCTCAACAATTTGAGAAGTAAGACTAATGCTTACCACGATCTCGGCAAATGTTTCTGACTGTTGGTTTTTAATAAAAGATGTAATATCTGGAATAATTAAATGGGTGTTTGATTTAAGCTTTGCTTTTTCATGTAGCTGATAATATTTAGAAGTGAATTTGTTATATTCGAAAAATTCATCTATTCCTTCTCTACCAAAGGTGTTCCCTGCAAGCATAATAAGAGGAGAAGGAGCAATTCCTGTATAACCTCTCTTTTTATCACGGGTTTCGGATTTGAAGTTATTGGTTTTTTCTATTAGTTCTTCCTTTATTTCGGTATAAACGGTCTCGTTTATACCCTTCTTAAATAGACGAATAAAGTCAATCTCTCTTTCTTTAAATTGAAAATGATGAAGTCCAACATCTTCATGTCGATATTCTATTCTTCGATCTGGGAAGTAACCATTGATATTCAATATGTACATCTTGGCTTTAATATGACGAAACAGAAACCATGAACATGCGAGTAATATGAAGCCAATTATTAATTGTACATAGTTAGTCTCCACGTCTTTATTTTTAAAAATCGCAATAATTTCTGCATCCAAGGTTCCAAAAGAAGTTAAGACTAATTCTATTCCTGCTGCAAATAAAACGTCGGAGAATATTTCTTCCTTCTGATTCCGTCTCCAATGTCGAAAGATAAAAAATATAATGCCGATCAATAAGATAACTAGCATAGTGAAAAAAATAGTCATATTGCTAAGTTGCATACAGGTAGACTCCTTTATAATTACTAGAAAAAGTATAGCACATATGTTCTTGATTGGTACAATAAATGACAATCATTTTATCGATATAATCTTTCTCTACTTTGTAACCTCACAAAAAACCTGTACTTTGTAAAAAAAATAATAATAACTGTCCTCTTCCCCCCACAAAATCCCCCAGATCCCTTACGCCACAAGGATTTCAATCCATATCCGAGTAACAAATCGAGATAATAATTCTTGTCCTCAAAAGAGGGGAATTCAAAGTAAAAACTGGAATACAAATGGTTTAGTTGTGTATGAAAGGAGAGAATAATTGCTGTCCTCAAAGGCAGAGAGAATGACAGAGGAAAGATAGGGAAATCCGGATTGGACGAACTTAAAATATGAGTTGTGAAGGGAGGAAATATGGTAGTGAATGATTACGATACCCCCTTCAAACCATTGATGATACTGGTTTCTGATTGAAATATCATTGGGTAAAAGAAGGTGATTTCTTGCATAGGGGGGAAAGAGAGAGAAAAAGAGAAAATCACTTTTCTCCTTTTTTCGTCTCTACTATGTTCAAAATGAATATACCCCTGCTAAAAAACACCCCTCAAACCCGCATTCTACCGTAGCCCGTATGAATAAACCCTTGCTACAAAACTGTGATTTCCCCGATTTTCTCCTCAACTTTTTCTATCACAACTTTATTGAAATCTGAATAATGTCTTGCTACAAACACAGGAAAAGGCTTAAAATTCGCAGATCCCGCTCCCTCCCACTCCAATCGCCCAAACCCCACGACCAGCAAGACATCTCAGCCCTTCTCTCGCCTTTTTCTTCTCTACGTCAAATAGCTAACAATCTGCCGTCAGAGCAGGAGAAAACATAGGTGGAGTACTGGGTTTAGGAAGAAATTAATCAGAGTAAATGATCGATTAAAAAAGCCGAGGAAACACATGAGATAAGCATAAAAGCTGGATAAATAGAGCCGAGTTAAATATTGATAATGCAGGTGTGGCAAGGGATTCCAGAGGTTATGGAAGAAAAAAAGAGAGAGGGAAAATGCCTGAGAAAAAGGATTAGAGGTGATAAGGCGAGGATGGGCTGAGTAAAAGAAAGATAAAAAAAACCGAGCGAAATGCAGGAGGAAATCCTAAAAATCGCTCGGCTCTGCGGAATCGCATGGATCTGGGTTTACACCGTGCTCCATTTAGCGATTTGATGGTTTTATCACGACTTTATTTGATATTTAGCACGGGTTTATTTGTAATATCACGGTATTATTAATTCTTTACAAATCCCTTAACCAACAACGCAACACTCTCCACATGCACCGTATGCGGGAACATATCCACCGGTTGTACCTCTACCGTCCTATACCCGCCATCCTCTAGCACTCTCAAATCCCTCGCTAACGTCGAGGGATTACAGCTCACATACACTACTCGCTCTGGTTGCATCGCTAAGATTGTCTCTAGCAGTCTTGGATCGCAACCTTTACGTGGTGGATCGACGACGATAACATCTGGCGTAATGCCTTGTTCTTTCCAGCGTGGAATGACATCCTCAGATGCACCGACTTCGAAGGTAACGTTCTTCATCCCGTTAAGCTCTGCATTCGCACGCGCGTCTTCAATCGCTTCAGGTACGATTTCTACACCGTACACCTGCTTAGCATGCTGAGCTAAGAACAATGAGATCGTGCCAATACCGCAGTAGGCATCGATGACGGTCTCTGCTCCTGTAAGTTCAGCGTAATCCAACGTTTTGCCATATAGTACTTCTGTCTGAACTGGATTGACTTGATAGAAAGAACGCGCAGAGATAGCGAACTTCACATCACCAATGTAATCATATATAACTTCATTTCCCCAGAGTACCTTAGTCTGATCTCCGAAGATGACATTTGTCTCTTGAGTGTTGATATTGTGGCAAATGCTAGTCACTGCCGGCATGGTCTTCCTAATCTCAGCAATCCATGTATCTACGTTCGGAATCTTCGCGCCATTCGTCACTAGAATAACCATCATTTCTCGGGTACGGAAAGCTACTTTGACAACAACATGTCGCAGCAGTCCTTGACCTGTCTCTTCATCATAGGATGTTATACCAAGCTTACGACCGATAGCTCTGATATGATTGATGATCTCATCATTACTTTCATGCTGGATAAGGCATGTCTCCATCTCAATAATACGATGGCTACCGCGTGCATAGAACCCGCCAACAATCCCCGCCTCAGTGGCACCGATGGGAACTTGAGCTTTATTACGATAACGCCAAGGATCACTCATGCCGAGCGTAGGAAGCACTTTTACGCCTTGCTCACTCGCTGCTACATAAACTTCCGAAGTAGCACTTGCACGGCTTTCACTCTCCGCACTCTCTACGCCCACTGTACTCTTAACATTCGCTTCACTCGCACTTATATTCTCTCCGCTGGCCGTATCCTCACTTAGCGCCTTCGCTCTAAAGCTTCGTTCCCCTGCTACATCTAGCTTCCCGATACGCATTAGATTGTCCACCACGAGCTTTCGTTTCCACTCTAATTGGGCGCTGTATTCCATATGCTGCAATTGGCAGCCACCACATTGATCATAGATAGCACAGGGTGCTTGTATCCGATCTGGACTGGCTTCGACGATATCCATCAGCTTGGCATAGCCAAACTGCTTCTTCGTCTTGAGTACTTTCACACGGGCTTTCTCCCCTGGGAGTGCGCCCTGCACAAATAGGGTATAGCCCTCTGCGCGGCCTACCCCTTCTCCGTCATGGTTCATGCCAATGATGTCAATGACGACTTCATCGTTCTTGGATACCGGCAATCCGACAATGGGAGCCGGACTGCTACGGCGACCAGAGTTCCGGCCGCTGCGGTGGTTTCTCATGATGCTATATTCACTTCTTTCTTTATCTTCTCTTCTTAAGTCAAATGCTCAAATTCGTACTTTAGGCAAAAATACGCATATGTTGCTTCAACACATCAAAGGTTGCAGGTAACGAGCCACCAAGCTCACCATCTAAGTTAAGTAACACATTACCCGGGGAACTCACCTCAATATGATCCGTCTGGAAATGGATGACATTCTTATCGTTCAAATGTCCACCCCTTAAGGCTAATCTGACGACACGAACGAATTCTGGCAAGTTACAATTCTTAAGAGCAATCACATCAAAGAGACCATCATCGATGGTAGCACTAGGTGCAAGCTTCTCAAAACCACCTACAGAGTTAGTATTAGCGATAAGGAATAGCATGAATTCATCATGGATTCTTTCCTGACCGTTGGCCTTAATAATAAGTTCCTGAGGTGACAGACTGACCATCTTCTCAATCCCTTTGAGATAATAGGCTAGTTGACCAATAAGCGTCTTAAGTTTACTAGGCACGTCGTAGGTTAATTCTGTCAGCGTACCGCCACCTGCAATGTTAATGAAGTAACGATCGTTGGCTTTACCAATATCAATCGGACGTGTCTCTTGACGTATGATTACATCACAATATTCTTCCCAATTCTTCGAGATTCCAAGCCCTCTGGCAAAATCATTGGTTGTTCCAAGTGGAAACAACCCGAGTGGTGGAAGGTTGTCCTTCTCCGCCATACCGTTTACAACCTCGTTCAGCGTACCATCTCCACCTGCAGCAATGATGAGGTCATATCCCCGCCCTACTGCATCTGCAGCTTCCTTAGTCGCGTCTCCCTCTTCTGTCGTTGCATGGACCGAAGTCTCAATGCCGCCTTGATCGAGTCGTTGTAATATATCTGCTAGACGTCTCTTCATTTCTTCTCGACCAGAAGTGGGATTATAAATTAATCTAGCTCTTTTGTTCATACTAAGAACCCCACCTGTTTATCATAATTTCAAACCTGCTAACATGAAATGTGCCTGGTTACCTATCCATTCAGATAACAACGGATGCGGTAGAATAGCTCTGCCTGTATAGCGATAGGATAATCCTTCGAGACGATCCGGAATTACCTTTCGTATGAAATAGCCCTCACTTAGAAAAAGAGGGGCCACAATCACCTGATATCCATGCTCTCTTTGCCAATACTCCATACGTTCACGCACGGAGTCAGGATTAAGTAAAGCATAATCAACAGCAACTACATTACTAATATTGTATACTTTCTCAGCGAGTGAAGATATCCCCTTCACCCAGCGTTGTCTGAAATTCTCATAAATACTACCATGTCCTACCAGTAGAATAACTTCCTGCTTCGGTTCTACACATAAATCGCGAACCTTGTCCCAGACCATCTGAGCAATCTCAGGGTCATCATTCATCGGCGTTCCATAATGTATATTCGCACGAATGTGGAAAGGTTCCAAGTCAGTATTTGAATCAGCTGTATCTTTCGCACCCAGTGCATAAGCTATTTCATCTACATGGGTACTTCCAGATGATACAAATAGAGGAATGACGATAATGTCCGTAACACCTTGATCCTCAAGAACATCAATGCCATCTTGAATAAGTCTTCCTTCCACGATCTCCAAGAACGAAACCGCCACAGGGATATCCCCCTGTAGCGGCAACTTTTTGACCGCTTCATCCACCAGTTCAACCCAAGAAGATTCCCTTGAGCCATGGCTGATAATAAGCACGCCTGGTTTACACATCTTAACGTCCTAGACGCTCTAGCGACATTTTGTACCCATCGTTACCATAGTTCAAGCAACGTTTCACTCGTGAGATGGTAGCAGTACTTGCCCCTGTCTCTGCCTCTATTTGATTATATGTCGAACCCTTGCCTAGCATACGTGCTACTTCTAGACGCTGAGAAAGTGACTGTATCTCATTCACTGTGCACAGATCATCGAAAAATATATAACACTCTTCTAAATTTTTAAGAGTCAAAATGGCTTCAAACAATTGATCTACACTTTTATCATCAAGTTTCTTTAATTGCACTGGCTAATCATCCCCTACTGTTACTAAGTAATCTCATTGTACCCGACTCAATGCAGTCTTTTCAAGCATTAACGGTTTATCGCTGTGCAGAATAGAATGATTACCGATTCATAGATGCTCGATCACGGAGTATTAGATGTATTCCGCATCCTCCAAATAGACCCAATTCCTCTTACTATAATTTTATTCTAGGCATGTGCCCGATTCCCCTTCCTACATAAGAATAACCGGGCATTCGTCCATACCTTATGTTTGCCTATCACATACATATACAGTAAACCCACACAAAAAGGAAAGTGATAATTCATGGTTCAACATTACTATCATCGTTCCCCGAGCAATAAACGTTCACTGTCCGAGCCATTCACAACACCCTCACTGGACTCCCAATACATTTATCCTGGCATTAGTCCCTTCGGGAATATCCCGCAAGTAGAATCTTCAGCCCTTACTCCTTTTCAAGGAGGTGCCGCAGGGTTGCCCGCTCCTAGTGCTGGCTTTGGCGCCGCCGAGTGGATTAACCCTGTTGTAGAAGTTGCCCCTGTGGCTGCTGCTACCGCAGCTAAGACTGGCTTCTCTCTAGCGAATCTAGGCGAGCTTAAAGGTGTTATCGATCGAATGGGAGGAATAGACGGCATTGTCAGTTCAATGGGTAAATTTCAGAAGGTGATGTCAGGTGTCCAGCAGATGGCTCCCATGGTTAAGCTAGTGATGGGCTCCTTTGGCAAGGGTTCAACGAAAGGAACATCTAGTGAGGACGGAGATGGCATGTTCTATGTTCCTCCTAAGCGGCGTCGCAAGAAATCGGCTCCCAAAAGTAAGAAAAAGCCTTCACGTCGAACTTCTAAAGGAAACAATACATCTAAAAAGAAAACTTCTAAAAAGAAAACTTCTAAAAAGAATATTTCTAATAAGAATCGACGTAAATAACACATATTTGAGGAAAAATGCTGTCATTTAAAGAGAGTGAACCACTTACACTCTCTTTTATTTGAACCAGCCCCTGCGTATGAACCACATGACCATCCCTCCACCTAACAAGAACATGAATGCCATGACTGCTGCATAACCATATTGAAAATGAAGCTCTGGCATATTCACAAAGTTCATTCCATAAATTCCAGCAATGAGCGTTAGTGGCATGAAGATCGTCGTAATTACCGTCAGTGTTTTCATAATCGCGTTCATACGATTCGAATTAACGGATATGTAGCTATCTCGTAGGTCCGCTGTCATTTCACGATCTGCTTCTATCATATCTGTAAGCTTCAATAAATGGTCATAAATATCTGCAAAATATACCTTGTGCTCACCACTGCTCTGGACATGCTGCGAGTTAATAATTCTATACATAAGATCCCGCATCGGTACAATCGTTCGACGTAACTTCAGCAGTCGCCCGCGCAGATTAAATACTTGACTCATTAACTCTTCTACAGATTCATTCCCCCCCTGGCTTTCAAGCTCTGCCAGTTCATCCTCAATAGAATATAGGCTAGGGAAGTAACGATCCACCATCATATCAATCATCGTATACGCGCAAGCTATGGGGCCACGAGACCATATTTTGCGATCATGTGCATGCTGGACAATTTGCGCCCATGCTTCATCGATCTCTGGAAGCTCTCTCTGATGGAAGGATACCAATAGATCAGGACCCAAGAATAAATCCACTTCCTCTGCATGCAACGTATCAGGATTAAGCGCATGTAAGACAAGAAACTGTAGGTCGCCATAGAAATCAAGCTTGGGCCGCTGTAGCACATACATACAATCTTCTACTGCCAGCGGATGAAAATGGAAATGAGTATCCAGTAATAGTGATTCTTCCGTTGTTGGAGCATTGAAATCTACCCACAACCAAGCATAATCACTCATTTGGATCTCATCCAATGGAATTCCAACCTTGATATCGTGTGAATGAGTAATGGCAAGTGTCCTAATCATAAACTGTCCTTCTCTCTTTATATCACTTCTATTCATCATACAAAATGAAACAAAAAAAGCCAACCTTCAGCGATTGGCCCACTCTATCCCCATTATCTATATATATATGGTTGTTGTTAAAATAAGATTTTAAATAATAGCCCTGAAAGCACAGCTGCAATTGGTATGGTAATAAACCATGTAACGATGATTCGCCCAGCAAGTGACCATTTCACCTCAGAGAAACGTTTCGCACTACCAACACCCAAGAGAGCTGATGTAATGGCATGTGTTGAGCTTACAGGCATATGAAGAACCGTTGCTGTTAATATAACTGAAGCGCCCGTCATATCAGCTGCGAAGCCATTAATCGGTTCAATCTTGAAAATTTTAGTTCCCATCGTTTTAATAATTTTCCACCCACCAATGGAGGTACCAAGCGCCATAGCTGTAGCACAAGAGAGCTTAACCCAAAGTGGAACCTCTAGCGACTCTAATTGTCCTGATGCAACCAGAGCAAATGTAATAATTCCCATCGATTTCTGTGCGTCATTTGTTCCATGTGTGAAAGATTGGAACGCGGCCGTAACAATTTGCATTGAACGGAAACCTTTGTTCACCGTATGTGGGCTTTTTTTGGCAAAGATCCATTTCAAAACGGTCATGACAATATAACCAATAGCAAATGCGATTAATGGGGAGAAGATCAGTACTTTAACGATACTAATAAATCCTTCCCATTTCACGTGATCCGATCCTGCACCGACTAGTACTGCCCCCGCCAAAGCACCGATTAACGCGTGTGAAGAGGATGATGGAATACCGAACCACCAAGTCACTAGGTTCCAGATAATCGCAGCTAATAGAGTCGCAATTACGATTTCCATTCCGTTATCTAGTGTTGCTGGATCAGCAATACTGCCCCCAATGGTTTTGGCAACCCCAGTAAACAGAATAGCTCCCAGAAAATTCATACATGCTGCCATAATAATAGCAACTCGCGGTTTTAGTGCCCGTGTAGATACAGATGTTGCAATGGCATTCGCTGTATCATGAAAGCCATTAATGAAATCAAATGCTAAAGCAAGAAAAATGACAATGGCTAATATAAAAAATGACGTATCCATGTTAAATTGACTCCTTAAGAGTTACTCATGATAATTGATTCCAGCATATTGGCTACATCTTCACACGTATCTGTGGTTTGTTCAAGGCGTTCATAAATCTCTTTTTTCTTAATCAGTTCAATAGGATCACTCACAGTATCGAATAAGTTCTTCACACAAATTCGAAGCAAATCATCACCTTGATTCTCAAGGTCATTAAGGCGAATCGTATGTTCACGAATTTGAAGAAGTTTCTTCTGAGATAACAGATTGATTGACTTCTGAATAACATAAGCTGATTGACGCAATATCTCCGCAAATTGTACAACATACTCATCCGGATTGAGATGATTATACATATAGAATCGAGAAGCAGTAGCTTCCAGACCATCCATAACATCATCCATACTCGTCGTCAGGTCCATAATGTCATCACGGTCGATCGGAGTAATAAACGTTTTGTTGAGCTCCTTAATGATCGTGTGTGTATATTCATCACACTGAGTCTCATACTTTTTCATTCCATCAGCAAAAACATTTATATCTTGAAGATTTGAAACTTGCTGAGCGAAATAATCAGCGGCTTGTACAATCGTATCTGCCATACTCTCCAATGTTTCGAAAAATATGTCCTTCTTCTTAAACTTCATTACGATTACCCCTTTGCAGAATATTGCCGTGAACGAAAAGCTAAACAAACAAATGACAACCCAAGTTATCTTACCATATCCAACAGCTCTTTTTAAAGGCGGTTCCGATCTTTTTTTACAAAGTTCGCGAACCTTTTTAATAATCACCTAATTACAGCGAATTCACCCAATTGTTACCTTTAGATTGCCACGTTTAGCTCGTTTTTATTCAGCATTCGTCACGGTTACGTGACTATCAAAAGTAGGTTCATTAGGGACAATGTTTATATAAGTAGTACCAGGTACGAAAGGGACCTCAATTCCATCCTTCACAAATCTAATGACATCATCAGCTTTATGAATCCAATTCCCTTTAATCATCACGCCTCGTTGGAACAACATCGCTTCTCCACCTGATTCCAAATCAACAGAAAGTCTACCTACATCATCCAGCACTTTATGATCCGCTCCCATAACGATCACGTTCGCAGCCTGTAGCTGCTCATTGTTGTTAAGATCAATGTGTGGACTGTCATTAATGGAACGCTTGTACATTTGTGAGGCCGTGTCATATTGATATGAGACTTTGTATCCTTTAAGTAGAAAGCTAATATCGATCTTATTCGCGTTCTCACCCGATATAAGTTCATCATTCGTACGGAAAGGATAACTGGGTATGGTTACTTCCGTCTTATACTTCAGCTTGTCCGCACCTGCACGTAACTTCTCCACATCGGTATACAAATTGTGAGGTGCTTTCCGGCTCTTATCTCTCCAAAAAGAAGCCCCCGCATTTCCAATCTCATCAAGATCTTCTTTGCCCTGCTTTTGTATGATTGAATAGGCAGCTTGACTCCCCCCAGCATGTACTAACAATCCATTATAACTCTCACCTAGTTCAATTAAATAAGGTCTTATACTTCTTACGGGTCCTACTGTAACAACCTCATTATGGCTCTGGTAAATAGCCACAAAGCGTGTTACCCCACCCTCTGCCAGCACCTCGTATACGATATCTGCTTGTGTCAGTCCTGATTGAGGTCTAGCTTGTGGCGCATTATTAACCATTACAGCAATTGGTCTCAGCGTTGAGACCAATTCAACAGGAAGTCCTGTAAGCGGGGCCGTGTATAGTAGACTTGCGACCTCTAATGGTTCTGGAGTTTGTTCTTCTGTAATTGTTGGAACATCCACAGGTGTTACAATTTCTGCCTTCTGGGTGTCATCGTTATTACAGGAAGAGAGTAGTAATAATGCCAGCATTCCGCCCATAAGGCGCGAAAATTTAGGTGGATTCATGATAAGGTTGCAGCTCCTCTCATATTGCCAATATCTTCTTCGTCATTCCATTATAATCATAAAAGGTTCTACTTGTCTGTGAAAGCTGCCTTAAAGATCACTGAATAGCTTGTTCGAGCGTAAATTCTTGTATTATTTCCTTAGTAATAGACACTAGGGAAAGCCGATTTCAATATACTTCAAAATTTATTTTAAAATTTATCTAAAATTGTGATTAATATCACACATCATGTGAAATTATTCACATATAATAAAGACATCAAAGACGATCATCGCAACAAACAAACTTAGAACAAACAAAAATATACTTAGGAGTGGATATTATGTTTAACAATTGGCTAAGAAATAATAAAATGGCTATGTGGATTCTAACCGTCATTCGTGTATATGTAGGGTATCAGTGGTTCACAGCAGGCTGGGGTAAATTAAGCAGTGGTGGATTTAATGCAGCTGGATTCATTCAAGGAGCTATTGCCAACAGTACTGGAGATCACCCAAGCGTTCAAGGCTGGTGGGCAACATTCTTAGAACATGCCGCACTACCAGGTGTCAAATTCTTCAACGTTCTTGTTCCATTAGGTGAGACGCTAGTAGGACTTGGACTCATTCTAGGTACATTTACTACTTTCGCAGCACTTATGGCCATTGTAATGAACGCAGCCTTCCTTTTCTCGGGAACTGTAAGCACCAACGCACAATTGCTTATACTTGAAGTATTCATCGTCGTAGCTGCTGCCAATGCAGGCCGCATCGGACTTGATCATTGGGTAATGCCTTATGTACGTAGTTTGTTTCACAGAAAAGATAAAACACCCACTATGACAACTAAGCCTAATGCAAGAATAAATACGAAGGCTACTGTATAACATATCCTTAAGTAGCACATCTATTAAAAGGAGGGTATCCCAGCCATATCATGGCTGGGATACCCTCTTTATTTCTTGTGACAAATTTAATTTCAGTTCATCAGGGTGATCGCTACGATTATCAATCTGGTCCGTTTGCACCAAACATCCAGCAGTTCAGACTCAGATTACCGTACTGATATTCTTGAATGAGTCGCTTCGCATGTCGTTGATCATCTGCGGCTCCCATGGCATAGAATAGGGGAACTAAGTGTTCTATCGCATAATGCGGAACGGCCTGATCTACATGTGGCGCCTTCTGACCATAATCAAACAGTGGTAACAAATCCCAAGCCTCCAGTTGCTCCGCAATCCAATCATCGAACTGCATAGCCCATGCATCCGGCTCAGTTGCCTGACCATTCACCATACGTAGATTGTGGACAAGTCCACCGCTACCTATGATTAACACATCTTCTTTACGGAGTTCTGACAACATTGCACCGATTGCATATTGCTCCTTCGGTGATCGGCGGGAATCTACAGAAAGCTCTACCACGGGAATATCTGCGTCTGGAAACATCTTCTGAAGGATGACCCAGACACCATGATCAAGTCCACGTCCCTTTACCGGAACGTAATGCAGATTGTTCGCCTGGAATAATTCATCAATGCGATGACTGATTTCAGCGCTACCTTGGGCAGGATAAGTGAGTTTATACATCTCATCAGAAAACCCATAGAAATCATGCATCGTGTCATGTGATTCATCTACAGTACCCGACTGATCAGGACTGTCCCAATGCGCTGAGAAGACAATGATCGCCTTCGGTTTCTTTAAATCCCGGCCTAATTTCTCTAGAAATCTTGTATACTCATGGTCCTCTAAGGCGAGCATTGGTGAGCCGTGTGCCACAAATAAAGAAGGTAATGTCATTGCTGTCAACCTCCATACGCCAGTATACGTTGCTATTTATATTTTACCGTGTATGAAGGTTTTTTACCAATATTCTCTTACCCTCATCACTAGATCATCCAATGCTGCCAGTCTTGTTGAATATTCTCCTGTTGGTTAAGCCATTCCTTGGTCCGATGTAACAGCTGTTTACGGTGAGCACCGGAAGAGAATGTATGATCCGCTTGGAAAATAACCTCTTTATCACAGCGCCCTTCAGGCCGCAACCAGAATACTTTCTGGTACAGAAAAGTGTAGTCCACCGGAATAGATTCATCCCCAGTTCCGTGAATCAATAGAACATCTCCAGTAAACTTCCCTGCTTGCTGAAAGGGTTGAAACGGTGCTAGGGATTCAAAGAACGTTGGTGTGAATTCATAGCCCAAATAATCGGAGAATCCTGTTTTGATAGATGTCTCATATACGTCTTTGCCTATGATTTTGACAATATCATTAAATGGATAACCAACGGATGCCCACAGCACCAGATTCTTAACTCTTTGATCACGTCCTGCAGTCAGGATAGCAACTGCCCCTCCAAGGCTATGCCCAATGAGAGTAACCCGAGTAGGATCAACATCAGCGCAGGTAAGCGCATAGTCTAGTACAGTCCGGGTCTGATTGATCATCGATTCAAGCCCTTCCCGTCCATAATCCCCCGTGCTTTCTCCACATCCAACATAGTCGAAGCGAACAACCATGTACCCCTCTTCTGCTAACTCACGCGCCGCATTAACGAATAGACGATTCACACCGACCCGGCTACCGACAAACCCATGACATATAACCACTAAAGGTATCCGATCTTTACTGCGCCCTTCTCGTTTAACAGACGAAGATGGATAATGAATATTAGCTGTCAATTCTTCTTCATTGTGCCGGATAATAATGTGCCTTTCCATGCACCATTCCCCCTTACTTTATAGGACGTTTCTTTATATTATATAAATCCGATAAGTTTAATATGAATTATGGATTTATTTTAACATCGTCCCTAGAGGAATGTCAATAAATTTACGAAGCCATCATTAATCGTAGCTTTGGAGGAACATATGAAACGTCTCCTGTCTCCCTTCCCAATCAGACATCAGATGAAATTCATTAGAGTTCTCCCATATAGAAGATTGAACATGGGCTTCATTCTCTGTTACCAGTTCATTTGCCAGCACTTCCGTATTGGACAACGCCGTAATCCCCTCTTGTGACAAATACGTACGATCTGGATTCTTATCCATACAAGTTCACTCCTTTTTCGTTTATGGTAGTCGTATCGTATTATATTCTGGTAAGGTACACCCTGATTTATTCATCTGCAGCGACTTGCATTGCTAGTGAGCTGTTCCTATACTTAATCTAGAAGGAGTTATCACCTATGAACATTAAAGCTATGATTAAAGAAAATAATCGTCTAAGAGAACAAATGACACCAGCTAACAAAGACTATTACGAGGATATCGTCGTTTACTTTAGAGATAGCGGCGCTGCACGTTTTCCCAGTGAACAATTACTGCTGGATTTAGCACACCAATTATTAGAAGCTCAATCCCAAGGTAAGAGTGCGACACAGCTGTTTGGGCCTGATCCAGAAGAATATAGCAGCCTGAAGGTAAAGAATATGCCCAAGAAGAAAACGACGTCAGGAATACGATATTATGTCATGATCCCTTGGATCGCTCTGACATTATTCTTCTTCATTGAGACAATTATTGGATTCACGGCACAATCGCTCGGTCAATCTACCGATAATATTACTCAGATCAGCGTTCTAACGCTTATTATTGTCGCTGGGGGTTCCATCCTACTTGTTGAATCTGTCACTAAATTATTGAATTCTCAGACAGAAGAAGAGCAGGACAACCCTTACCCTTCTAAACCTAAATTAACACTTAAGGGGATGGGCATATACGTAGTCATTCTGCTTATTGTGATGTTTGTTGGGTTTACATTCAGCAGCGCTCTCCCTAGCTTTAGCGTGGAGCCTTGGATAAGCCTAATGATTACCGTCATCGGAGCCCTGGGATGGGGATTATTTTTCAGAAATAATTAAATAACTCGTAGAAAGTCCATATTTGCAGAAACTCCAAGCTTTCATGGACATCTTAGAGCAGAACAAATACAAACTGAATTCCACAGTAGAGCAATATCGCAAAAGTAATTTTCCCATCTAAAAGTGCAGTGACTCAAAAATCAAAGAAGCCCTCTCAAGCATACAAATGGAGAACTCGCTCCTGTATGTTTTGAAAGGGCTATTTTTCCCGAACAATTAACTTATCATGACATCTATTTATCTCTTTGCTTAAGTGAGGATGAGTGCATCATAGGCAAGACTCGGCAAGATTCCTTCTTCCTTCTATATGGCTATTCGGACAGTATACGTTTTTGTCCCTCAATTGCGCGGATTGGAGCGATATTTTGTGTAAACTCAAGTGTGCCCATATATTGGCCTGCCTCATCACGGACGGCGAAATAACGAATATAGATAAATTTATCTTTTATCGCAATCCAGAAGTCCTCAGCATCCTTGCGGCCCGCTTTGAAATCCTCCAGTAGCTTCTCTACCACATGTACGCTTTGTGGTGGATGGCAGTTCTGCACCGTACGACCAATGACAGCTTTAGTTCTAGCAAATATACGTTCCTTCCCGTGAGAGAAATAACGAACAACGTCGTTCTCATCAATAAACGTCAGATCCACAGGCAAATGATTCAGCACCGTCTCCAACTGGTGTAACGATAATAGCCCTGTCTCAAAGCGGATAAACCCTTGCGGTGCAGTTCCTTCTCCTTCTTGCTGCTGTACGGTATCTTCTGGATCTGCTGCCCGCTCCGGTATCCATTCCTGTTCTGGCGATGTCAGACAGAAACCAATCTCGTCACTCTCCCGCGCAATCTTGACCCATTCGTCCTCGGTTAGCTTCTCTAGTGCCATCGGCATTAGAATATTTTCCTCTTTAAAAATCATCTCGTTGACTTCCTTAATCATATGCGTAAGTCGTTCGCCAATCTCTATTTTGTCCCCATTATATTGACTAAGAAGTACCTTGGCTTCTTTAATCATGCCACGGATCCCATCGTCAACGCCCCACATCACCTTGGTAGGTCCGAAAATCCCGTATTTCTCGAGGTATGGAAACAATAGATTTTCTTTCCGACTGTAGTGCTTATCGAGATCCAACAGTAGGTTTAAATCCTCCAATAACTTAAAGATCATTTCTTCACTGTCATTTTTCTGGAATTTACCCACATGTAATTCTAGGCGGAAATTTATCAACCGTTCAATTTCACGGTTCTCCAGCTTGAATGTATGCACAGGGTGCCCCGGTTGCTCCTCCGGTTTAGAAGAGCGATGAATTTGTTCAATTGATCCTTTGAATATCGCCGTATGCACCGAGCACAAACGCTGCACCTCAGATACCGGTATGCCCTCTTCCGTCATCAGCGAATGCTCCATAGCTGAAATCTCCGCCACCGTAACGTCACCGACGGCTTCGGCGAAGCGCGCTTTGACTTCCTCCACACTCTTACCTGCATGTAGCTCTTTGATGATCTCCTTAAGCATGGCTTGACGGCGGGTTTGCTCCGGTACATCCACTTCACGATTGTTAATTAGTTCGCTCATTCGTATCCTCTCCTTATCGAATCCTAGTTAAATAAGATGATCTATTCTAGAACCTTGAACCCATAGTGCTGAAAAGTCAGCTTAACGGTGTCGATGTCCATTTTTTTCAACTTAATTCCTTTAGACAAGGTCATGAATCGACCTGCAGTCTGCAACATACCCGGTTTGACAATATCGCAAAATCCCAGTTCAACCATAATGTCGATGACCTCTGGATATCGATTCACCCATTCATATATCGATTCTTCCATCTTTAGCACCTTTTCCATGTGCCTCTTCTCCTTTATTGAGAACTCTTCTCAAACTCAGATTATCATGGAGACTATCAGAGGATTGTGATTCCAATCACAAACAATAAAAGATGCCTTCGACCACACAAATTCAAAAATACTCACACCTAACTTCAAGGCATCACATCATTATTTTCCATAGCAAAAAGACTATCCCTTCCTGAGCTACACCTAATGGTTAGACGCGACTAACCATTGGAGGTGCAGTTCAAGCGAGAGACAGCCTCTTATTCTGATTTATTCGAATGGACACTGGCTTATTATAGCGTTACACCTGTCTTAAATATCGCAATTTCACGGAAATTATTCTTCTCATTATTGACAGGTTCACCACTCGCAACATGAATAATGTAGTTAATAAAATCGCGTAGCACCTCATCCGCCGAGCCATCCTCTACCAGCACACCCGCATTGTAATCGATCCAGTGACGTTTAGCTTCATACAGAGGAGAATTTGTGGACACCTTCATGGTTGGCACGAAGGTGCCAAAAGGAGTTCCCCGCCCCGTAGTGAAGATGACCAGTTGGCACCCTGCTGCCGCAAGTGCGGAGGAGGCTACCAGGTCATTGCCCGGCGCATTGAGCAAATTTAACCCTTTGTGGCTAATAGACTCCCCATATTTCAATACATCCATAACGATGGAGGTACCAGATTTCTGTGTACAACCCAGTGACTTATCCTCCAATGTAGTGATTCCGCCAGCTTTATTACCTGGAGAAGGATTCTCGTATACCGGTTGTTTGTGATCCAGAAAGTATTGTTTGAAATCATTAATCAGATCGACGATCTTGTGGAAAACAACCTCGTTTGCTGCTCGCTCCATCAGAATCTTCTCTGCGCCGAACATTTCTGGTACTTCTGTGAGGACTGTTGTACCGCCCTGAGCGGCCATGTAATCCGACAGGCGTCCCAAAAGTGGATTAGCTGTAATCCCCGACAGACCATCGGATCCACCACACTTCAGACCTATTTTTAGCTCAGATAGGGCCACCTCTACACGATGATCATCCTGTACATGATTGTAAATCTCCTTCAGGAGCTTCACACCCTCTTCAACCTCGTTATTCACTTCTTGGGATACTAGGAACTTCACACGATTCTCATCGTAACATCCGAGCGACTCTTTAAATTCCTGCATATTGTTGTTCTCACAACCCAGTCCGAGCACAAGCACACCGCCCGCATTAGGATGCTTCACAGCATTGCCTAGAATCGTACGGGTATTAGAATGATCATCCCCTAATTGGGAGCAGCCATAGCTGTGCTTCAGCACTAGCAGATTATCGAATGGCGCAATATCTCCGATCTCAGCTCTGAAGGTGTTAATGATTTGCTCAGCCACACCATTTACACAACCGACCGTTGGAACAATCCACAACTCGTTGCGAATTCCTACAGCTCCATCCTTACGTCTATAACCTTTGAAGGTCAGATTCTCCATAGAAAAAGGATTCGCTGTCAGCTTCTGTTCGAAGCTGTACTCCTCTACCCCTGTCAGATTGGTCTTGGTGTTATGTGTATGCACCCATTGACCCGGCGCGATAGGCGCTATTGCGTGACCGATCGGGTAACCGTATTTCAATACATGTTCCCCCTCGTTAATAAGGTTCAGTGCAATTTTATGACCTCTAGCAATGGCCTCCGTTATTGCAATTTCCTTCATACCGATCACGATTGTGTCACCCACGCTATAATCTTTGAGTGCCACAGCCACATTATCGACTTCATTAATTTGCAGTATCTCTTTCATGATCTTCGTCCTCCTTGTATACCTCCACAATCATAATCTTAAGGGTGTACAGACTATTACATGACAAGTTGCAGAGCTAACTTCATCCCCGCCTTCTCGATCGCAATTAAACCTTCAGTAACCTTGTCCGTAAGTCCAGCCACTTCATTCAGATTACAGCCCCAATGATGAGATGCTGCCAGTACATCCGTAACCAGCCCATGCAGACCATCATCTGTACCGTCACAGTCGTTCCACAAGGAAGCGAACCATTCCAGAATATCTGCATCGTCGGTCAGTTGGATCATTTCGTCTTTCCCTCTTCGCCCACTATAGAAGGCAATCAATGCACTTAGTGAGAAGACAAGCTTCTTAGGCAACCGACCTTGGGATTCCGTATATTGCAGCAGGGAAGGAAGATCTCTTGTCTTGAATTTGGATATGGAGTTGAGTGAGATACTCATTAGATAATGCTGAACAAAAGGATTCCTGAACCGTTCAACAACATCCTTAGCGAAAGAATGTAGCTCCTCCTGTGGTAAGTCTAGTGTGGGTATAATCTCATTCGAGAGTAGTTCCCTAACATAACCCCCAACCACCTCGTGATCAATGGCTTCTCCTACTGTTTCCAATCCATACAGATAAGCTACAGGCATGAGTGCCGTATGAGCACCATTCAGAATAGCCACCTTCCGTGTTCTATAAGGTGTCATATCGTCGACTACAAGTACATTAAGACCTGCCACTTCGGCTGGAAATTCTTCCTTAATCCATTGCGGTCCTTCGATTACCCATAGATGATATTGTTCACCAACCACAATGAGTCCGTCCTCATATCCTAATTCTGCTGTCATTTCAGGGATCGAATCTCTCGGATATCCTGGGACAATACGATCTACTAAACTACAGCAGAAAGTGTTGGCTTCCTCAATCCAGCTTACGAATGCTGGCTCCAGCTTCCACAACTCTGCATATTGAAGAACGATCCTCTTCAACTTCTCTCCATTGCGATCAATCAACTCACATGGAATAATAATTAGTCCTTTATCCACTCGCCCTTCCATAGCTTGGAATCGGCGATATAGAAAGGCAGTCAATTTGCCTGGGAAACTGGTCTGCGGCTTATCATCAAGCCGATCATTAGCATCATAAGCAATCCCCGCTTCTGTCGTATTGGAGACGACAAACCTCAGATCGGGGCTAGCGGCAAGTGCCATATAATCATCATGATCACGGTATGGATTAATCCCTCGACTAATGCTATCCATCACCGCATGTTCTTTCACCGCTACGCCATCCTTCATGCCTTGTAAATACAACGTGTACAGCCCATCCTGTTCATTTAATTTATCGATCATTCCCTGCTCTAGTGGTTGTACCACAACAACACTTCCGTTAAATCCGCTCTTACGGTTCATTTCATGAATCATCCAATCAACGAACGCTCTAAGAAAATTACCCTCGCCAAATTGAAGCACTTTCTCTGGGGGCGTAACCCTAGTATTCCGTGCACCTTTATTTAAGGATTGCATGACAATTCCCTCCATCTTCAAGTTGTGATTTCAAATTAATGCACACGTTAACAATAATTCATTCTATCAACATATATTGTGATGTTATTCACAATATTGTTGAAAAATTAGTGCAGTACTTAGAAATAACATTCTATTTCTGAGGGCTGCACCTAGCCGTTTATATTTTACAAACAGAATCTCTAATCATAAGCTTGGTGTCGACGAATATTTTCTCAACGGGATGATCTGGCGTCTTGATGATTTGCAAAATTTGGTGTGCACCTTCGATACTTATTTGTTCAATGGGTCGCTTCACAGTCGTTAGAGCTGGAGTTGTAAAATGCGCAAATCCAATGTCATCAAACCCAACGATGGATAACTCATGTGGAATCGATATACCATGATCAAATGCTGCCCTCATCGCCCCGATCGCCATATCATCATTAGAACAGAATACGGCTGTAGGTCGTAACGTTAGTTCCATAATGCGTTCCATGGCCTTGTAGCCACTGTCCATATCATAACTCCCTTGTAGAAAATACTGCTCTCGAATCGGGATTTCATGCTGAATCAATGCCTTCAAGTAGCCATCCTTACGTTCCTGAGTAGACTTGAATCCTTCCATACCCTCGATAATAGCTATCCGTTCATGCCCCTGAGCAATGATATACTCTACTGCCTTGTAGGCCCCTTCTTTATCATTCGGCACAATATTAACAACCGAACGTTCTTCCACCTGACGATTTAACACAACAAATGGAATTCCACTCTGTAACACGTGATAAATAAAGGCATTGTCCACATCACTTTGACTCATTAAGATGATGCCGTCGAATCTCTTCTTGTTAATAGACAAGTAATCCTTGTAGTCATCAATCCCTCTTACGAATAAGTTATAATTCTCGCTAATTACGCTATTCACACCACGAATCACGTCTGAGAAGAAGCTTGATGATGTTCCTGTCGTCATACTGGTGAAGAATACACCTACGGTATACGATTTCTGCATCACTAGACTTCTTGCATTGTAGTCAGGTGTATAATTCAACTGAGCTGCGAGGTTCATAATTTTTCGCTTGGTAGCCTCTTTAATTAGTGGACTATTGTTAAGTGCACGAGACACCGTTGTATGAGAGACGTTAGCCAATTTCGCAATATCTTTAATTGTGGCTGACATGTTCTTACCATCCTTATCGTCGCCTACATCAGCTGGCTTTTCATTAAGAATAACACAAGAGCCTCTGTACCCATAGCTCCCCCTAGTCCTACTCTGCCACCTTAGGTTTGGTTATTGTTCATTACTCTATTGAATCAGGATACAACGTTAGGGAAGTTGAAATATTGCTTGGCGTTATCGTAGCAGATCCCTTTGACTAGACCACCTAGAAACTCAGGATCATTTGGTACCTCTCCCTCTTCCACCCATTCCCCAATCAAGCGACACACCAATCTTCTGAAATACTCATGTCGAGTATAAGATAAGAAGCTTCTGGAGTCTGTAAGCATCCCAATGAACTGGCTAAACACACCCAAATTGGATAAGACCTTCATCTGTTCAAGCATGCCATCTTTGTTATCGTTGAACCACCAAGCCGTACCGAACTGCATTTTACCTGCTACACCGCCACCTTGGAAGCTTCCTATGATACCTGCGAGAACAATATTATCTTTAGGATTAAGGGAGTACAGAATCGTCTTAGGTAGGCATCCTTCTTTATCTAATCCATCTAACAATTTCACCAGCGGCTTAGAAATTTCATTATCATTCATAGAATCATAGCCCGTGTCTGGCCCCAACTGATTAAACATCCGGGTGTTATTGTTTCTCAGTGCGTTAATGTGTAGCTGCATCGTCCAATCCAGTTCTGAATATAACTTGCCTAGGAACGTAAGCGTGTATGTTTTGTATTTCTTCTCGTCTGTAAGCGATATCGCCTCACCCTTTAAGGCTTTAGCAAAAACATCAGCTGCCTCTTCCAGGGTAGACTCTTCGTGCATCATGGTATCGATCGCGTGATCGGACACGCGCCCTCCAATAGCATGAAAGAATCTAACACGTGATTCTAACGCTAGTAATAGCTCATCATAGGTGGTGATAGACGAACCCATAGTTTCAGATAAGCGACTTATCCAAGGTAGATAACCTTCTCTTGTAATCTCGAGGCCTTTATCAGGTCTGAAGCTAGGTAGAACGCTTACATTAAAATCCTTAAGTTGCTGAATTTGCTTATGATACTCTAAAGAATCGGCAGGATCATCTGTTGTGCATACCACAGTCACATTGGATTTCGTAATTAGATCTCTAGCTCCAAATCCTTCGCCTGTCAATTGAGCATTCACCTTATCCCAGATCGCTGGTGCACTCGTCTCATTAAACACATCATAGATACCGAAAAACCGCTGTAACTCTAAATGTGTCCAATTGTACAGCGGATTCCCTATAATCATAGGCACCGTTCTTGCCCACGCCATAAATTTATCGTAATCACTAGCATCTCCCGTTACATATTGTTCGGGAATACCGTTAGCTCTCATCACTCTCCATTTATAATGGTCACCGTACAACCAGGCTTCCGTAATATTCTTGAACTTCTTGTTCTCAAGTATTTCTTGTGGGTTCAAGTGGCAATGATAGTCGATAATCGGCATGTCCTTAGCATAGTTCTCATATAGATCTACAGCAATAACTGTAGTTAATAAAAAGTCTTTTCCCATAAATTCCTTCATTCCATTCACCATCTCTTTCTCCGATTTGGCCCAACGTTATAATTAGTACTGAACAAATCAACATTATAGCTGTATGCACATCCATAATGTTCACGTTAACATTTTGTTGACGCCCTTAGTTTAACTCAAGTGAGCTGCACATTTCAATACGTTTTTTCGCACATCCCTAAATAAATCACATCTAGGCTTTAACCCAAATCCAAGATGCTACATATACTGAAATGACCACCTATGTGAACTTATCGAATCAACTTCATTCTATTACCGCTGGAGGAATGCTTCTTGCTCAACATACAACCTACTGACCAACCTACTGATCATTCAGATCATCCTCGTTCATCCTTATTAGAACAATATTTCCAACCCTTTCGTAACCATACGATCGGAAATCGCTGTTATTATCAGACCCCATACGGTAGAAAAAAGATCATTTATGCGGATTATGCAGCCAGTGGGCGTCTATATGAACCTATTGAATGGGCCCTTTCTCATCGATTTGGTCCCTTCGTAGCTAATACACATACAGAAGATAATATAACGGGCATGACCATGACCAGGTCATATAAGGAAGCTCGGGATCGGATTAAACGTCATGTTAACGCGAGTCCACAGGATGTTCTGATTATGACGGGTTCAGGAATGACAGATGCTATTAATAAACTTCAACGTATTCTAGGACTAAAAATACCTCAATGGATCCAAGAACACACGACCGTAACAGAAGAGAGCCGTCCTGTTATCTTTATTAGCCATATGGAACATCATTCGAATCATCTAACTTGGTATGAAACGATTGGAGATGTAGTCTGTATAGATCCAGGAAAGAACGGTGAAATTGATCCTCATCAGTTAGAGCAATCCCTATCACAATATAAGCATCGTTCATGCAAGATTGGATCTTTTACCGCCTGTTCCAACGTCACAGGATTCCAGACCCCTTACCATCAGTTAGCACGGATCATGCATGAGCACGGTGGGATATGCTTTGTTGATTTCTCTGCGAGCGCTCCTTATGTGGATATTAACATGCACCCTCCTTCTGCTATGGAGAAATTAGATGGTATTTTCTTCTCCCCGCATAAATTTATTGGGGGTCCTGGGAGCAGTGGGATCGTGATCTTTGATTCACGACTCTATACCAATCGTGTTCCTGATCATCCTGGTGGTGGAACGGTGCTGTGGAGTAATGCTTGGGGGAAACATCATTACCTCTCCGATATAGAGACACGTGAAGATGGTGGGACACCCGGTTTCCTACAGACAATACGAGCAGCGCTGTGTATTCAATTGAAGGAAGATATGGGCATCAGCCAGCTTATCCAACGGGAGCATGAACTAGCCACCCTATTGATGGAGGAATTAACAGGGATCCCTGAGGTATTTATACTAGGGGGTGAATCGAAAGATCGACTCGGAATCGTATCTTTCATAGTTCAAGATATCCATTACAACTTAATGGTGAAGCTCTTCAGTGACCGCTTCGGCATTCAGGCTCGTGGTGGGTGCTCCTGTGCCGGACCTTATGGACATTACTTACTCAACATTAATAAAAACACCTCTCATCAGATCACAGACCAACTCAATGAAGGTGACTTTACACATAAGCCTGGGTGGGTCCGAATATCGATGCACCCCATCATGACGAATGCTGAAATATACGAAATTGTAGCTGCCATCCGCTCGATCATCGCTCATATCGGATGCTGGAAACAAGACTATCACTACGATCCATCTACGAATAATTGGCGTTATATATATGATTCCTATGAGTTTGATATCAAAGAGTTGTTCATTCTGTAATCATATTGAGAAGAAACGGCTGCGCCGTCCTTTCAAGGGACGGCATCCGTTTCTCGTAAAAATATAAGGATCATTTATTATGTACAACATATAAATTCTTATATTTTAGAAAAATAACTATACTGTCATCAAATAGTAACGTTATTTTCCTCCAAATGGGTTATTATCATAGGATATGATTTAGAAATGAGGAGAATAACGCTATGAACAAGAAAGCAGTATTACTAATGAGTCTAATTCTAGCAGTGAGCATGACTGGATGGACATCTGTCTATGGAGATGCTTCTAAGACAACAACACAATCGGCCGAGACGAGTTCAGCCAGCACCACTAAAAGTTCACTTACGACTTTAAGACAACAGGTTGCCACTTTTGCACAACAATATATAGGCTCAGATTATAAATATGGTGGTGTAACCCCAGACGGATTTGATGCTTCTGGTTTCACGCAATTTGTGTATAAGAACTCAGATGCACACATAACACTTGAACGCTCCGTGCTGGCACAATTCAAGAAGGGTCAAGCCATTGGTTCTAAGAGTCTCAAGGCAGGCGACCTCGTCTTTTTCAAAACAGATGGAAAAAAAGCCTCACTAGTTGGCATTTATCTTGGTAATGGAGAGTTCATTGCCTCGACAACCAAAGGGGTAAGAATTCAGTCCCTAACTACTAGTTATTATAAAGAAGCCTACCTCGGTGCAAAGCGGATGTTGAAATAGTACTTGTTAAAAAAAGAAGTCTAACTTTAAGGTTTAATGACTTAAACCATAAAGATGACTTCTTTTTTTATTATTCTGTACGAAGCTTCTAGAATAACAGATTAAATAGATTTAAATCCTTATTCAATTCCGTATACTCGAAGCCCTTACGGTTCATTCTTTCAATTAAGGCACCATAATCCTCTTTAGAATCTAGTTCAATGCCGACCAGCGCAGGGCCGTTCTCTTTGTTATGCTTTTTGGTATATTCAAAGTTCGTAATATCGTCCTCGGGTCCAAGCACTTCTTCAAGAAATTCGCGTAGCGCACCCGCACGCTGGGGAAAATTGATCATGAAATAATGTTTAAGCCCTTCGTAAATCAGTGATCTTTCCTTAATCTCCTGCATACGAGCGATGTCATTATTGCCACCACTGATAATACAGACCACCGTTTTCCCTTGAATCTGCTCACGATATAACTCTAGAGCTGCAACAGGCAATGCACCAGCAGGTTCTACAACAATCGCATTTTCATTATATAATTCAAGAATCGTTGTACAAGCCTTCCCCTCTGGAACCTTAACTACGTCATCCAACGTACGCACGCAAATATCAAAGGTTAAATCACCTACGCGTTTAACCGCAGCACCATCGATGAATTTATCAATCTCATTTAGTGTGACGACTTCTTTACGTAATAGAGCCTCACTCATGGAAGCAGCTCCCAGTGGTTCCACGCCTATGAGTTTCGTTTGAGGGCTCATCGTTTTAATGTACGTACCTACGCCCGCAGCTAATCCACCACCACCGATGGTTACAAATACATAATCCGCGGAAGAATTTAAGTCTTCCATTACTTCCATACCGATCGTACCATTACCGGCAATAATACGAGACTCATCAAAAGGATGAATAAACGTCATCCCTTGTTCCGCACAAGTCTTCATAGCTTCAGCATAAGCGTCATCATAGGTGTCACCCGTTAATACGACTTTAACGTTCTCCCCACCGAAACGTCTGACTTGCTTTACTTTCTGATTAGGCGTCGTACTTGGCATATAAATTTTACCTTGGATTCCTAGCGTTTTGCAGGAAAATGCTACGCCCTGAGCATGATTACCTGCACTTGCACAGACAATCCCCTTAGCTAATTCTTCTTCTGAAAGACTCCGAATCATATTATATGCTCCACGTATCTTGAAAGAGCGTACGATTTGTAAGTCCTCTCTTTTCAGATATACGTTGCAGTTATATTTCGCCGACAGTACAGCATCCCATTGAAGCGGGGTACGTACGATGACTTCCCGGAGCACATGATGTGCCCGTACGATATCTTCCATATTCACTTGAGCCGCTTTCAATGGCACTGTATGTGCTTCTCCATCCGTCTTTTTCATTGTCTCACACTCCACTACTTCTGTATCAGCGCCAGCGCTGTTCTTCTATATTAGTAACGTACTCTTTTCACCACTTTTTTTCAAGCACAACAACGATTTGACAAGAAGAAACCTCCAGAAATAATAATCGGAGGCCTCTCATAGTACCATATACAATAATTCCTTACTAGGCTCAACTTTTACGACTCGAAATGTTTACCAAACCATTCGGTAGCAGCTTCAATCTCTGTCCGACTTAATTGATGTCCATAATTCTCCCAATGCAGATGCATTACCGCTCCTGCTCCAGTCAATAATGCAACTAAATCCTCAGATTCCTTGGCAGGACAGATCGGATCGTTACGCCCTGCTCCAATGAACACAGGAATTCCCGTTAAATCGGGGAGCTCCTTATCACGCAGTGGTACCATCGGATGGTGAAGAATGGCTCCTTTGAAGGCATCCTCATAGTGAAATAATAAACTACCTGCAATGTTAGCTCCATTCGAATAACCCACTGCTACCATGTTTTGACGGTCAATACTATACTTTTCAGCTGCTTTATCTAAGAAAGCGTACACTTCTTTGGTACGCACCACTAGATCTTCAAGATCGAATACACCTTCAGCTAACCGACGGAAAAAGCGTGGCATCCCATTCTCCAATACATTTCCTCGAAGACTCAGAATAGATGATGTCGGAGAGATCATGTCTCCAATGGACAGTAGATCCTCTTCCGTGCCGCCCGTACCATGAAATAGAACGAGTGTGGGTGCAGATGTGTGACTTCCTTGTTTAAAAATATGCTTCATAACCCTATCTCCTCCTTGTGTGCTTATGTTCATGTAGAAAGATCTCAAATTAATCACCTTAAAACTATCTTTAAATTAAGATTATTAATTAAATGATATATAAAATAGTGAATGATTACAAGCTCTGATTTATCGGCTCAACACCTGTATGTGCTCAATAATCATCTCCTACATTATATAAAACCTTGACATAATTGCAAATAAACGATATCATCTTAGTTTTGCTGCTCTTATGAGATGGTTGGCATTTATTCTTCATTTTATTAAAAAAAGGCGGAAGTTAGATGAAAAAAAGACTCATTGATATTCTATTTATTATACTAGGTTCTTTCATTTTTGCCCTCGCAGTTAACCTATTTGTTATTCCGAATGAATTCGGTGAAGGTGGCGTAACAGGGATAACGATTATTCTCTACTACGTATTTCAATGGTCCCCAGGGCTAGTGAACTTAATCATAAATGCATTCCTGCTGATAGCAGGGTATAAATTTTTGGATAAAACAACGACGATCTACACGATCATTGCCGTGATCTTCAACTCACTCTTCCTCCATTTGACAGAAAGCTGGAACATCCCATCGGATGAACTGATTCTCAATGCTATTTTTGGAGGTATTTTTACAGGGGTAGGCATCGGGATGATTATACGCGTCGGAGGGACGACTGCAGGAACGGCTATTCTAGCAAGAATGACAAATAAATATCTAGACTGGAATATTAGCTACTCTCTACTCTTCTTTGACCTAATTGTTGCTTTCTCTTCTTACTTCATCATTGGAGCAGAAAGTCTAATGTTTACGATCATTATGCTCTACGTCGGTACCAAGGTCATGGACTTCATTATAGAAGGACTCAATTCCAAAAAAGCCGTGATGATCATCTCCACCCAGCAGAATGAAATTGCTGACCAAGTGAATGTCATGATGGACAGAGGCGTTACTGTGCTCTCAGGGCATGGCTATTATACCAAGTCAGCTAAAGAAATTCTGTATATCGTTATTAGTAAACAAGAAGTATCTATGCTCAAAAAAATCGTTAAAACGATCGATAAAGAGGCCTTCTTAACCATTCATGATGTACGTGATGTTTTTGGAGAAGGGTTTGTGGATATTTCTAAATAGACTAAATCAGGATCTAGTGTCGGACGGATAGTGTGTGAACAAGTCAAGTTGACTACTTTGGTTGAATCTCAAATGCATGTAAAGAGGCCTTCCTACGATCAGGAAAGGCCTCTTCTAATATGATCATTCTAGATGATCATTATATATCATCCCGCTCTTGTTCCCCCGTATTACAATTACACATTAATTCACTATAAGTGCGTGTTCAAAAAGTCGACTTTTCAGCACTAAAGTGCATGCTTACGATGTTGCGTTTCTTTGAAACGCCTCAGAAGATTGGATGAAGCAAGGGAGTGAGGAGCGGAGCTACACGTTTTCGTGGAAAACGAACTTCGGAAGCATGCGCTTGCAGTACCTACGTGAGCACCGGAAAGACCGGCTGAATTCAATCTTCGACGTCGATTAGGCCTCTTGATATGCTTCGTGATCAAAAGATGACTTTTTGAACAACCTCTATATGAGAGCTTTAGCTGCAATATCCGTCCGAAGATGCTTACCTTCGAATTGAATACGATCCGCCTCACGATAGGCTGAAATACGCGCTTCGGCTATATTCTGCCCTAAGCCAACCACACCAAGCACGCGTCCACCATTCGTCACCCATTCGCCAGCTTCATTCTTTGCTGTTCCAGCATGAAAGACAAGGGCATCCGTCTTATTATCTAGCCCCTGAATCGTAATGCCTTTAGAATAGGCTGCAGGGTATCCACCTGATGCAAGTACGACACATACTGCGGCCTCTTCACTCCACTCGATCGGGATGTCAGCTAGTGTTCCGTTCACAGCTGCCAGCATAATCTCAAGTAAATCAGTCTTAAGTCGTGGTAACACAACTTGCGTCTCTGGATCTCCAAAACGAGCATTGAATTCAATGGTCTTAGGAGTCCCATCAGGGGAAATCATCAACCCTGCGAACAATACACCACGAAAAGGACGTCCTTCCGCAACCATAGCCTTCGCTGTCGGCTTAATAATCGTTTCAATGGCTTCATCAATGATAGAACTAGCGATATGTGGTAAAGGTGAGTACGTACCCATTCCACCCGTATTAGGTCCTTGATCATTGTCATAGACTTGCTTATGATCCTGAGCTGCTACCATCGGTCTCACGATTTCTCCATCTACGAATGCAAGGATCGACATCTCTTGCCCTGCAAGGAACTCCTCAATAACCACTTGAGCCCCCGCTTCACCAAATACTTTATTAACCATAATGTCACGCAAAGCAGATTCAGCTTCATCCAGCGCGAAAGCAACAGTTACACCTTTACCCGCTGCAAGTCCATCCGCTTTAATGACGATGGGCAACTCCTGCTTAAGCAAATACGCCTGTGCATCTTCGTAGTTATCGAATTTCTCATAAGCGGCTGTAGGAATCTTATACTTATGCAATAAATCTTTCATGAATGTCTTACTACCTTCAATAGCAGCTGCATTCTGACGTGGCCCGAAGACCGGAATGCCTTTAACTTCAAAAGCATCCACAATGCCGCCAACCAATGGATCATCAGGTCCGATGACTACGAACCCGATATTCTTTTCTATAGCAAAAGCTGTTAACCGGTCGAACTCACCTACTCCAATGGGCACACATTCTGCGATGTTTTCAATGCCTGCATTACCTGGCGCGCAATAGATGCGTCCTGCCTGAGGACTTTTCGCCAATGCCCATACGATGGCATGTTCACGACCACCGCCACCAACGACTAATATATCCATGTTCGCCCTCCCAGCTGATTACCTAAACGATTCATTTGTATCAATCATTTCATTCATTTCGTTCTATCTCACAACAAATCTATAGCCCCAATAGAGAGTATCCTGACTCTAATGGGACTATGATATTTAAGATCTTTCTAGTGTTTAAAGTGTCTTACGCCTGTAAATACCATTGCAATTCCAGCCTCATTCGCCGCTTTTATAGATTCTTCGTCTTTAATCGAACCACCGGGTTGAATGATAGCCGTAATTCCTGCCTTAGCTGCAAATTCCACGGTATCTCCCATAGGGAAAAATGCATCCGAAGCTAACACTGCGCCCTTAGCTTTTTCACCCGCTTGCTCAATCGCAATTTTAGCAGAACCTACACGGTTCATTTGGCCTGCTCCGACACCTACAGTCATATTATTTGATGCAAGTACAATCGCATTAGACTTAACATGCTTAACTACTTTCCATCCGAACAACAGTTGTTTTAACTCTTCCTCAGTCGGCTGGCGGTCTGTTACGACCTTCAAATCTGAAACATCTACTGAATGAACGTCACTCTCTTGAACGACCATACCTCCGTCAATGGAAGTGAATAGGAACTGGCTACTACGTTCTTTAGATGAACCGAATTCGCCCATCTTCAAGAGACGAATATTTTTCTTCTTCGTCAGAATTTCAAGTGCTTCTGCTGTGAAATCAGGAGCAAGAATAATTTCTAAGAAAATCTCTTTGAGTAATTCTGCAGTATCTGCATCAATTGTACGGTTTGCAGCAACAATCCCACCAAAAATGGACGTAGGATCTGCATTGTACGCTTTTTGATAAGCTTCGTGAATATTAACTCCCGTTCCTACACCACAAGGATTCATGTGCTTAACAGCTACTACTGCGGGTTCATCGAATTCCTTCACAATTTGCAGCGCCGCATTCGCATCATTGATATTATTGAATGATAGTTCCTTACCGTGGATCTGCTCCGCTGTTGTTAGCGTGCCTTCAGGAGCGAGTGGTTTACGGTAGAACGCCGCTGTTTGATGAGGATTTTCACCGTAACGTAGATCTTGAATCTTCTCGTAAGTCACTGTTAAGCGTTCTGGTAACGGATCACCTGTCACATTCGACAAGTAATCTGAGATTAGAGCGTCGTATGCCGCCGTGTGGCGGAAAACTTTTGCCGCGAGCCGTTTGCGAGTCTCCAGTGTCGTGTCTCCACCCTTGCGGATTTCTTCGAGCACAGTACTGTAATCGCCAGAATCTACTACCACACTTACAAAAGCATGGTTTTTAGCGCCTGAACGAAGCATGGTAGGTCCACCAATATCAATGTTCTCAATGGCTTCTTCGTACGATACGTCTGGCTTAGCAATGGTATCTTGGAAAGGATACAGGTTTACGACAACAAGGTCGATATAACCAAGATCCAGTTCTTTCATCTGTTGTTGATGTTCCACATTGTCACGTACGGCAAGTAAACCGCTGTGTACAGCTGGATGTAATGTTTTCACACGCCCATCCATAATTTCGGGGAACCCTGTAACTTCTGAAATTCCAATAACGGGTACACCTTCCTTGGCAAGTAAACTACTTGTGCCACCCGTAGAAATGATCTCCACACCTAATGCAGACAGTTCGCGGCAAAAATCCACGATGCCCTGTTTATCTGATACGCTAACTAGTGCTCTTTTAATACCCACGAATAAGATCCTCCTTTATCTGTTAAAACGATAACATTCGATTCCACGACCATTATTTCCCGAGAAATATCGAAATTACTTAGCAGAGTCGGTAACTGCTGACGAATTGTAGTTATTTGTTCGGATCTATCCTTGTTATATGTCTGCCTTCTATCACAATCTGACCTTGAGCAAACCAAGATACGACCTGTGGATACAGCTTTTCCTCGATGTCATGTATAGCCTTCGTCAATGATTTCAACGTGTCGTCTACGTTGATTTCAACACTTCGCTGAGCGATAACAGGCCCCGTATCCATTCCTCCATCAACCAAGTGAACCGTAGCTCCCGTCATCTTCACACCATACTCCATTGCCTGTCCTATAGCATTCGTACCTGGGAATGCAGGAAGTAATGATGGATGGATGTTAATGAGACGTCCTGCATATCTATCAACAATAACGGATGTTAATAGACGCATATAACCCGCAAGAACTACCAACTGTATATCTAGCGACTCTAGTTGTGTCACGATCTCATGCTCATACTCCTCACGAGAAGTATATGATTTAGGCGTAAATAAATGAACCTTTATTCCAGCATCTCTGGCACGCTTAACGACAGGAGCCTCAGGTTTATCGCATACAAGCAATTCAACCTTAGCTCCGCCTAATGCCCCATTAGCGGAAGCATTGACTAAATTCTGAAAATTACTGCCCTCTCCAGAAGCAAATACGGCAATCCGGTAATGACTCATTACACGTCAGCCCCTGTAAAAGTCACGATGGATTCTCCTTCTGTAACACGGCCAATAATATATGCTTCTTCTCCATTGTCTTTGAGAATACTTAGTGCTTCTGGTGCATCTGCAGCACTAACAACCAACACTAAACCAATTCCCATATTGAAAGTTGTAAACATATCACGATTCGAGATATTACCCGTTTGCTGCATCAACTCAAATATCGGCAAAATTGGCCAAGAATTATAAGTAATATCGACATCCACATGGTCCGGTAGCATACGTGGGATGTTCTCTATAAACCCGCCACCCGTTATATGTGCCATCCCTTTTACATTCAGCTTCTCAATCAAGTTTAGTATTGGCTTCACATAAATCTTAGTAGGTGTAAGTAGCGTATCTCCAAGCTTACCGCCAAGTTCTGCTATTTCCTCCTGTAAGCTATAACCCGCTTGTTCCAACAGAAGCTTACGTACTAGAGAAAAACCATTACTGTGCACTCCACTTGATGCAAGACCAATCACAGTGTCTCCTGGAGCAATCGTTGTTCCGTTAATAATCTTGTGCTTATCCACAATCCCCACAGTAAAACCAGCAATATCATATTCTCCTTCAGAGTACATGCCTGGCATCTCAGCCGTCTCGCCACCGATCAAAGCACAGCCAGATTGATAACATCCCTCTGCAATTCCAGCTACGATCGCTTCGATTTTCTCTGGTAATACTTTGTCACAAGCTAGGTAATCAAGGAAAAAGAGGGGTTCTGCACCCTGTACGATAATATCGTTCACACACATAGCAACCGCATCAATGCCAATCGTATCGTGACGATCCATTGCAAAAGCAAGCTTCAACTTCGTACCCACACCATCCGTACCAGACACTAGTACGGGTTCATCATACTTGTCCTTATTCAATCCGAATAGCGCTCCAAAACCACCAAGATCCGTCATGACTTCTGGACGCATGGTACGTTTCACGTGCTTCTTCATTCGTTCAACTGCTTCGTTACCGGCTGCGATATCTACTCCAGCACTTTTATAGGCTTCAGACACTTGTAACAACACCCCTTCCGTTAATGGACAAGCGATTCTATATACTCTTAGACAACTCTACTTAATCCTTATATAGAAAACTTCTACATAGCATTAATGATTAATGTGTTAAATCAGTTATTGAATCAGTTAACACACTCTAGCTGACGTGTATTAACAGCCGCAGCCACCCTTCTCCTCACCATCGAAATCCAACGTCGTTGGATATTGATTGGTGAAACAAGCGAGACATAGGCCCCCATTCTCATCACTAGCATTATCCCCGCCCACGGCAGCGATTAGGCCCTCTGTACTTAAGAACGCTAGAGAATCAGCGTTAATTTCACGGCATATTTCTTCAACCGTACGGTAAGAAGCGATGAGCTCTCTACGATCAGGCGTATCAATGCCGTAATAACATGGATTCTTAAAAGGAGGTGAAGTAATTCTGACATGCACCTCAGTCGCTCCTGCTTCACGTAACAAATTGACAATACGACGAGAAGTTGTACCCCGAACTATTGAGTCATCAATCATGACGACACGCTGACCTTGAACGACACGACGCACAGCACTGAGTTTCATTTTGACACCTTGTTCTCGCAACTCTTGACTTGGCTGAATAAATGTACGACCTGTATATTTATTCTTGATCAATCCAAGCTCATAGGGAATGCCAGTCTGCTCGGCATAACCAATAGCGGCAGAGATACTTGAATCTGGAACCCCAGTTACAATATCAGCATCAATGAACGCCTCCAGCGCCATTCTACTCCCCATTCTTTTACGTGCCGCATGCAAGTTAGTACCATTCAAATCACTGTCAGGTCGGGCAAAATAAATATATTCCATCGAACATATCGCCTTCTTCTGTGGTGCTATAAAGCGGTCTTCCCGTAAACCATCAGCGTCAAGTACTAACAACTCGCCAGGTCGAATATCACGTACTAGTTCAGCTCCAATAGTCTCTAATGCACACGTCTCAGAAGCAAATATATAGGCATCCCCTAGACGACCCATCGTGATCGGACGAAGTCCATTCGGGTCAGAAGCCACAATTAATTTATCGTTCGTCATGATGAGAAAAGCGTACCCACCCACGATACGGCTCAGCGCATCTTTCGCTGCTTCCACAACATCTTTAGGAGAGCGAGCGATCAAGTGAGCAATAACTTCTGTATCACTCGTCGTCTGAAAAATAGAACCCATCTGTTCTAACTCACGCCGAATCTGTGGTGCATTCACGATATTACCGTTCGTAGCAATCCCTAAATCTCCATCCCGATATTTGAACACTAACGGTTGTGCATTCGTTAGACGACTATCTCCGCTTGTAGAGTAACGTACATGTCCAATTGACATATCACCCACTAGAGAGGCCATTGTATCTTTATCGAACACTTCTTTGACCAGTCCCATACCTCGGTGGTAGTTGAAATCTTTACCATCCGCTACACACATACCACAGCTTTCTTCTCCACGATGCTGCAGAGCATGTAGACCATAATAAGAGAGCGAGGTCGCCTCGGAATGACCAAACACTCCGAAGACACCACATTCTTCTTTTAACGTATCAAAAATATCATCCTTACCTGTACCTTCATTATAAAAGTCACCGGTCCACAACTGAGAAGGAATCTTGGATGACAATTTGGCATCATTTGCAATCAACATATCGGACGTTATTTCATGAGACATGGAATCGCATCCTTCCAAACCTGCTTCAAGGCCTCCACGGATTCATTGACTGCTGAAGTGCCCTTGTTAATATTGATCTCGAGCTTGCTTCCTGCTACTGTACCTAACTTAACTACCGGAACTCCAAAACCTTGAATAAAGCTTATCAATTGTTCTGCCTTTTCTTCTGTTGCAGATAGTAATATTCTAGATTGACTCTCACTGAACATGGCCACATCTGCACGAAGTTCTGTATCAACACTTACCTTAGCTCCAACCCCACCACTAATACATGACTCTGCAAGCGCTACTGCTAATCCACCTTCGGACAAATCATGTGCAGACTGAACGAGGCCACCTTGAATCGCGCCCAATACAGCAGATAATAGCTTCTTCTCTACATTCAGATCAAGTGCAGGTGGACGACCTTCAGCGACACCATGCAGAACCGTTTGGAATTCACTACCACCTAGTTCAGCCATCGTATCACCCAGTAGTACGATTATGTCTCCTTCTTGCTTAAAGTCCTGTGTCGTAATGTGATCAAGATCGTGTACTAGACCTACCATACCTATAACAGGTGTTGGATAGATAGCGCCACTCGCATTCTCATTGTAAAGACTTACGTTACCCCCAATAACCGGCGTATTCAGCTCACGGCAAGCTTCAGCTAATCCGTCCACCGCACGCTCCATTTGCCAGAAAATCTCCGGCTTATCAGGACTACCAAAGTTCAAGTTGTCTGTGATCGCTAGTGGCTCTGCTCCTGAACATACAATGTTGCGGGCTGCTTCACTCACGGCAATCTTACCGCCCACTTCTGGGTCCAAATATACGTATCTACCGTTACAGTCTGTTGTCATTGCTAGACCTTTACGTGTTCCACGAATCGTTACCACAGCTGCATCTGAACCTGGGCGGACGGCTGTACTTGTCCGAACCATGTAATCATATTGGTCATATACCCATGCTTTACTAGCTATACTTGGAGATGATAGCACCTGCTTAAGCGCGCCCTCAAGATCTGTCACTTCCTCATAGCGCAGCGTATCAATTTTATCGCTATCTTTATAATAATCAGGAACCGTTGAAGGCTTATCATATACTGGACACTCATCTACTAATGCCGTAACTGGCATATCCCCAACGACATCACCGTGGTGAATCAATTTCAAACGTCCATCATCAGTTACTTTACCTACTTTGGTACAAATAACACCCCAACGATCAAAAATTTCTTGTGCTTGTGCTTCATCACGCGGTTCAACGACGAACAGCATCCGTTCTTGTGATTCAGAGAGCATCATTTCATAAGGGGTCATACCTTCTTCACGCTGTGGTACCTGATCTAAGTACAACTCTAGACCATTACCCGCCTTACTAGCCATTTCTGCACTGGAACAAGTTAAGCCCGCAGCTCCCATATCTTGAATTCCGACTACTATCCCACTATCAATAAGCTCTAGACAAGATTCCATAACGAGCTTCTCCATGAATGGATCACCGACTTGTACAGCGGTCCGATTCGCTTCAGACTCTTCACTTAGTTCAATTGAAGCAAATGTTGCTCCATGGATCCCATCGCGCCCTGTTGGAGGACCCACGTAGAACACGGGATTACCTACACCCTTAGCTACGCCACGTTGAATTTTGTCATGATCGATAAGTCCCACACACATAGCGTTCACTAATGGATTCCCATCATAACTTTCATCGAATACCACTTCCCCACCAACCGTAGGAATACCGATACAGTTACCATAACCTGCGATACCTGATACAACATGCTCGAACAAATATTTCACACGGTCGCTCTCAAGCTTACCGAACCGCAAGGAATTCAGGACTGCTATCGGTCTAGCACCCATGGAGAAAATATCCCGAATGATTCCGCCTACCCCTGTCGCAGCACCTTGGAAAGGTTCTATCGCCGAAGGGTGATTATGACTTTCAATCTTGAATACAACGGCTTGATTATCACCAATATCAACAATACCAGCGCCTTCGCCCGGTCCCATGAGAACACGAGGTCCAGTTGTAGGGAACCGACGAAGCAAAGGCTTCGAATTCTTATATGCGCAGTGCTCTGACCACATAACGCTGAATACGCCTATTTCCGTATAGTTGGGTTTACGACCCATGAACCCACAAATCAGCTCGTATTCGCGATCCGACACACCCATTTGCTGATATATGTGTTGCTCCGCAATCTGGTCTACGGTCGGTTCTTTAACGGACATTTGCTGCTGCGTCATGTAAATCCCTCCAAGACTTCAATATAGATGTGAACATGCGTTTGCCATCTTCTGAACCTAACAATGAATCAACTGCCCGTTCTGGATGTGGCATCATTCCTATGACATTGCCACGCTCATTACATATACCTGCAATATCCTCCAGCGATCCGTTCGGATTATCGTTATAAGTAAATACAATTTGATTGTTTGCTTTGAGCTTCGCAAGCGTCTCTTCATCACAATAATAATTTCCTTCACCATGTGCGATTGGAATCGTAATATCCTCATCCTTACGATATTCACGCGTGAATGGCGTATCGTTGTTAACGACCTTCAACACCGTGTCATGACAACGGAATTTCATCGACATATTACGACGTAAGGCACCTGGTAGCAGACCCGCTTCCGTTAGAATCTGGAACCCATTACAAATCCCAAGAATGAATTTTCCTTGTTCAGCAGCCTTAGCCACTTCAGACATGACGGGAGCGAATCGAGAAATGGCTCCACAACGTAAATAGTCACCATAAGAGAAGCCGCCCGGAATAAGAATACAGTCATACGCTGAAAGATCAGTCGCCGTGTGCCATACATAATCAACGGACTCTCCTACTGTATCTTCAACCGCTTTATAGCAATCAATATCACAGTTAGAACCCGGAAACACAATAACAGCAAATTTCATGGGCTTAGCCCTCCAATTCGTAACGGTAATCCTCGACTACCGTATTCGCCAGAAGTTTCTCGCACATTGCTTTCAATCTTGTTTCTGCTTCAGCACGATCATCTGTATCTAAATTAAGCTCCATATATTTACCGATACGAAGACTTTCAACTTCTTGGAATCCAATAGAATGAAGTGCTCCTTGAACGGCTACTCCTTGTGGGTCAAGTACGCTCTTTTTGATGGTGACATAGACGGTTGCTTTAATCATTGTCTGTTCGTTCCTCCTCAGAATGGCGAATCATTGGTATTGGTATTAGCTAATCTATAATAAATATCTACATAACGCCGTGTCGTCTCTTCTACAACTTCTTGTGGAAGCGGATCAGGTACACTATTCTTATCCCATGAAGAAGACGCTAGGTAAGAACGTACGGGTTCTTTATCCATACTATCGATCTCAACATCGAGCTCATATTTCTCTTTAGCCCAAAAACGCGATGAGTCAGGTGTGAATATTTCATCTATTAGAATCACTCGGCCATCTAAAATACCGAACTCAAATTTACAATCTGCTAATATGATACCTCGTTCTGCGCAATAGGCTCGAGCAAAGCTATATAACTGCAAGCTCTTTTCCTGCAATTCCAACGCAAGCTCTTCTCCTACCGATTCCTTCATCACATCCAATGAAATATCTTCATCATGACCTACGTCATTCTTAGCTGCTGGTGTGAATATAGGTTGTTCGAAGGCTTGGTTCTTACGCATACCTGCTGGTAATCGAATCCCGTTTACTTCCCCGGTTTGCTGATACTGTCGCCAACCACCGCCTGTAATATAGCCACGCACAACACATTCGATATCAATGCGTTCTGCCTTACGGACTACCATAACTCGGTTCTTCAACAATGCCTTATCTTTGACAATATCCCCAAGTAGCTCAACATCTGTATGGACGACATGATTCTCCATCAGGTCTTGAGTCTGCTCGAACCAGTAAGCACTTAGACGATTCAAGACATTCCCCTTGTTAGGCACTGGTGGGTCAAGTACATAATCAAAAGCAGAAATACGATCTGTCACAACAATTAGAACGTGCTCTCCTAGATCATACAGCTCTCTAACCTTACCCTTGTAAAGCAGTGGCGCGTTGACAAGCTCCACGGCAGTAGCTATAGCCGTTGATGTCATGTCCATCCTCCTCGGTTCAGTAAATTTCTGATCAACAGCTAAATCAGTCAACCTTTATGTCAGACCCAATTTATTAAAAATGGTATCTACATGCTTCAAATGCCAACTTGGATTGAATGCATCCTCGATTTCAGCAGGGCTAAGCGCCTCCGTAATCTCAGCTGTCTCTTCCACAATGTCACGGAACTGACGTTGCTCTTCCCAAGCTTGCATCGCACGTGGTTGAACCGTATCATACGCTTGCTCACGGCTGAAGCCTTTATCAATTAACTTAGTCATGACACGTCCTGAGAAGGGAACTCCGAAGGTACGAGCCATATTACGCTTCATATTCTCTGGGAATACGGTTAAGTTCTTCACAATGTTACCGAAACGGTTCAACATGTAGTTCAGCAGCATTGTAGCATCTGGAAGAATAATGCGTTCTACAGAAGAATGTGAAATATCACGTTCATGCCACAATGCTACATCTTCATAAGCCGTTACCATATGACCACGAATGACACGGGATAGACCCGAAATGTTCTCACAACCGATTGGATTCCGTTTATGAGGCATAGCAGACGAACCTTTTTGACCCTTAGCAAATGCTTCTTCTACTTCACGTACTTCACTCTTCTGCAAAGCACGGATTTCAGTAGCGAACTTATCCAAGGATGAAGCAATCAAAGCTAACGTCGCCATATATTCAGCGTGGCGATCACGTTGCAACGTCTGCGTAGAGATCGGTGCTGCGGTTGTACCTAACTTCTTACATACAAATTCTTCTACAGAAGGATCGATATTTGCGTAAGTTCCAACTGCACCTGACATTTTACCGAACTGCACACCCTTAGCGGCATGATGGAAACGTTCCAAGTTACGCTTCATCTCTTCATACCACAGTGCCATCTTGAGTCCAAATGTCGTCGGTTCAGCATGTACACCATGCGTACGGCCCATCATAGGTGTATCTTTGTACTCCAGGGCTTTATTTTTAAGAATTTCAATAAAATTGGTAATATCCTTCTCTAATATCTGATTAGCTTGAAGAAGGACATAACCCAGGGCCGTATCAACTACATCTGTGGAAGTCAGGCCATAATGTACCCATTTACGCTCTTGTCCAAGACTCTCCGATACCGAACGAGTAAAGGCGATGACATCATGACGTGTTTCCTGTTCAATCTCATAGATACGTTCAATATCAAACTTGGCATTCTGACGAAGTAACACGGTATCTTCTTTAGGAATAACCCCTAATTCAGCCCAAGCTTCACAGGCGCACAATTCTACTTCTAACCATGAATTAAATTTATTTTCTTCGGTCCAAATGGCCCGCATTTCTGGTCTACTATAACGTTCGATCATCTTTATTCACTACCTCCAAATATTAGTATGTTCCACCCAATCCAGACCCTCTTGAACATCCTTACATAACAAGTTAATATGGCCCATTTTGCGGTTTGTCTTGCTCTCATTCTTTCCATATAAATGAAGCTTAGGAATCACGCCAAGCTCTATAGCCATCTCATCACGTTCTCCCGCTCTTTGAATGACTGCATCTAAATGCTGTCCCAGTACATTCACCATCACTACAGGAGTAAGCAACTCCGTATCCTGAAGCTCTAAATTGCAGATGGCACGTACATGCTGTTCGAACTGAGAGGTCTCACATGCCTCCATCGTGTAGTGTCCCGAGTTATGTGGACGAGGAGCTACTTCATTGACATACAGCTTACCCTCCGCCGTTACGAACATTTCGACGGCAAGAAGTCCAACCGCATCCATACTTGTCGCAAGTTTCTCTGCAAGTTGACGTGCTTCTCGTTGTATTTTCAAACTTAACCGTGCGGGAACGATAGATAGATGCAATATGTTGTTCACATGAATATTCTCTGATACCGGGAAAGTTTTCACTTCACCTTGCGGGCTACGCGCTGCAATTACAGATATTTCACTCTGAAAGGATACGAACTGCTCAAGTACTAATTCTCTTCCGGAAGCCGCTAATTCTGTAAAAGCTTCATCCAATTGTTCCGCATGACGGATCACGAATTGTCCCTTGCCATCATATCCGCCTGTAGCTGTCTTCAGAACACATGGTAGACCCAGTTCATCTACAGCTTCCTTCAAACTATCCAGACCTTCAATAACACGATAAGGAGCGACTGGCACGCCCGCTTTCTCTATAGCTTGCTTCTCACGAACTCTATGCTGTGTTGTATATAGTAATTGACTTCCTTGTGGAACATATGACTCCTTCTCTAATAGAGAAGCTACTCCTGCATCCACATTCTCGAACTCATATGTGATTACGTCCGCTGCCATAGCTAATTCTCTTGCAGCTTCTATATTGTTATAAGCAGCAACAATCTGATGAGCCGTATGACTGCTAGGTGCTTCTGGTGTCGGGTCTAGGGTCACGAATCGATACCCCATCGCCGTTCCAGCTAACGCCATCATACGACCCAACTGCCCACCACCCAGAATACCAATGGTATCCCCAGGTAGGATCGTTCTATTGCCTACTACAGGTTTGCCTCCAAGATCTCTACCTGTATTTTTCATAGAGAATCACTACTCTCTAGCACTTCATCACGGATGGCATCTCGCCTTGCTTGCACTCTTGCCTGTACTTCAGGATTAAAGGCACCGATGATTTGAGCAGCAAGTAGACCGGCATTAGTTGCTCCCGCATTACCAATCGCCACAGTAGCTACAGGTATCCCACCTGGCATCTGGACAATAGATAGTAATGAATCTAATCCGTTTAGTGCTTTCGATTGAACTGGAACACCAATTACGGGCAATAGGGTCTTAGCAGCCACCATTCCAGGTAAATGAGCAGCCCCTCCTGCGCCGGCAATGATAACCTTAATTCCACGTCCAGCAGCTTCTTCTGCAAAAGTGAACATAAGATCAGGTGTACGATGAGCCGATACGACTTTTTTCTCATAAGGGATCTGGAGAACATCTAGCATTTCACAAGCATGCTTCATTGTCTCCCAATCTGATTTACTTCCCATAATGACAGCAACCTCTGGTAACATGCCTCAACCCACTCTCTTGTGAATCACTACTTATCATTAAACTCAAAAAACTCAAAAAATCCGAAAGCCCAAGAAAATACTTCTATTTTCAGGACACCGGACTAGGAAGGAATACACTGAGATTTGTCATCAATTGATAAAAAATGACAAATCTAAGACGTAGAACATCAGAGCTTTATTCCCAAAGCATCGTGGTTCCATCAGTATTCCCTCGTAGTCCGAAAATTTACGGTATTCGGGTAGAAACGTCCGGGCCGTATTCCCGGCATTATACGAGATCTATTTACAGACACTTTGTATTACAGCTGATTCACTCTATACTTACAGTTTAACAATCTCATTCACTCTATGTCAACTCAAACCCGAACATTTATATAATATCTAAAAATAACGTTCGCTTTTAGCGAGAAATAAAATAAATATAGCCAGCTCATCCTGAAATGACAGGTGCACTGGCTATAAATGTACTTTTTTATTTAACGACTAATACAGGTATTCTAGCATTTTGAACGACGTTATGACTAACACTACCAAGTACGAATTCTCGAATACCACCAAGACCCCGGCTCCCAATAATAATAATATCGGAATTGTTCTTTTTGGCATATTCTAGAATGGTTTGCGAAGGGGAACCTTGTACCAATTGTGCATTCCCTTTTACACCAGCTTCGGCAAGACGTTCCTTGACTTCTTCCACTGTCTGCTCAGCAAGATCATAATAATCCTTATTCACTGAAGCTGGAATTGGGGCCAGTCCTTCACCAATAAAGATTCGAGGAAAATCAAAAGCATGAATAACCGTTAACGTTGCATTTGGAACGGCTTGTGCAAATTCGATTGCACGATCAAAGGCCTTATTTGAAGCTTTGGAACCATCATAAGCTAATAAAATATTGGAAAATAACATATGCTTCGCCTCTTTCATCTAGCTAATTATCTTGATTCTACATCATGAAATATCCGTACAACACAGCATTCACAAAGAGTAGAGCAGGTATTCCAAATCTAAAGCTAAGATGCCTTGTCTTGTGCCGCTTACGGTACATTGCAATCAGTACACCCAATGAACCGCCCATGGCAGCTAATAGAAACAATGTTTTCTCGGGAACTCGGTCACGCCTTCTTTGAGCACGCTTCTTATCTTCAGACATGACTAGATATCCCACCATGTTGATAAAAATAAACCATATCCACAGTGCAGTTCTCATCCGCTGAATGTCCACTCCCTTATTTCATTCTTTATGTTACACTTCCATTATAGAACTATCGATGATAGGACACAATAATACCCAGCTCATCGATCTTTGAATCACCCCTTATTCTTCTGCTCCATTGCAGCCTTCAGTAGTTCACCTAGATTAGAACCCACTGTCTCCTGTTGTGTAAATTTCTCGACTAATTTGCGCTCTTCACGTTTATTAATATGTTTATTATCTTTATTAACCGTCTCCGTAATTCCACATGAAAGACATTGGACATATAGACCCGCCTTACCATCCTTCATCTCCATTTTTTTATGGCACTGTGGACAACGTCGATTGGATAGCTTTTTATCATCAGAACGACGATACTCGCAATCTTGATTCGGACAAATTAACATCGTACCCCGTTTACTCTTTTTCTCCAATAAACGTGTATTACACTCAGGGCAATGACTGTTCGATACATTATGAGGCTTATATTCGGCTGAGCTCCCTTTAACTCCTGATACTAATTCTTTAGACATACTCCGTATTCCCTGCAAGAATGGCTCCGGACTTCCTTGACCCTTTGCAATTTTCTCAAGCTCTGCTTCCCATTTAGCCGTCAACTCTGGTGTACGTAGCTGTGGTGATACTAGCTCAATCAATTGCTTGCCCTTGCCTGTGGGGTGTAGTGCATTCCCTTGTCGTTCGATGGTATCGGATGAAACTAATTTCTCAATAATGTCAGCACGAGTTGCTGGCGTCCCTAATCCATGCTTCTCCATTTGTGAGAGTAACGAAGCTTCGTTATATCTCTTCGGAGGAAGCGTACGTCCAGAGCGAACGTTAGTCCGTTGTATTGTTATAGCATCCCCTTCGCGTAACTCTGGGAGCACAGTACGATTCTCGTGATGATCCGCAACCTCTTCATCTACTTCATCACCCATCTCACCACCATATACCTCACGCCAACCGATAACTTTTACCGTCGTACCTTTAGCGTAGAAAGATTCCTTCTCCACCTTAACAGTTACCGCAACATCATCATAACGGGCTGGTGGATAAAATAAGCTGATAAAGCGACGCACGATGAGGTCATACAATTTACGTTCCTCAGCACTTAGTTTATTCAGTAGTAACGTCTCTTCCGTTGGAATAATGGCATGGTGATCACTTACTTTACTATCATCTACGATTCGTTTAGTGATAGGTAGCTGCTTACGTAGAAGGGGTCTAGCCAATGTCGCATACGGTCCTACGGCTACGCTCTCTAATCGTTCTTTTAACGTATCCGTCATGTCTGAAGTTAAATAACGGCTATCTGTTCTCGGATAAGTAACTACTTTATGTTGTTCATATAAACGTTGAAGTACATTAGAAGTCTGCTTCGCTGAGAAGCCATATTTTTTGTTAGCATCTCGTTGTAGTTCTGTTAAATCATACGCAAGTGGATGCGGCTCCACCTTTTCCGACTTCTTCACCTTAAGAATAGAGCCAGCTTTCCCTTGGACTTGCTTCTGAAGTGCCTCAGCCTGCTTCCGATCAAACATCCGAGCATCACCATTCGCACCTCTCCACGTTGCCGTGAAATTTCCGCAATCAACCGATAACGTATCGTATTCCTCTGATCTGAAATTGATAATTTCCTTCTCTCGATCCATAATCATTCCTAGTGAAGGTGTCTGTACTCGTCCAGCAGACAGTGGAGCCCCAAACTTACAAGTCAGTGCCCGTGTAATATTCAGACCAATCATCCAATCGGCTTCGGCGCGACAACGAGCTGCATGGTATAAACGATCAAACTCATGTCCAGGTCGTAAGGATGCGAAACCTTCCTTAATGGCTTTATCCGTCTGTGAAGAAATCCATAGCCTTTGGAACGGCTTATTCCACTTCGCCATGGTAATAATCCAGCGGGCTAATAACTCTCCTTCCCTTGCCGCATCAGTAGCAACGATTAGAGAAGTTACATCTTGACGTCGAAGCTGCTGTTGAACCACCTTGAATTGTTGACTCGTCTCCCGGAGTACCTTGAGCTTCATTGACTCTGGAAGAATAGGTAAATCCTCTAAATTCCATGTACTAAATTTATGATCATAATCCTCAGGTTCCGCAAGACCGACGAGATGTCCTAGTGCCCAAGTAACTACATATTTAGGTCCTTCAAAATACCCCTTATGCTTCTCTCTACTGCCCATTACCCTTGCAATTTCTCTTGCAACGGAAGGCTTTTCTGCTAATATTAAAGATTTCATGACTCGCTCCTTTCTTGTAGGTCTAGTATATCACTGAATACATCCCATCCAAAAAGTAAATAGCCCAATACTTTAAAGTATTGGGCTCTGAATATGAATCTATAAGCTATTACCACCACGACAATCGAGCTTAGGAATTCTGCTTAGGAATATTGTTTAAGCTTGGTGGATATTTTGCAGCCTTTTCCGGGTGTAATGTTATCGCTTCTTCTTTAATACTTGATTTATTCTGCTGGTTGTTAATTTTCAATGGTTTATGAAATGGCATGATATCACCCCTCCCATTAACATACCCAATCGTTTAATGAGCTATGCGGATTACATTACTATATCATCCTACATGTAAACATGCTTCAAAGTAACGTGTACCTTCCAACGATTGTCCTCTGAAATAAATATATCCATTCAAAAGATCAGAACGAAGTACTTCAATATGCTCTCCGCTCTTCACTTCATGAACATAGGTAATATGGAAACCCAATATAGCTATTGTATCCAGCTCAGGTGGTGTCAATGCATCCATACATAAGTCAGCATAACGAGAGTTATTTAAATGTCTATTACTGTCTATGCCACTGTAACGTACCGTTATTGAATAAGATGTATATAGTTCGACTTCATCCGATATATTCATTTTATCCGGCACAGGTCCAACGGAATCATCATGGTTAGAGTTTATATTAAATGGATATGCGGATGGTCTCAGCACCTTACGCTTATGAATATCCACTAGAGCCCACAACGTACATGCCTTAGCGATTTCTAGATCATTCTCATCATATATCCTAAAATCCCTTAACCATAACGGCCCCTTCGTACCTTTATTCCATGTCCTAATTTGTATAGTTTCATTAAATCTAGGCATCCGTTCGCATACTAAGTCAATCGTTGTCAGCATCCAACCAAGATGATGAGCGAGCATTTGGTCTCTTGTTCCCCCCATATGCTCCACATCACCATCAGCAGCACGCTGCATCAAACTCAGCAAATTAGATAATCGACAATTGGCGTTATAATCAATTTCATTAGAATAAATGAGGTGTTCTTCTGTCCATGTATTTCCCATGTGTCTATTTCTCTCCTGTTTCTTTAGTAATCAATACTCATCAATCTATTGTTCATTGTACCCCATCCAATACAAGGTTAGCCCACTACATGTGTAAAAATACTAACACTTTCATAAGAACTTTAACTTCCATTGAGTATATTAATTAATAATACTGCAATCAACAAGTGTCCAACCTAATGAGCAGTTTGTGATTGGACTCTGCGACATCCATATCTTTCCCAAGTATAAGGATATGTGTTAATATATGACTTGTAATTATATGAAACTATGGGAAACAGAACCTTTTAGTTAGTGTAATAAATACATATTTATTTCTAGGAGGCTATTTATGAAAGTAACAAAAACAGTATTTGTTGTATCTGTATTAGCTTGCAGTTTAGTTCTTGGATCTATTATCGCTGGAGCAGCGAACGGAATCCAGAAAATCCAAGCACAGCACTTAACCACAATATTACATTTAAGGTAGACGGGATAAAGTGGACCCCCAAAGATTCAAATGGGGATAAATTGTCCGCCTTAGTCTATGATGGCTCTACATACGTACCTCTTCGGGTAGTCTCTGAAGCATTAGGAGCCGAAGTGAGTTGGAATAATAGCTCTCAACAGATAACGCGATCAATAGTGCAGACAGTAACGTTGGCATCCCTTACAAAGATAGTTCTAGCTCTACTAATAATGGATCAAGTAACAGTGATGGTAGTAGTGCTAGCGGTAGTGCTGGAAGTAGCAGTACGGGTAGCACAATACTCACATTACCTTCCAACATTACTTTGAGTCAGATAGAAAAAGAAGTAAAACCATACATGGTTCAGATACTAAACCTTCTTGGAAGTGCCCTTGAAAGTGGTAACATGACCGATGTTAACAAATTTATTGATAAATATGTTACTGAATCCACGGCAGAGAACGCATTTCAGGGGAGACAAGTAACGAAAGACAACCTCAAAAATTTTCTCACGAATAAGATAAGTTTTGAATTTAGTGGAACTAAAAAGGAATATATTTCTATATTGAAAAAGGCAGACGCTAATGATATATCAGGTATTGATCCTTATAAATCTGATTCTACTATTAATTTCGACTCAACTTTTTATCCCCAAGAAGGCTTTAATCTATATGCAGTTCGTTTCATATTTAGTAAACTTAGTAGCGGAGTATATTCATTAGACGCCATCTACGTTCTATAGAGCCTATAATCTATTACAAAGACTGTTACATCAGTAGCAGTCTTTTCTTTATGTATAGCAATAGGATTTCTGCTAATCAACCCGTCTTATGTACCCACAACGCATACTTACGAATGCTCTATGGTCACAGGAATCTAACTAAATATTGCCTACCTTTATTACATCTGCCTCTATAAACAGCAAAAGAACACTACCGTATATAGGTAATGTTCTTTTTATTGCTTGGCGACGTCCTACTCTCCCAGGACCCTGCGGTCCAAGTACCATCGGCGCTGGAGGGCTTAACGGTCGTGTTCGGGATGGGTACGTGTGGAA